>JANMKB010000031.1:0-34178 GCA_031371805.1 Blastocatellia bacterium | reverse complement strand
CTGGGGGTGGTGAAAATCAAAGGCGTAACGATTCCCAGCACCGAGGTTGCGGCGGAAGAAAAACAAACCTTTATTGTGCAGATGGAAGGCTCTACGCCAGACGTTGTGATGCAGGAAAAGCTGGCGTTGTTGGGTGGACGGATCAGCCGCAAGCTGGATCAAACGGGTTTGGTCGTGATTGAAGCGCCGCGCAACGCCATTCGCCAAATCGCGGCGGAAAGCAGTATCGCGTATATCAGCCCGGATCGCGTTGTCTCTTCATTTGGTCACGTGAATTACACCATCGGTTTTCTCAATCCGGGCATCAGCGACGCGGGCGATACTGATCCCTCTACCTGGCTGGTCGGTACAGGTACTCGTGTTGCAGTGATTGATAGCGGTATTCAACCAGATCACAAACTGACTACCAATAGCCCAACCTATTCCAAAGTCTACTACCAAAAAGATTTCACCGGTCAAGCGATCAACGGCGATCCTTACGGACACGGCAGCCACGTTGCGACGTTGTTAAGTGGAGCCTACGTCTCACCAACCTACGATTACGAAGGCAGCGCACCAGGCGCAGAGCAAATCAGCCTCCGTGTGCTGAATGATCTGGGACTGGGATCAGTTAGTAATGTCATTGCCGCGCTGGATTGGTGTGTGGCAAATAAGGCAGCGTACAACATCCGTGTCATCAATCTTAGTTTGGGGACACCAGCCAAAGACAGTTACAAAACCGATCCTTTGTGTCTGGCTGCACGCCGGGCCTGGAATGCGGGCATCGTCGTTGTCGCAGCGGCAGGCAACGTTGGCAAAGACCTGCTGGGAAATAAACTCTATGGGGGCATCCATTCCCCTGGCATTGAACCCTCCATCATTACGGTCGGCGCAGCCAATACTTATGGAACACCAAATCGTTCGGATGATACGGTTGCCACGTACAGTTCACGTGGGCCGACACGCGGTTATACCGTCGTCAATGGCGTCAAAAAATATGACGATCTGATCAAACCTGACCTCCTTGCTCCCGGCAATAAATTGATTGGTGCACGCTCTTATTACAATGGTCAGGAAAATACACTTGCCAGAACTTACACCACGCTTCGCACAGGCACTAATACAACCGCCACAGACAAGTTAATGTACCTCAGCGGCACATCTATGGCTGCGCCTGTGGTAGCAGGAGCCGCCGCAGTTTTGCTGCAACAGAATCCGAATCTAACGCCAAATCTGGTCAAAGCAATTTTGATGTATACCGCACAGCCGCTGCCAGGCTTCAATACGCTCGAACAGGGCGCGGGCGAACTCAATGTGGATGGCGCAGTCAGGTTAACAAGGCTCATTAAAACGCCGCTTCCCACCGTCAATGGTAACGCCCTGCTTACGGCTGCCTTGCCAACCGCGCAATCCAGCGTCATCAACAGCCAAACCTGTTATTGGAGCAAAGGCCTGATCACTAATTATGGTTTTCTGAATGGCAACGAATTGATGACCAAATGGCAGGGGATGTACGCCAATGGTGTCATCCTGGGCGATGCAACCTCAATGGTGAGTGGGGTCTTAACTAAGTCTGGCACGCTGACGACAGCCGGAGCCACGCTTTATAGCGGCGCGATTACCAACAATGGAGTGATTCTGGGCGATGGCACATTATTCTGCAATGGCGTCATTCTTGGCGATGGCGCATCACTGGGACAAGGAGTTATCCTCGGCGACGGCGTGATCCTGGGTGATGGCGTAATTTTGGGTGATGCCTTTGCGTCCTATACTCCAACGGGAGATAACACCGCAGGCATGTCACCAGCACCATAACAGCATTGATCTGCTGAAGTAATTGGCAAGAGACGCGTTAATTCCATTGGTTGTTAAAGTACTCATCAGAGAGAGTAGTTATGAATTCATTGCCTGCCTACAAAACTATCGCCGAGTTTGCCTCCCTTGAGGCATCCGCCGCCGCCGTGAAGGTGCGCGAGTTGGACGAACTTGATTATCGGCAGGCGTTAGCCCTGCTGACAGAATATCCGCGCCAGGGCGTTCATCTGGAATCGTTAATCAACGATCACGGCCTGACTTCACCTGCTTTGCGAGGGCGCTTCTACGGCTATTTTGAGCATGACAAACTGGTGGGCATTGCCCTGATTGGGCATCAAACTATGTTTTGTGCCCCGGATGAAGCGATCCCCGTTTTGGCTCACACCGCCACCACCGCCGGGGTTCGCACTGCTGTCATCTTTGGCCCACAGCATCAGGTCGAACTGTTTTGGCAGCATTACGCAACGCCAGGACAGGAACTGAAAATGCAGCGCGATTTTTACTGGTATGTGTGCGAAAAGCCCACCCAACCCATTCGCCAGTTCCAACTCTTACAGGCCACGCCAGAGCATCTGGAAGCTGTAGCGGAAGTTCAGGCCACAGCTTTTATTGAAGCTACTGGCACTGACCCCCGGCAAAGTGACCCGGAAGGATTTCGTCGCCGTGTGCTGGAACGGATTGAACGCGGACGGACGTGGATCAAGCTTGAACAGGACACCATTGTTTTCAAAGCCGAGCTGCAAAGTGTGACGCCGGACGTAATTTATCTGGAAGGAATCTGGACGAATCCCGATTATCGGCAACGCGGCATTGCCCAGGAATGTGTGGTCGAACTTACCCATCGGCGTTTGCGCAAACAACAAGTGTTATGCCTGGCCGTCGAGCCGGACGAAAACGTCGCCATGCAAATTTATCAACACGCCGGGTTTTCCCATCAAACGGATTATCAGGCTCGTTATCCTCAGCCAGTGTAGGGAACGCTCCTGCCTGCAAATTTGCGCTAAAATTTAAGCACCTGAAAATCTTCCGTCTGTTGCACGAGGGATCGCACTGTAATCAACACCTGTGGACTTGGGTGATACAACGGCACGAGCCTTCGTCCATGCCAGGGTAAGATTTGTGCGGCGGATTTTTTCAGTGTGTATTCATGCGGCTTGATGAGTTTGAGTGCCTCCAACGCAACGGCTCCCAGTGTAGCGATGAGCGGCGGATTGATCACCTCAATCGTGCGCCGCAAAAAATCCGAACAATTACGAATCTCAGTTTTGGTTGGTTTGTCATTCGCTCCGCTCGGTTTGCGGGGCGAACAAAGCACTGTATTCGTAATAAAAATTTCTTCCCGCCTAAGGTTGATCGAAGCCAGCAATTTTTCAAACGTCGCGCCCGAAGCGTCCCCGTGAAACGGAATCCGCGTCCGGTCAGCACCGTTGCGTCCCGGCGCTTCGGCGATAAACATAATTTTCGGTGTGAGTGCCCCATTTAATTTGCTCAACACGGCTTGGCGTTCGCACATTCTTTCGCAAGTGTTGCAGGCGGCAGCTTCGGCCTCGAGTTTGGAAAATGGTGCGCGGTTGGTTTTCATGGGATTGGCGTTGTGATTGGGGTTTACTCAAGCCTGTCAATTTTTGGACTTGGAGGGATTATAAGGAGAATTCGAGATGGAGGATATGTGTTAGTAAATAAAATAGCGGCTGTCTCATATCCTAAACGCATAGCTTTTTTCAGATATTTCTTTGCTTCAGATTTTCTATTCCACTTCAATAAAGATTTACCAAGCCAATAATTTGCTACTTCATCTTGAGGATCAAGCTCAACCGCTTTTCTCAGGTAGCTTTCTGCCAGAGAACTGTCTTTCCACAAATCAGCCAAAAAGCCGCCATAGGCCCAATATGATAGGGAATAATGAGGCCACAGTTCGATCACTTTGCGATATTGCGCGTCCGCTGCTTTTCGCCTTCTTAGTCGCCATAATGCATTCGCCAGATACACATGAGGCCATCCGTAATTTGGGTCGAGTCGAATAGATTTTTGTAGTAATCGTACTGCTACTTTAATTTTTCCTTCATCTCGTTCTCCCTTTAGTAAAACCATTCCTAACTCTGCGTATGCTCTGGCATATTTAGAGTCTATTGCGATGGCTTTTCTAAGATGTTTTTCGGCGAGGGTGTATTGACCTTGTAACTTATATCTACAACCTAAATTGTAATGTGCCTCATCATAATTTGGATCAAGTTTGATGGCTTTTTTATAGCAGGCAATGGCTTCATCGTAGCGGTTTAACTCTGTCAGCGTGAATCCCAGAAAAAAATATGCTTCGGGTGTGGCCTCAATTGCCAAAGATTGTCGCCAGGTTTTTTCGGCCTGGACAAATCGCCCAAGCTTCATATAGCTGTTTCCCAGAATTGAATATGCCATTGTTTGGGGCCAGCGTTTGACGATCAATTTTGTGATTTTGATAGCTTCCTTATATTTATGCTGCTCCCCCCAAAGCAACCCTGCAAGTCTTAAGCGCGAAGCAAATGAATTTTTATCTGCCTGTATTGATTGTTCATAAAGCAACTGTGCCTTTTCAAATTTCCCCTCATCTTCGGCTTTGATAGCGGCAGCAAATAGTTTTTCTGCCTTTTTAGCTTGCAAGTTTGTTTGTGTAGTTTTCTTTGTCATAGATGTAATTAGAGCTTAGGCAGGCCATTGTACAAGACTGCTCATCACAAGTTAGAATGCTTTTTGCTTAATCGCAACATCCGAAAAATTCCGATCACAGAGAGGTTTATCAATGGCGCTAAAAGATAAGGAAAAACAGGATTATGAGAGCTATCAAAGCATGTTCGATCAACAAATGGAGCCGGTCGAAAAGAAGCGTGGCGCAGGTGGGACTGCGGGCGGTGTCGGGACGTTTTTGATTGGTTTGGCGATGGCGATTGCGGGCGGGTATCTCTTCCTGCAAAACGTGAATGTGTACACTTCGCCGTGGATGATTTATGGCTACAACGGATTTGGCATGTCGCTGTTTCCGTTGCTGGCAGGGATCGGGATGCTGTTTTTTAATGGCAAGTCAAAGATTGGCTGGCTGCTGACCTTTGCCGGAGCGATTATTATTTTCGTCGGCATTATCGCTAATCTGAATGTTTATTTTCACAACCAGAGCTTGTTCAATGTGTTGACGATCCTGATTTTATTGGTCGGCGGACTTGGTTTAGTAGCGCGATCATTGAAGGAAAAATAAAAGATGTAGCGGTGAAAGGTCCTGGGACTTTGATCTTTGACCTTTGGGAAAACCAAAAACAAAGACCAAAGTCCCAAGACCAAAGATCAAATTTATTTATGACGAAATACCCAACCGGCAATGCGTGGTTGCTCAGTTATCAAAAAAAATATCTCTGGCGCTTGATTGCTGGAACGTTGTTCGTGCTTGGCTCGACGATCTTCAGCGTCTTCGTTCCCAACCAGGTTGGCAAAGCGATTGATGCGCTGAAAACAAACGACGTAACATCAGAAATCATTTTCCATCACGCCTTGTTGATTGTTTGCGCCAGTATTATCAGCGGCTGTTTTTTGTATCTGCAACGCCGCACGCTGATCAACATGTCGCGGTTTATCGAATACGATTTGCGCAATGATTTTTACGCGCATCTGCAAAAACTCCCGCTGCAATTTTATCAGGACAATCGCACCGGAGACCTGATGGCACGGTCTACGAATGACCTCGGCGCAGTCCGCCAAATCGTTGGCCCCGCGATTATGTACGGCGAAGGCACGCTGTTTCGTTGTCTGATTGTGATCCCGATTATGTTCACGATCAGTTGGAAACTGACGCTGATTTTGTTGATTACAATGCCGCTCGTGTCATTAACGGTGAAATGGTTCGGACAACAAATTCACGTGCGCTTTGAAAAGATTCAGGAATTTTTCTCAGATATTTCCGCCCGTGCACAGGAGAATTTGACCGGCGTCCGCGTCATTCGTGCTTACGCGCAGGAAAAATCTGAGATCGAAAATTTCGACAAACTCAATCAGCAATACGTTGACCGCAATTTGGATTTAGTGAAGCTGTCCGCCGTCTTTCGTCCGCTGATGCAATTTTTGATTGGCCTCGGATTCGCCGCGATTTTGTGGTACGGCGGACGCGAAACCGCGCTGGGCAATATGTCGCTCGGAGATTTTGCCGCGTTCAATTTGTATTTAGAACAATTAATCTGGCCGCTGATTGCGACGGGCTACGTGACAAATCTGGTGCAACGTGGAACCGCGAGTTTGAAACGCATGCACGAAATTATGCAGGTGGAACCGGCGATTCGTGATGAAGAGAATGCGACGGCGAGACGGGGCGACGGGGCGACGGGGCGAATTGAATTTCGAGATTTGACGTTTCGTTATTCTGAATCCACGCCGGAGGTTTTGCGCGATATTAATTTAATTATTGAGCCGGGGCAGACTGTAGCATTTATCGGACGTACTGGTGCGGGCAAATCTACGCTGATGAATTTAGTACCGCGCTTGCTGGATGCTGCGCCGGGGATGGTGTTAATTAACGGACAACCAATTCGTGAAATTCCGTTGCAAATACTGCGAGAAAATATTGGCTACGTCACGCAGGAGACATTTTTGTTCAGTGAAACACTCGGCGAAAATATTGCGTTTGGCGTAGATAAATCTGAAGCCCAACAAATCGCCCGCGCTGCCGCTGTCGCGGGTTTAGCCGACGACATCAATGGTTTTCCCAAACAATATGAGACTCTTGTAGGCGAACGCGGCATCACACTTTCCGGCGGACAAAAACAGCGCACCGCCATCGCCCGTGCCATCATGCGCGAACCAAAAATCCTGATCCTCGACGACGCTCTTTCCGCCGTAGACACGTACACCGAAGAAAAAATCTTATCCGAATTACGCGGTGTCATGAAAGGTCGCACATCGCTGATTGTCGCGCACAGAATTTCAACCGTGAAAGACGCCGATCTCATTTGCGTATTAGATCACGGGAGCATCGTCGAACGCGGGACACACGAACTGTTAATGCGCCTCGGCGGTGAATATGCTGATTTGTATGAACGGCAGTTGTTGGAAGAGGAATTGGCGGCAAGTTAGCGAAATAGGTAGTATGAGCTTTTCAATTTATCTGGATCACTTCAGTAATGGAATTCATAGTGGGGTTTCGAGACAGAGGTCTTTCAGCCTTACAAAGCCCCTGACTACTCTGGCTGTTACTACTTTTCTTATGGTGGAGTAAATGCTTGTGAAACGTATATTGGGTTTCGGGAATCAGACAACGACACCATAAGCAGCTTATGCTTTCATCGGCCCCCTGAAGAACTTCTCTTTTGGGATAAAGTATTCAAACTCATGAAACTTGGAAATTGGGTTTTGTACTTTCCTGGCGGAGTCCTACTTGTTGCTGATTCGTCAATTATTGCCCATGTGCCAAATGAGTTGGTTGCAAATCAAGGGGAAGTGCGTTGTGTACAAAGTGGCAGTGAGATTATAAAAATTATCCAGGCTTCCTAGTTTAAAAATAACTATTCAGAAACAAGAATTAGCGACGAGTTGAAAGAAAGGTGGGCGATAATGACGAGAGAGCAAAGTGATATTCTGGTTCGCATTAAACGGGCTGTCATAGCAGGGCTGGTAAGCTTTAGCCGCAAAGCCCGACAGGAAATGGACGATGATGGACTAACCGATATGGATATTGCGGAAGCGATTTTGAATGCCCCGGCGATCTATAAAAAGATTCGTTCGCGTAATCCATTTCACCCTGAAAAAATGGAATATCTTTACATCATTCAAGGTGTGAATTTGGATGGAATATTTATTTACACAAAAGGGAAATTTATCAAAAATGAAGACAAGGAAATCTTTTACTTCTTGATTTCCTCCAAACGCTCTATTTAACGTAAGGAATTATTATGTTGAGATTAACGATTTGCCCAACTTGTGGGAGTGACAAAATTAAAAAAGTACGCCGAAATTTACATAATACCGTGCATGGTCAAAACTACGTCGTCCCCAATTTAGAATTTCATGAATGCCCAAATTGTGAAGAGCGAGTTTTTGATCAGGCAGCGATGCGAAAGATTGAGAGTTATTCGCCTTCTTTCCAACATCTCTATCCACGCAAGAAAGTGGCTTGAAAATTTTGGACATTTTATTCGTCTGCGAATTTTCAGCCAGCAAAAAACTTTTCTACCTCTTCAATATCCTGCGTCACGCGACATTGCGGCAGGCTTTTCAAAAAAGTCTGACCGTAGGCTTTAGTCGTCAGGCGCGGATCAAGGACTGACAGCACGCCGCGATCTGTCGCGCTGCGGATCAGCCGGCCTAAGCCCTGCTTGAGCGCAATAATGGCTGATGGCACCGAATAATCATTGAAGCTGTTGCCGCCCGTGTCATCAATAAATCTTTGCCGCGCCGCAATCACCGGATCGGACGGCACGGCGAACGGGAGCTTGTCAATAATCACACAGGACAACGCATCGCCGCGCACATCTACGCCCTGCCAGAAACTCGACGTAGCGAATAACACGGCGTTCGGCGTTTTGCGAAACTGTTCCAGCAAACCTGTGCGCGAGCCTTCGCCCTGTTTGAAAATTGGGAAGTCCACCTCGGCAGCAACCAGATCGCGCAACATTTCCATTGAGCTGTTGCTGGTGCAAAGGACGAACGCGCGACCTTTTGTCGCGTTGAGAATTTTGACAATTTCGGCGGCGGCGGCGGGCGTAAATTTCCCGTCGCGTGGATCGGGCATGTTGGGCGGCAAATAAAACAGCGCCTGCCGTTCGTAATCAAAATTTGATTCGGCAATTAACTCGTCCGCCGACTCAACTCCCAGGCGATCCTTGATAAATTCAAATGAGCCGCCACTGGTCAAAGTTGCCGAAGTCATCACAACACTTTCGACTTTATTTTCGCCCTGAATATTAAAAAGCTTGTCGTTGAGCAAACCTGAAACATCAATTGGCGTCGCCTGCAAAAACACGCCGCGCCCACGCCGTTCGCACCAGTAAATAAAATTGCGATCATCGCCAAGAATAATAAATTCCACATCAAACAAAATTTGTTCAACGCGGCGCAGCACGGCGTCCATTTCTGCCGGCGGGTCTTTGACGACTTCAAGCGCACTTTTCAAACGGGCCAGCGCATTTTTGAAAGCGCCAAAGCGTTCGCCAATGGGCGTTGGCTCGAATTGTCCTTTGCGCACTTGGCGAACAAACATTTGCTGTCTGATCGCAAAACGTCCGTCACCATTCAGCGTGATCGGGATTGCAGCCTGGCGATCCTGCCCTAAAAAGCTCAGCCAGAATTGATCGGCAAAACGTGTCACACGTGCTGAGGCTTTGGTTAATTCCATTGCCGCCGCAACATCGCTAATCATCAGCCGTGAAATATCGCGGACTAAATCTTCGACCTGATAACTTGAAACCTGCGAGCCAAAATAAGTCGAAGCGATGTCTTCGATTTGATGCGCTTCGTCAAAAATCACGGCGGAATAATCCGGCAACACCTGGCCGTAATCTCTGCCCCGTAAAGCGAGATCGGCAAAAAATAAATGATGATTCACGATTACGATGTCGGATTCGACGGCGGCCTGCCGCGCCTTCGTGATAAAACACGGCTCGAAATTTGGACATTTTGAGCCAATGCAAATATCCGAACGCGCATCAATATGTCGCCAAAACCCAATGTTATCAGGTAACGTAGCGAGTTCTGCCCGATCTCCAATTTCGGTTTCATAAGCCCAGCGCCGCACAGTATCAAAATGATCTACTTCGTCGAGGCCTTCTAAAACCGGACTCATCTCGGCGCGTCCCAGGCGCAACAGGCAAACATAATTCGAGCGACCTTTAAGATAAGTAGCCTTGAACGGACGCGGCAGAATTTTTTGCAGAAAAGGAATATCTTTGAGGAAAAGCTGTTCCTGTAAATTTTTTGTCCCCGTCGAAATGATGACCCGTTTGCCCAGCGCGATGGCTGGAACCAAATACGCCAGCGTTTTGCCCGTTCCAGTACCAGCCTCAACCAGTAAATGGTTTTTGAGGGTGAGCGCATTGGCTACGGCTTGTGCCATTGCCACCTGGCCGGGACGATATTCGTAATCGGGATGATGTTTAGCGATGAGACCATTGGGGCCAAAAATTTCTTCCATTATTAGTTTCTTGTTCGGAAAGTGTATAAAACCCGGCTCGCTACGGCTCGCGGTACTGTACCTGAAAATCTAGTTTGTGAACGCGGCAAAATCCGTGACGACCTGCATCAGTTCATCCAGCTTGTCTTCAAAGAAATGTCCCGCGCCTTCGATCTTTATTAAGTGACAATTATTTTCCGGCGGCAGCGAAAGAATCATTTCTTCAATCGGAGCCAGCGGCGCAATCTGATCTTCTGTGCCGTGAATAAACAGCTTTGGTTTTGCGCATTGCAACAAAGTTTCCCGCTCATACATTTTGTTTGGAGCGCCAATGGCAATTACGCGCTGCACACGGTTGTCGGCACACCCAAACCGGATCCCAACCGCCGAGCCAAAGGAAAATCCGGCGACCAGAACTTCACGCGCCTGCGGTAATTTGCTTAATAAGTAATCCAGCACAATGCTGGCGTCTTCGGCTTCACCGCTGCCATTGTCAAAGGTTCCGGTGCTGTGACCGACACCGCGAAAATTAAAGCGCAGGGTTTCATACCCTGTATTTTGTAACGCACGCGCCGTCCGAAAAACTACTTTGGTGTGCATTGTTCCGCCCTGCAAAGGGTTGGGATGCAAAACGATGGCGGCGCGTTCAGACAACGGATTTTCCGGTCGGTAAATAATTTCCAGTTGACCGTGTGGGGCCGGGATAAATAAATTGCCTTTGGGATACATAAACAAAAATTACAGCGTCAGGAATAAATATCATACAATCAAATTTGATATTTATTTTTTTCGCGCTGCCTGGTCAAAAACCTTTGGTTAGAAACGGGTAAATCAAATAAACTAGCCAGGACAGCGTTCAGTCTAGCCCATTTTCTTTGCATGACCAATAATTCTCATTTTATTAGTTTGAAATAATTGCAGTTAACGCGAGCCGATGAACCCTAAGCAAATCGAAGAATTTTTCCACCTCACCCCGGTCCAGAAATATTTACTGGCAGCCAGCGAACGTGCGAGCGATGGCAGTTTCTGGCTCACCCAGTTTGGCTGTGTCCTGAATGGTCAAATAGATGTCGCCGCCTTTAAGCGGGCGTGGCAAAAAGTGTCTGATCGCCAGTTTGGCTTACGAACAACATTTGTCAGTGGCGATTTGAAAGAACCGGTGCAGGTAATTAATCGCAACGTCCTGGTGGATTTTGAAGAGCAGGATTGGCGCGGTGTGCCGGAAACCGAACAGGGAACAAGATTCAGTGATTTTTTACAGTCCGACAGACAAGAGAAATTCCTGCTAAAAAATCCCCAACTCTGGCGCTTAACCCTGCTCAGGATGAGCGAAAATCGTTATTACCTGATTTGGACATATCACTATTTATTACTTGATCGAACTTCGCTCACAATTATCCTGAGTGAGGTATTGGCGTATTACGAAGCAATTCATCAGGCCCAAAACCTGATTTTACCGCATCCACCGTCGGCGCGAAAATTCGTGGACTGGCTCAAAAAACAAAATTCCGGGCAGGCGGAAGAATTCTGGCAAAAGCAGCTTCAGGGCTTTACGCCCGAGGCCTCGCTTCCCCTCGAAAAAGGCGAAATTCTTTTATCGCTCCCGGATGAAACCTTTGCTTCGCTTGAAGATTTGGCAGAAAAAACTCAACTCACGCTCGAAACAATATTTTATGGTGCCTGGGCTTTGCTGCTCAGTTGCCATAGCGGACAACAGGACGTGGCTTTTGGCATCAGAGTCCCCAGCCGTCCCAAAGAACTTGCCGGGGCTGAGCGCCTGATCGGACAGTTCGCCAATACGCTGCCGTTACGTGTCCAAATTAATCCGCAGGCAACCGTTAGTGAATGGTTAACACAGATTCAAAGGCAACGAGACGAGCTACGCACTTACGAATATAGCTCGCTTGCGCAAATTCAAAAGTGGAGCGGTCTGGAGCCGGAGACGATACTAATTGCCAGCGAAGTCGTAGTGGCTGAACCAAAAGTTGAACTGGAAATTAATCGGCCCGCTGCCAGTTTAGAAATTTGTGACCTGCAGCTTCCGCAATTAAGTCAGATAATGACAACCGTCAGGATCAGTAAACAATCCGGGCAACCAATCATTGCGCCCACCCCATCGGCAATCAAGTTGCTTGGCATCATTGAAAGTTTCCTGGCTGCTCCACACCAAAAACTAGCCGATCTGCTCCAATTGAATAAAGAACCGCTGAGCGCCTCCACGCCACCGCCCAGCCCAGCATTCTCACAGGAAAAACCTGAGGACGAACAAGGCTGGGTCAACTGGCTCAAAGCTGAGCGCCTGGTTAATGAATTATTTGCCGAGCAGGTGCAAGCTACCCCTGATGAAATAGCCATCTCGTTCAATGAAAAAACTTTGACCTGGCAGGAACTGGATGTTCGTGCCAGCCAGCTTGCTCGTTACCTGCGGCGGCTCGGAATTGCCCCACAAGCGCCGGTCGGTTTATATCTGGAACCATCCATTGAAATGATGATTGGCGTGATGGGAATTTTAAAAGCCGGGGGCGCATATCTGCCGCTGGATCCTGCCGATCCGCTTGCTATTTTACGGCACGCCATTGAGGAAGTAGCGCCTTATGTGTTGTTAACCCAGCAACGACTGGCAACGATCATCTGGCAAAAAGTCAGCCACAAAGCGGAAGATAAGGGGTCTGGCGATCCGGCGTTATTTCGCCTGCCTGTCATTTTGTGTCTGGATAAAGACTGGGATGAAATCGCACTCGAAACAGCCGAAAGCTTTGCCGGGGATGTCAGCGATGAACATCCGGCTTGTTTGCTTTACTCCGCTCCATCAGGGGTTGAAAAAGCTCCGGTTATTATTTCCCAGGCCAGTCTGGCAAAGACTTTGGCCACCACCGAAAACTGGTTTCAATTCAGTGAACATAATCCCTGGCGAATTCCTCTGGCGCGGTTCCCACAATCGGCCCCGGACGCGATCATTGATCCCGCCCCGGAACCTGAAGTTGCCACTGAATTTGATCTCTCGTTATTTTCACTGACACCGGAACTGCCACCAGCGCCAAAGTCAGATTCCGAACCCGAATTTTCACTGACGCCGGAACTGCCACCAGCGCCAGCCCCAGAGGCAGAAGCTAAATCCGAATCCGAATCATCATTGCTCGCGCCAATGCAGCAGTGGTTTTTTGCGCAACATCCGTTGGAGCCGCAGCATTGGAATATTTCGCTGCTGGTAGAAATTAAGGAGAAATGGGAACGGCAACCGCTGGCGCAGGCGCTCAAATATTTGCAGGCACACCACGACAATTTACGGCTGCGTTTCCGACTAACTGAACAGGGATGGGAACCAGAGGAGGCAGCAGTGCCCGACGAAATTGCGCTGGAATATCTTGATCTTTCGGCGAAATGGGCCAAGAGCCAGCGCCGCACGATTGAAGAAACAGCGGCCCACACACAAACAAGCTTGAACTTGGCCGCAGGGCCATTATGGCGCGTTATTTATTTTGATCTCGGAGCGGCCCCCGCAGATCGCCTGTTGATTATTTTTCACCATTTGCTGGGCGATGAGCTTTCGCTGCGGATTTTCCTGGCTGATTTGCTGACGGTATATCAACAAATCACCACAGGGGAAACGCTTTCTTTACCCGCACCAACAACGTCCTGGCAGGAATGGGTCAAACAGCTTTCCAGGCTGTCACAACAGCCCGCAATAAAAGACGAATTAGATTACTGGTGGGAAACAAATCAGGTCTCCGCGTTACCCGTTGATGCGCCGGAACAGAAAAATACTTACGGCTCAATTGATCGAGTTTTCGTCTCGTTAAATAAACAGGAAACCCAGGCGCTGCTCAATCACGTTCCGCTGGCGGCAGAAGCCGGATTGAATGAAATTATTTTGACGGCGCTGGTGATGTCGGTCGCACGCTGGTCAGGCGAAAGCTCGGTCTTGATTGAACTGGAACAAAGCGGACGGGCAAACCCGCTCGTCAATTTAGATGTGTCTCGAACGCTTGGCTGGTTTACGACTAAAATTCCGGCGTTCTTCAAAATTAGGCAGGTAACAGAAGCGCACGAAGCCTTGCGAATTTTACAATCACAGTTACAATCAATCCCCAATCAGGGCATCGGCTTTGGCCTGTTACGTTATGGCGCAGATAAAAAAGCCCGCACCGAATTGAACGAATTGTCTGCGCCAAAAGTAAGTTTTAAATATCTGGAAAATCTTGCCGGTGAAACATGGTGGCAACCCGCCAAAGAATCTGTCGGCATCGAACAATATCCGCACAACATCCGCAGCGTAGCGATTTCCGTCACCGGAGCGATGAACAATGGAGCATTGGAATTTCAATTGAACTATGCGCGCGGACAATTCGAACAAAAAAATATCAGCTTACTTGTCAATAGCTTCATTGAGGAGTTACAACGGCTGATCGCTCATTTTGCGTAAAAATTGAGGTTCGGTACGCTCTGGTTCAGACAAGTACTGACATCAATCTTTGCGCTTGCACGATTCAACTAACCAACATAGAATTCACGCTCATAGTAGCTTTTGCGTTATAACAGATTCAAGCTTACACGGGTGAAAGTCTGGGCTGAAATGTAGGTAAGAGCCAATTACAATTCCGATCTGAAGGAAAGAAAAAATGTTAAGCTTGCAGCCCCTGCTCAGATTTCTTTTGCTTTTATTTTTGTTTTCCTGCTTGCACTCTCTGCATCTTATGGTCAAAGCGCACAAGAAATCACTCCGCTCGAAGCTAACCAACCAATTGACCGCGAACTAAAAAGTGGTGAAGATCAGGTCTATCAACTCACGCTCGCGGCAGGCGAATACGCATGTGTGGAATTGCAGTCAGGCAAAGCCCGACTCAGCCTCGCGCTCTTGTCTCCCAACAACGAACTCACCGCCGCCATCGCCGATGCCGATTCACCCGGATTGAAGCGATTAGACATCGTCGCGGAACAAGCGACGCACTATTTCATTCGTGTTGCGCCGGAAAACAGCCTGACCTCCGCCGCCAAATACCAACTGACACTGAAGGAAAAACGCACAGCGACGGCGGCTGATAGAGAACGTTTCGCCTTGCACATCCTCGATTGGGAAGTCGTCAGCCTTTATCGCCAACAGGAAAAATCCGCCTTGCCGCGAAAGGCCGCGAAGCTGCCACGCGCTGGCTGGCGTTGAATGAGCCAGAACGCGCCGGACGCATGCTGGATCGCGCCGGACGCAGTTTATATTTGCTCAGCGAACATCAGGTCGGGCGGGAAGTCTTTCAACAGGCGATTGCGGCGTTTCAGCAAGCCGGAGTGCGGCAGGGTGAAGTACTCAGTGTCGCTGCGCAGGGATTGCTGGAATTGGCAGATGGCGATTATCAGAAAAGCTTCTTACTAGCGGTACGCACCCTGTTGATCTGGAACTCTACCAAAAATGAAGAAGGACTGCGGTTGGTGCGACTACTACAGGCAATGCACTATCGCAATATTGGTGAGTGGCAGCAGGCAGAGGCGCTTTCCCGCCAATTGCTGCCGGAAGCCTGCACTGGCAGGATTGACGAATGGGATCGGGTGTATCGGGATGACGTGCTGATGGTGCTGGGCATGGCTCTGGCCGGGCGGGGACGTGTGCAGGAAGGCGGAAGAAGCGCTCGCCTTAGCACGCTCGACACATAACAGTTTGAATATGGTACAGCTTATGATGCAGTTGGGGGTGACCTGGCGTTTGGCTGGACAGTCGGCGAAGGCGATAGAGGCTTTTGAGCAATGTGTCACTGTCAGCCGCCAAGTGGGATTGCGCTCGTATGAATCTCAGGGTTTGGGTGAATTGGGGAACCTCTATCTATTGGCAGGGCGGCGGGGCGAAGCTCGTGTCGCGCTGACACAGGCCATTGAGGCAGGTGTTTACGGCGGCAAACTATACTTATCCAGCGCTTTGCAACATTTGGCGCAATTACAACACGCGGAAGGGCAGTTCACGAAATCGCTTGCCAGTATTGAGCAGGCAGTACAAATCACCGAAGGATTGCGTGTGCAACTGCCTTTACAGGATTCCGCATGAGTAACGAACTCCTTGTTCGAACGCGATTCTTACGCATTGCGGATGGACATACTCTTACATTTGCACGAACGTGAGCGCACGGCGGGACACGATGCCAGCACGTTGCAAGCCAGTGAGTTCGCGCATTCGCGCTCGTTAGTGCAAATGCTCAATGAGCAAAGTCAGGCAAAATTGACCACCTCTGATCCGGCGCATACAAAACGGTTGAATGATTTGCGGCAACACATTGCCACGCTGACCAACGAACAATTGCGGCTGCGGATAAGTGGCACAGCGGGAACGCTACGCGAAACAGTCCAACGTAACCTAGCCACTGCGCTGGCCGAAATGGATCAGGTTACAATGGAAATACGTGACAGTAATCCGCGCCTTGCTGCCCTCACCCTGCCTGAACCGCTCAAGCTGTGCGAGATGCAAAAGCAAATTCTTGACCGCGACACGATCCTGCTTGAATACGCGCCGGGTGAAGAGCGTAGCTCGCTTTTCGTAGTTTCTGCTGATGCCTTACATACGTTCAGCTTGCCCAGCCGCAAGGTAATTGAGCCAGTCGCCCGACAGTTTTACGAAACCTTGTCGCGCCGCCAGCAACCAAAAGCCTTCGCTAACGTGGCCGAAAAACAAACGTGGTTGCGGAGCAACAACCTAGCCGCTGAAAAAGCTGGTGACCAATTGAGTGCTTTGCTGTTCAAGCCTGCGGCATCATTGCTGAGCGACAAACGTTTGCTGATCGTCGCCGATGGGTTATTGCATTTCGTACCGTTTGCGGCGCTGCCTTCGCCTGGCGGCGAGGAGTTGCGCGTTTCGGGTTCCGAGTTTCGCGGGAAACGTAATAAATCACAACCTACGACACGCGCAACGCAAAACTCGAAACCGCTCATAGTGGATCACGAAATTGTCAGCCTGCCTTCAGCCTCAACGCTGGCGCTGATGCGGCGCGAATCAGCGGGGCGGAAGCCTGCGCCGAAAACACTGGTCGTGCTGGCTGATCCGGTTTTCGATGCGCACGACGAACGCCTGACACTGCGCCCGCCGCACCCGTTCACCGATGCCACGACGCGGACGGTTGAACTGACCAGACAATTACGCACTTTTGGTGACAAGGATGAGGCCCGCAATTTCCTGATTCCGCGTCTGCCCGCCAGTCGCGTTGAGGCTGAAACGATTCTGGGACTTGTACCCTCTGATGAGCGCAAGGCTGCGCTGGATTTTGACGCCAGTTATCAAACGGCGACGCAAGGCGATTTAGACCAATACCGTTTCGTCCATTTCGCCACGCACGGCTTGTTGGATGAAATCCATCCTGAGCTATCGGGGCTGTTGCTGACGCAAGTGAATCGGCAGGGCGGAACCGAGAATGGTTATTTCACGACACTGGATGCGTTCAACCTCAAGCTCAATGCCGAACTGGTCGTACTTAGTGAATGTCGAACAGCCCTCGGCAAGGAGATTAAAGGCGAAGGATTGATGGGACTGACGCGCGGCTTTATGTATGCGGGAGCTAAGCGTGTGATGGCGAGCCTGTGGCAGGTCAACGACGAGGCGACGGCGGAATTGATGGAACATTTTTATCAGGGCATGTTGGGTGAAAAGAAATTATTACCTGCGGCTGCATTACGAGCGGCACAACTCGAAATGAGGAAAGATAAAAAATGGAGTTCACCTTATTATTGGGCAGCGTTTACTTTGCAAGGTGAGTGGTGATAGGTTCACCGATGAATTAACAAACTAAATAACCTTGTGCGTGGTGATTTTCGATTGGGCCGATATAAAATCATCGCGCTGATCTTCAATATTGCCGGGAAGATGAAACATGGATGATGGTTCTTTGCCCAAAACTAAAAAGCAGACGCAATTAACGCAGGAGAAATTCGATCAATTACTCTTTGCGCTGAACCCTGATCGAATGGCTGCGGCGGAAATGTATGAGCACATTCGCTGGGCGCTGATTACTTTTTTTTCCTGTCGCGGAGCCGCCGACCCGGATGAGCTAACCAACGAAACTTTCAATCGCGTGGCCAGTCGTTTGAGCAACGGCGCAGAAATTTTCGCCCAAAATCCCACCAGTTACTTTTACGGTTTTGCGCGTAATATCTGGCGTGAAATATTAGCTAAACCAGCAAAGTTACAACAACTGGACGAAATAGTTTCCCACGAGAAAAACCTGACGCCAAATCCACATGAATTAATGGAACAAGCGCACGAGCGGATTACTTTTGAGCAACGCCTGACGCATCTGAATCACTGTCTTGAAGGCTTGCCGGTGAAAGACCGTAAGCTGCTCGTCGAATATTATCAGGAGGCTGGAGCCGGCAAAATTGAGCATCGCCAGGCATTAGCAACGCGCTTTGGAATTTCACTCAAAACAATGAGGAATAAAACTACTTTGCTGCGTGGTAAGCTGGCGCACTGTATGAAAAAAAGCCTGAGCGCAGAGAACTAACAAAAAAAAGTAAACCAGCAACCTGCCAGTGGTACGGGATATTTTCTTAATAATTACATTAATAAAAGTAATAAGTAGTTCCTGGACCGACGGCGGCTGAGGGGTTGACCGCCGTCGGTATTTGTTTGATTGGAGTAGTTATGTCAATTTACGATCAAAGCAAAGATTATTTTTTAGGTCATCTCCCCGAGTCGGAGCAACTAAATTTTGAAGAAGACTACTTCTCCAACCCTGAAGCCCTAATGGCATTGCGGGCTGCGTGTGATGATTTAATTGACGATTATCTGCGCGGCAAACTTGCGCCGCAGGAACACTTGAAATTCGAGCAACGCCTGAATGAATTACCGGCCTTACGTGAGAAGGTGGAAAATGATCGCGCTTTGCTTCAGGCTTTGGAATCCGCTCGTCAAACAATCGCGCTTGAAAAAAAATGGCAACTACAAAACAGTACACCGCACTGGTCTTTGGCTAAACTTTGGGCTGAAATACGTTTTCCGACGCGCTTAGCGCTGGCAATTACAGCGCTTATAATTCTGGCTGGCGGGATCGGGTATTTCCTGAAACTGAACGGCGCAAACAAGTCGTCGCGACCAAATATAACCGATCAAATTGCGCAGCAGCGTGAAGCCCCAACGCCCTTGCGGCCTTTACCCGACAGCACTCCGACCAATAATACCAGGCATCCGGCGTCATCTGTTTCGCCGCCTCCGATTCAGCACACCACAAAAAATCAGTCTACGCCTGTGAGCATCACTTTTTTATTGTCAGCGGAAACTACCAGAGGGGCTGAAGATACTGTCACGCTCCTGCTTGCGCCCAACATTACGACAATGCAATTGCAACTAGAACTTAGCGCGGCTGAGTATCGTCACTATCGGGTCGTACTCCAAACCAGCATAGGGAAAATAGTCAGGAACTGGGAACGATTGCCTGTTGTCCGGCAAAAACCTGCCCAGCTAGTAAGGATAAGTTTACCTGCTGATGCAATTGCCAGTGACGATTATAGCGCCAGTCTTTACGGGCTGTCTGAAGATGGTAAGGCTATCCTTATCCACAAATATCATTTTTCCCTTGATAAAAACTAGCCTGGCTCCAGGGAGTGCAATATTTTATTGCCTTAGCTTATTTTTTGTCGGGATGTTTTGCGTAAATTCACATTACTAAAAGAATGGGAACTCACTTGATTTTATCGTCAACCAGCCAGGCAACGGAACCGGCAGCGTTGAGAAAAAGCGAAGGAGCAAAGCGCTTTTTCGTGTGGTATATGTGGCTGGCTGCAAAATCCGGTGAGCTTCCCATTTGATTGTATTTAGTGCTAAAGCGGACATTTACTTACCTACTCTACAGATAAGTAATGTCCGGCAAATCCAGATAGTGCGGCAAAAGTAGTATTCTCCTTCACCCTGCCATCTGGATTTGCCAATCGGCACTGATACGTTTCGCAAGAGAAATAAACTGGAGTCTCCCCCTAATGAACAATGCAAGACAATCGGCACAGCCTGTTATCGCTGACGATGATTCGACCAGAACGTCTGACAACCTGCTAAAATTTGGGCTACTGAAAAAGCCGCCTCAAATTAAGGAGTCGCCGCAGGACGAAGAATATATTGCTGAGCTTAAAGCCGAAATTTTAACGTTGCGGCTGGAATTAGCCAAAGCCAACCGCACTCTGGCTCATTACGAAACCCTTTTACAGAACGCCCTGATCCGGGCACGGAAAGTGGTTGCGAAAATGGACAAGGACAAATTATAACCCCGGTTCCAAATCAGCCTTTGATTTTTAGTGATGATGTTGTGAATAAAAATAAGAAATCCTCAAAACCCGTCAGAAATTCTGAGTTAGAGATTCCCAGTCAGGTAGTGTTTTACCATTTTGCCGTAAATAACAAATTGCCTCAATTACACGAATACGTCGCGGAGTTGAAAACCGATATTCTATGGCTGCGCGAAAGGCTGAAGCAGGAATTAATTGAGCAGCAAATTGAACAAAAGGATTGAAGGGAGTTACCGGCAGTCAACTGTTGAGAGATTTTGAAGTGGGCACAATTAAGCCTTCACGGCTTTTGCAAAAACCAGGAATCGGCCCCTGACTTTTGCTTCGGCTAAAGTATCGGTTGTGTCCACTTGAGAATCCTGCCACGTTATGACTGGCTTTCTCTGCCCTCACCAGCTAGAATAATTTTTTATCCTGCCCCTGAAACAATATCGTCTCGCTGCCCTGCCTGAATATTTATGCCACGCATTGGAATTGAACTGAATAACGTTTGTAATCTGGATTGCGGACATTGCTTCCGGGATATTTATCGCGGTGAAGGAGACAAAAGCGATTTGTTTTTGCCCCTTGATTTGTTAGAGAAAATTCTGGTCGAGGCGAAACCGCTCGGCTATCACCACATCTCCATTACCGGCGGCGAACCACCAATGCACCCGAAATTCGGCGAAGCACTCGAAATTATCGCCCGGCACGGTTACGGCTATCATTTTCTGACGAACGGACGGAATTTTGCTAAAACATTGAAGGCCGTGACGCCCAAATCGCGCCGCGCCAAACTTGCCAGCATTTCTTTCAGTCTGGACGGTGCGACCGAGGCCACGCACGACAGCATTCGCGGCAAAGATTCTTACCGCGAAGTCGTGACCGCAATTGCGACGTGTCAGGCAGTGGGAATTGACGTAGGAATGATTTCAACCATCAACCGCGCCAATCGCCACGAAATAGATCAACTGGGCTTGCTGGGCGCCCACCTCAAAATTAAAAAGCATGTGTTTGTGCATCAGAATCCGACGCAGCACAATTTCAGCAATGATCTGGTCTTGCCCATCAGCGAATGGCGTGGAGTTGAACGCGATGTGGCCCGTCTGCGCGGCGAATTCCGGCACGAAATCGAAATGGCGATTGGCTTTTATACGGAATATTATTTGCCGCGCTGCACGCCGCTGACAATGGATGATTTGAATATTGATTATAAAGGTCGTTTGACGCTTTGCTGCCAAATCTCAAATTATCGTGATGGCGATCACGATGGCGAAGACGTAATCGGCGATTTGCGCCGTGACAGCCTGCCCGCAACCTTGTCGCGCCTGATGAAATTAATCAATCAGGTACATCAGGAAAGATTGGAAATGTCTTTTGACCCCGAGCGCAAAGAGCAATTGCATTACCCCTGCCTGGTTTGTCTGGAGCGCTTCGGTAAAACTAAGGAAGAGCCAATGATGGTGCAGTTGGGCGGATTAAGTAAAAAAGCCGAAGCACCAGCCGCTTAGCCGCTTGCTCCTAAACCACGCGAAGATTTCGAATATGCGCTAAGCTCAGCCGATAATTAGCCAGGTTAAAAATTATAATCAATTGTTCCTCGGCAAAAATGAGCGATAACTAATAATCCCTCTTGACAATGGTTTGACCTGTGCTTACCATTCGCAAAGTCTGTCAGTGTGTGCGAATTTCAAACGTAAAACCCAAAGATAATTAGAATTTAAGCTTTAAAGATTTACCAGACTGGCAATCGCCAGCACCCAAAAAGAAGTACTGTTGTGTTAGTCCCCGCAATCTTTGCAATTCAGTTTAAGCCGCGTTTTGAGAGGAGTTTTATCAACGTCTCTCCGAGCGTGGCTTTTTGCTTTTATCCCGTAGTAGCAAACACCAGCAGTACCCGTAGTAGCAGTGCCCCGCCCCCAATCACAGCTTCAAGTCGAAGCCAAGGCGAAGGTCGCTTAAAAAAAGCGAGCGGGACGTTGTATGTATTAACCCGACGAGTCAAATGAAACTACTAAAGCTCGTCATCGCCAACGTCAGGAGGCTTTCACACCATGACAGAGACAAAGCAAGGAAAAGTAAAATGGTTCAATAACAGCAAAGGCTATGGCTTTATTGAACACCCGGAAGGTGGCGGAGATATATTCGTCCACTATTCAGCGATTCAGGGCCAGGGCTATAAAACGCTCGCGGAAGGCCAAGTGGTCGAATTTGAATTAATCCAGGGACCCAAAGGCGACCAGGCCGAACAGGTCAACCCGGTGCAGTTTTAATTTCCCACCCAACTCATTTTTATCCTGCCATGTCCGGCCTCAAACGGACATGGCAGTTTTATTTGGGGATAAAAGTATTTGCGCGGCGAACGGATTCTCAATAGCGCCGCCTCACATTTTCATCTATACTTCGTCTACCCCTTTTCACCTATCCTTCCAACTCAGGAGATCAATATGACCTGCTGTCCGCGCTGTGCAAGCGAGACGCCTCCATTGACTGTGTTTTGCCCGCAATGCCAACAACCAAACGAACCGGATTTCAGGCTTCTGATTAACCGCATTTTCGATGAGCGCTTTCAGCTTTACCGCGAGTTGGGAGAAGGCGGGCTGTCCACCGTGTTTGCCGCGATTGATTTAAGCAATGACAATACCGTAGTCGTCAAGGTCAGCGACCCGCGCCACCTTGCACAAACGGCCTTCAACTCTGCGGCTGAATTAACTGAAGCCCGTCAATACTGGGCGGAAATGATTGAGCGAATGCGCCATGAGGTTGCGGCGCTGACAGGGATCAAGCACAAAAACATAGTTCAGGTTTATGCAACAGGCGCCATTTCAGAAGATTTGCGCTATGTCGTAATGGAACTTTTACGCGGGAAAACCCTGCGAGAAGAATTGAATAAACGCCGCCGCTTACCTGCCACGGAGTCTGCCGCTTTGGCCGCCGAAGTCGCCGCCGGCTTGAGCCTCATTCATGCGCGCGGCATCGTACATCGAGATTTAACGCCAAGAAATATTTTTCTCTGCGAGGAGAATTTGGATTTTGGCCTGCCGCTTTCGGATTCTGTCGGCAAGCAAGGCTTTCCCACAACAGATCACTACACTCAGCCCAAAACCGTTAAGCTCATTGATTTTGGCATCGCTAAATTTCCAAAACCGCCAGGGACACAAACTTACACACAACACGCGGTAATGGCCGGGACGCCTGGCTATGCTTCACCAGAGCAGGCGCAAAACCTGGCGGTAGATCATCGCGCCGATATTTATTCGCTTGGCGTTGTGCTGTACGAAATGGTCACCGGAGAAAAGCCTTTTACGGGTCGCACTGCAACTGAAATTGCTCTCAAGCAACTGCGCGGAGACCCAACCAGACCGCGTGAATTTGTGCCTGATCTGCCCATTCGTTTGGAAGCTCTGATTTTACGCGCACTGGCAAAAGACCCTGCTGCACGCCAGCAAAGCATTGAAGAGTTAGCGGCTGAATTGAAAGCTAGTTCAACCCGCATTGAAGTTCCGCTGAGTGCACCAATAATTCCCCTGCATAAATTAGCGCCAAATCCTGAGCCGTCTGGAACTGAGGTTTACAATTTACTGAGTAATGTTGTCGCTAAACCAGCAGAACCAATTTCCCCAGTGGAAACCGCCAGAGGCGAAGAACCAGTTCAGATCAGGGAAAAAGATTTCAATTTAATGCCTGCAAGTTCTTATCCACGGCGCGTATTTTTTGCCACTGCGGCAATTATCGGACTTTGCCTGACAGGTTTGTGGCTTTTCGCACAGCCTGATTTTTCGGCATTACAGTCAGCGTTGCCACAAATTTCCGCACCTCAACAAGTAAGTTCATCGGCTTCGCCAACACCAACCATCAGACCTGATATGACAACTTCACGAACAGGTTCACACAGCTTCCCTGCTCGCCAGCCAAAAGTTGAAGAAATCGTGCCGCTTGAAAAACCTATCCCAATTGCTAACCCAGTCCCAACCAAAACTATCTCTATAAAATCTGCGCCTCCGGCTCCGCGTAAAGCCGTCACACCAGCGCCGGAAATTGCAGTGTTACGTTATCCGCAGCCCAGGAAAATGCCAGAGCCTTCACCTTTGCCCCCTGTGTCATTACCAAAAGCAGAGCCGACACCATCGCCCGCTCTACCGCCGCAACGTCCTGAGTCAAACGAAAATAATAGTGGTTGGAAACGTGAGCCTGCGCAGACTCCGCCGCCGCGCGATAACGAAGTCCGCCGCGTGGAAAGACTGCCTGAGCCGAGAGTTATTTCGTGGCAGGGCAAAGTTTATGGCGTGCGTGAAATCTCGCTCGAAATGCCTGGCGTGCCCGGCATGATAGACATCCCGCGCAACTTTCGCAAAAAAGTTGGAGTCATTGAACCACCCAGCCCCAGTAATGGATGGCGACGCGCAGTGTTAAGAGTATTCGGTGACGGCGAGGTCTCCTTAATCGTCCGCTGGTTGCCAAATCGTAATGCTGGCAGCGGCAGGCAGGAGTTGGTGCAAGGACCAGTCCCGGCCCACTAATCAACCGGGCTCGTTACCGCTCCAGGACAGTACCGCGAGCCGTAGCGAGCCGGGTTCCCCACACCCCTTAGCGTAAGACTATTCCCTCCCTTCAGGACAGCGCCAAAATAATTTCTAAATTTTATGGAAGACGGTTTTTATTACCGCTTTAGATAAGCAGCCAACAAGGTTGGTCTTTAGTTCGACATTAACATTAATCGTTTCTATAAGGAGAAACTCAAATGCAAACCTCACTCATTAGCAAATTCGTTTTGTCGCTGACGGCCCTCATCGGCCTCGCGGCAGTCTCATTTGGTCAACCACTTCCTTCCAACACAACAGTTGGCAACGCCAGCACCAACACCAACGTGATCGAAGTCAGCGATCAGAAACCCGGCTCCTTGCTGGTGTTCCCCTATTACAAACACAATTCGCAAACAAAATCAGACACGCGTCTGGCCATCACCAACATTGGCAAACGCTCCATCAACGTCCACTTCCTGTTCCTCGATGGCGCGACCTGCACGGAATTCGATCAGTTTGTTTGCTTCACACCCAATGCCAGCATTGAGTGGAAAGCTTCCAACTTCGATCCAGAAAACAGCGGCTATGTCATTGCTTACACGACCGACAACATGGGTCAGCCGATTTCCTACAACGGACTGATCGGCAACGGTTTTGTCAATGATGGAGAATATGTTGGCAACTACGGCGCCGAATCATTCGCGTCACCATTGGCCATCGGTGCCAACATTGGCGCAGTCGCCACCCCTGGCCTGTCGTGGGCGATCAACTTCGACGGTGTAGCGTTGGATCAAATGCCAACCGCCTTTGCCGTTGACGTGCAAAGCCCGTTAGATGCCGTCAACCAACGGGTTGTGTTAGCTGGTCTCCGTGGCAATGCCTACAGTGGCAGCCTGAGCGGAACCGCCCAGGTCGGAACCGGTCTGGTCTACAACGGTCACGAAGCGTTACGCAGCTTCTCGCCTTACTTTGGCGGTGGATGCCTCTCAAATAAGGGAATTGACGCGACCAGTCCAAAGGTCAGCGGAACAATGGGAGCATTGATCCCCAAGGGTGAAGTCGGAACCATCCGCTTCAACGTAGCTGGCGCAGTTGGTCTGTTGCTGACCTCGAACAAAAACTACTTCAGCGGTATCCGTACCCTGCACAAAACACAGGTTGGACCTGGAACACTGACCATCCCGTTAGTGATGCCTGATTGCCAATACTGGCAGGGTTTAAATTAGTTCTTTCAGCGGAAACTAATTTAGCAAAAAAGGACTGAGGTCAACCTCAGTCCTTTTTTATTTATTGCGCGGCGATTTTGTTCAATACATCGTAGAGCTTCCCGACATCCACCGGTTTGGAGATGTAATCATCCATCCCGGCAGCCAAACATTTTTCTCGATCTCCGGTCATCACATTTGCAGTCATCGCAATAATCGGAATATGTGTTCCCGTCACGCTTTCCCTTTGCCGAATTTTTATCGTCGCCGTCAACCCATCCATTTCCGGCATTTGCATATCCATCAGAATTGCGTCAAATGGTTGTCCTTCAAATGCCTCCAGCGCCTCACGTCCATTATTAGCCACCAATGAGGTGTGCCCTTGTTTCTGCAACAAACGGACAGCCAGCTTTTGATTGACCAGATTATCCTCAGCGATCAGGACGTGCAGACATTTGCGGATTTCGCTCATAACAACTTCATTCATGTAAGTATAAGCCATACTTTTCCACCCCCAATTTGTTGCGAGTAATTTCCGCTTAGTGGGCAAATATTGTCAAGCGCTATTTTGATTGACAGTTGCCGTTATTAAGTCTTCCTGACCGAATCCCTAAATAAAATTCCATAAAGCTGCGATAGCGTGTCAACTCTGCGAGGTGCAACAAGCATTCCCTCACCGCAAGTAGCGCTCACTGCCACTTGCAGAACTGACTCGTCATTTGGTAGCCGCTTCCGCCTGAAACCAATTCAGCACCAGTTCGCGCAATTTAGTTCCTTCAAATTGTCCGCGCACGGCGTCAATCACTTCCACATTGGCTTGTTTTTTTCGCTCGTAGAAACCGATCCAGTACGGCAGGTAAAATTGTCTGATTACGGTGCAGGTTATTTTCAAATCGCTGATTTTGAAAAATCCTTTGGCGTAAACACTGCGGCGAACTATTTCTTCCAGCAAAGGAACAGCGGCAGCTTCACTCAACAAAGTTGGCGGGAATTGCGCAGATTCGATCAGCAGAAAATCGGCGTCCTGCAACTCCTGCTCAAAGCTATATAAATCTAAATTACCGACAACGGCATCCAGCGCCAAAAAATTCGAGGTCTGAGTTTTACCATTTTTCACTTCAACTTTGAAGAGGTAAAACGGCACATAAAATCCGGTCTCAAACATAAATTTGCCATGCCGAAATTCACGCATTCTGCCCTTGAACAGTGCTTGCGATTCAGTACGGGTAACTTTTGGAGGAAGACAGTTAAGTTGCATCAGGCAAAATAAATCCAGAGCGAAATGATGATGACAAGTAAGCTCCCGGCAAAAGCTAAATTGATTCGTTTTTGTAAGGTCGTTTCCACTTCTGTCGAAGCGGCAAGGATGCTGGCAGATTCAACTTCATCCAGCGAAATTTTTTCGTGGATCGTTTGAAAAGTCAGCCCATTAACTTTTTTCGCTTCCGGGGCGGGAGTCAGCAAGCTAACGACAATCAGAATGACGACACAAACTACAAAAATCAAAATCGCAAAGTGCAGAAAATTCATCCTGACAAACCAGCCGAGAAAGCCATCAAGTGCCACTCCGGCATAATAAATTTCCAGAATAAAGCGCGTCGCGCCGAGCAAAAATCCTACAACCAAAGAGACAATCGCGCCCTCCCCATTAATCCGTTTCCAGAACACGCCAAATAAAAATACTACGGCAATCGGTGGCGAGACATAGGCCTGCACACTTTGCAAATAAATCCAGAGTTGCGAACTGATGCGCCCCATCATCGGAATCCAGAGCAGGCTCAGAATCACCATAATTACCGTCGCAAAACGACCAAAATTAACGAGTTGTTTTTCGGTCGCGTCGGGTTTGATCTTCTTGTAAAAATCCATTGTGAAGATCGTCGAGCTGGAATTGAAAACCGAAGCTTTACTCGCCATCAATGCCGCCAGCATTGCGGCCACCATCACGCCCTGCAAACCAGCCGGCATCAATCGCACAACCAAAGTCGGAAAAGCTGCGTTGGAATCCGCCGCCATTTCATCGGGATAAAGCGCCCGCGCAATCATGCCCGGTATAATCAGCATAAACACTGGCAAAATTTTCAGAAAGCCAGCAAGGATTGTTCCGGCTCGTGCATGGGCAACATTTTTCGCCGCCAGGACGCGTTGCACAATTACCTGATCCGTACACCAGTACCAAATTCCCAGCAAGGGAGCGCCAAAAAATATTCCTGTCCACGGAAAATCTTTATCGGTCGAGGCCTTCATCATGTGAAAAAAATCAGGTGGCACGGCAGCCTGTAATCCGTTCCAGCCGCCAACTCTATTTAAGCCGATAAACATCAGAATCAAAGCACCCACCACCAGAATTATGGTCTGAATAACTTCCGTATAAATCACTGCTGCCAGGCCACCCGCAACCGTGTAAATGCCCGTCGCCAGCAATAACGCTATCGAACTTTCCACCATGCCCCAGCCGAGTACAGCTTTCAGCACAATCGCTCCGGCAAAAATAGAGACGGCAATTTTCGTGAAGATGTAAGCCAGCAGCGAAATGCTCGCCAGATAAGTTCGGCACGCGCTGTTGTACCGCCGCTCCAGAAATTCCGGCATCGTGTACACATTTGAGCGCAAATAAAATGGCACAAATACCCAGCCCAGAATCAACACCATGATCGAAGCCAGCCATTCAAAATGCCCGGCAGCCATCCCCGTACTCGCGCCCGAACCTGCCAGACCGATGAAATGTTCGCTGCCGATATTCGAGGAAAACAACGAGGCTCCAATCGCCCACCACGCCACATCACGGCTCGCCAAAAAGTAATCCGCCGAGTTGCGTTCTTTCCGTGCGAAATACCAGCCAATGGCAAAGATAACGAGGAAGTAAAGCGCCAGCACAACATAATCAATCGTGATCAGATGCGCTGTGCCAGCTTGCAGCAAAAATGTTGGGGTCATAAGGTTGCTCTTCGACAAGCTCTATAGCTTGTTCGTGATAGAACTTTGTAGTTAGTACTGCTTAGTTGATGTTGCGACAGGTGAAAAAAATTCCGCTGGCAGGCATCATAACTTTCACTGGTTTCAGACTGCAAGGTGAAGAGAAGATAAAAAGCGAAACATGTAACTTGACACTGAAAGCGCGAAAGATATACTTATGCCCGCTGCGGAGATATGGCCGAGTGGCTTAAGGCGGCGGTTTGCTAAACCGTTGTAGGGTGTAAAGCCTTACCGAAGGTTCGAATCCTTCTATCTCCGCCATTTTCCTTCCATCGAAAAAAATTCCAAAGACAGAAAATAGTGTTAAGCCTGACTCATCATTTCGCGCCAGCTTAACGATTTGCTGCCGTCATCCACGCGCACCATCGAAATACAATCAGGAACGGGACAGACCAAATGGCATAAGTTGCAGCCTACACATTCGTGTTCATCCACAATCGGAAATTTTTTGCCATTGATTTCAGTAAAGGGAATACATTGATGCGCACCGTCTTCGCACGCGATGTGGCAGAGGTTGCAGTTGATACATTTGCTGTGATCAATGCGTGCGACGGTTTTGTAATGCAAATCTAAATTGCCCCAATCCGTCACACGATGCACGCTTTTGCCAATAATTTCATTGACGCTTGCATAACCTTTTTCATCAAGGTAATTCGACAGCCCGTCAATCATGTCTTCGACAATGCGATAGCCGTAGTGCATCACCGCTGTGCAAACCTGTACTGTAGTCGCACCCAGCAATAAAAATTCCGTCGCATCACGCCACGTAGCAATCCCGCCGATGCCGCTGAGCGGAATATTGACTTCCGTATCACGCGCCAGTTCGGACACCATATTCAGCGCAATTGGTTTGACTGCCGGACCGCAATATCCGCCGTGCGCAGCCATTCCGTTAACGTTCGGATGCGGAATCATTGTGTCGAGGTCTACGCCGATGACAGAATTGATTGTGTTGATGAGCGAAAGCGCGTTAGCTTTGCCTTTGACGGCGGCGCGGGCCGGATAATTAATGTTCGTGATGTTCGGCGTGAGCTTCACGATCACAGGCAAGTTCGTAGCCTCCTTGACCCACTCCGTCACCATACAAGTGTATTCCGGCACTTGCCCCATTGCCGCGCCCATTCCGCGTTCTGACATGCCGTGCGGGCAGCCAAAATTTAATTCAAAACCATCTGCGCCGGTGTCTTCAACTTTCTTTGCAATTTCCTGCCAGGCTTCGCGTTTTGATTCGACCATTAGCGAGATGATGAGCGCGTGCTTTGGATATTTGCGTTTGCACTCACGAATTTCTTTGAGGTTCACCTCTAATGGACGATCCGTGATGAGTTCGATATTGTTCAGCCCTATCATCCGCTGCGTGCCGTAATCAATCGAAGCCAGCCGCGAAGATACGTTAACAATCGGTTCGCCGAGCGTTTTCCAAACCGCGCCGCCCCAACCTGCATCAAACGCACGCTCGACCATCGAACCCATATTCGTCGGCGGCGCGGATGCGAGCCAGAACGGATTTGGTGATTGAATGCCTGCAAAATTTACGCTCAAATCTGCCATAAGAAATCCTCAGAATTTTTATCCACGAAGTCACACGAAAGAACACGAAGAAGAGCCAGGCGGCGAAACGGCGAAAGGGTGAAACGGCGCACGAATTACTGACTCATCCTGTCGCCCCGTCGCCCGCTCTCCCTGTCGTATCTTCGTGTCCCTTCGTGTGACTTCGTGGATGAGAAAAATCACGCGCCAGCAAATTTCACTTCTTCGCCTGACAAAAATTTATGAATGCCCATCGCGGCATGTTTGCCGTGTTGTGCGGCGTCGACGGCTTCGGCTCCACCGTTCACGCAATCGCCGCCGGCGAAATATTTTGGGTTGTCTGTTTGCATGGTTTCTTCATTGATGGCTACGCGCCCAGCCGCATCAATATTGACTGCCGTGATATTAGTGAAAAAGTTGCGCTGCTTTTGTTGGCCTGTTGCTTTGATGACCATCTGCACGGGGAGTTCAAATTCAGAGCCAGCAATGTTATTGAGTTTTCCATCTGAATTAATCTTTGTGCGCACGCAACGTAAGGCTGCTACGCACGTGCCGGAAGCATCCGCAATGATTTCCAGCGGCGCAGTCTGCCAACAAAATTCGACCGCATCTTTTTTCGCTAATTCATATTCGTATTCGTAAGCCGACATCTCACGTTGTGTACGGCGATAAATCAGCAAAACTTTTTCTGCGCCTAAGCGTTTCGCCTGCGTGACGGCATCAATCGCGGTATTGCCCGCGCCAATGACTGCGACAGTATTTGCAATTGGTACACTTGCCCAGTCGCGTGTTTTGACGTGCTCAATAAATTCCAGTGCGTCATATACGCCTACCAAATCTTCGCCTGAAATATTGAGCTTATTCGTAGCGCCCAAGCCAGCACCGATAAAAATTGCATCGTGCGCGGCCTCAAGATCAGCAAAAGAAATGTCGCGGCCAATTTCACAGTTCAATTTAAATTGCACGCCAAGCCGCTCAATCATTGCAACTTCGTCAGCCGAATGTTGCTGCGTCATTTTGTATTCGGCCATTCCATAAGTGCCGAGGCCGCCCGCTTTTTCGCGCCGTTCATAAATCGTCACCGTATAACCAAGCCGCGCCAGATATGTCGCGCACGACAGCCCTGCTGACCCTGAACCAATGATGCCAACTGATTTACCGTTTGTTGCTCCTGCCTTGAAGACATCAATTTGTTTTCCAATAATGTGATCCATTGCATAGCGTTGCAATCTTCCGATTTGAATCGGCTGTTTCATCAACGTGTTTTCGACGCAAGCCCCTTCGCACAACGCTTCGACAGGGCAGACACGCGAACACGTCGAGCCAATCGGGTTCGCGTCCAAAATCACGCGCGCCGATCCTCGTAAATTTCCGCTCGCAATTTTCTTAATAAACGAAGGCACGTCAATGTGCGTCGGGCAGGCTTGGATACAAGGCGCGTCGTAGCAGTACAAACAACGATGCGCTTCAAATACGGCTTCAGCTTGGGACAGGGCTGGTTCGATTTCGTGAAAATTTTCTGTAATTTGTTCAACTGTCAGCGGGGAGTTTAATAAATCAGACATCGGCGCACTCCTTTACTTTGGCCTTGCACGGGTACTGATGATAGGAGGTTAATCCTCATGTCAGAATTGTTCCGGGGCAGCCTGCGTTCCTGACTTTTGTCAGCCGGAATTGTTATCTTTTGCGCAGTGAAGCGCAAGTACGAAATACGATAGCCAGGCTACTATAACGCACTATTTTTTTGATTGGACACAGCAAATGAGTTGAGCCAAAGAACCCTTTACGAAAGAAAATCACGATAGCAAACAATCCCGCTCCCCTTCTAATCCTGGGTTGTAGTAAACTTCCGACATCAGCTAAAAAATTGGAATAGGCCGTTGCCAGTTCACTGGATGGGACAGGGTGATTTTCAGGAGGAGCGCATTATTCTCGGTGAAAATTCTGTCGCTCAGCATGTAGCGGCAACTCAGGAGGAATGGTGTTCCGGCCCAGTGAATTAGTCAGACAGTAACGATTACAGTAGAACCACGAGGAATTTATGACTATGGTCAGCACAGCGCCTGATGCGATTGATGAAATCTTTATCAGCTATGCCCATGTTGATAATGAGTCACCCAAAAAAGGGCTGGACGGTTGGATCACACGCTTTCACCACGCCCTGGAAGTACGCGTCGCGCAGGTACGCGGTCAGAAACCGAAAATTTTTCGCGACCCGAAGCTACAGGGCAATGATGTGTTCGGCGACCTGCTGGTAGATCGTGTGCAGCAATGCGGAATTCTGATTTCCATTCTCTCGCCACGCTATTTGAAATCTGACTGGTGCTCGCGCGAACTCACTGAGTTTTATAATGCCCAACAAAAGGCGGGAACACTGGTGGTCGGCGATCACAAAGCGCGCGTCTTCAAAATCGTCAAGACAAATATCTCACTCGATAGCCTGCCCGAAGAAGTACAAGCCCTGATCGGCTATGACTTCTTCAAGCTCGATGAAAAGGGGCGACCGCAGGAGTTGGATGAGATGTACGGCCCCGAAGCTGAATACGCCTTCTGGGCGCGGCTGAACGATCTGGCCTACGACATCGCGGAGTTACTTGATTTGCTGGAAACGAAGCCCGCACCCGCTTCGCCCAAACCGATGGTCTTTCTGGCCGAAACGATTTCGGAATTAAACGATGAACGCGATGCGATTCGCCGCGATCTGCAACGCCACGGCTACACGGTGCTGCCGGATCGCACGTTGCCGTTGGTGCGCTCGGAACTGGAGCGATTTCTGCAAACGGAACTCGCGCGTTGCAAAGTGTCTGTGCATTTGCTGGGGCCGGACTACGGCATTGCGCCGGAAGGAACCGAAGAGTCGCTGACCATCGTGCAAAACCGCATCGCACGCGATTTGGGCAAAGCGGGCAAACTCGCGCGGTTAATTTGGATTGAAGCGAACTCCGATGGCAAAGACACGCGACAGACGCGCTTCCTCGAACAAGTGCGCACCGATCCAGGACTCGACGAAGGCGCAGATGTGTTGGAAACACCGCTCGAGGAATTGAAGACCGTGCTTTACGAACGGCTCAAGGCTGCCGAGCAACCGATGGTGAGCGTGCCGCCGCCTGCCGCAGTGAGTGGCGCAGTCAGGATTTATTTAGTCTGTGATGCCCGCGACCTCGAAGCTGTGGAGCCTCTTCGTCAATACCTAAAGCAGCAAGGTTGCAAAGCAACTTTGCCCTTGTTCGAGGGCGACGAAGCCGAACTGCGCGAAGATCACGAAGACAATCTGCGGCTCTGTGATGCCGTGCTGATTTATTACGGACAAGGCAGCGAAGCCTGGCAGCGCAAGAAAATGCGCGAAGTCGTGGGCAGCCTGGGACTGGGGCGAAAAGCGCCGTTATCCGCCGTTGGCATAGTGCTGGGCGCACCGACGACAGACGCGAAAGAAGATTTTTCCAATGATGATGCCATCGTGATGAAGATGCCGGAGGCGTTTGCGCCGGACATCCTGCGCGAGTTCCTGACGCAGATTCAAGCCGCTCGGAAACAGGAGGTCATATGAGCCAGAACGGTATGCACAATCCGTTTCCGGGGCTGCGCGCGTTTGAGCCGGAAGAAGATTACCTGTTCTTCGGACGCGAAAAAGAAACCGACGATTTGCGCCGCCGTCTGCGCACGACACGATTCCTCGCCGTCATCGGCAGTTCCGGCAGCGGCAAATCTTCGCTTGTAAAATCGGGGCTGATCCCGTCCTTGCACGCGGGCTTTATGGCGCAGGCCGGATCAAGCTGGCGCATCGCCATTCTGCGACCGGGCGAAGACCCG
>JANMKB010000029.1:0-19898 GCA_031371805.1 Blastocatellia bacterium | reverse complement strand
AGAAATAATCCGGTAACATACAACGATCCGAAATTAGTCGAAGCGACTTTGCCCACCATCAAACGCATCATTGGCGCAACGAACATCAAAACTCCGCTGCCGCAAATGGGCGCTGAGGATTTTTCGCTCTATCAAAAAGTTGTGCCCGGCTTCTTTTATTTTTTAGGCGTCGGGAATACGAGCAAAGGAATTACGGCGATGATTCACACTGCCGAATTTGAGGCTGACGAAGAAGCTTTGGTAATTGGGGTCAAAGTGATGTCTAATGTGTTATTGGATTATCTGGATCGAAACGAACAGTAAAAGGATTATTTATTATGCGCTTACTCTCAGCCCTGATTTTACTTACTATTATTTTCACAGGAACTAATCAAACTATGTCACAAACTCCGCCCGTAGCTAAAAAAGTACCCAAAACTAAAACTATTCACGGTGATACGCTGGTTGATAATTACTTCTGGATGCGCGAAAAATTTATCAAAGATTCGTCCGGTAAAGAAATACTAAACCCTGAAGTTATTAATTATCTGAAAGCGGAAAATGATTATACCGAAGTGAACATGAAAACGACCGCCGCTTTTCAGGATTCGTTGTACAAAGAAATGCTCGGTCGGATTAAAGAAACTGATGTGACTGCACCTTATCCTAAAGACGGTTATTATTACTACACGCGCACTGAACAGGGTAAACAATACTCTATTCAATGCCGCAAAAAAGGTAGCTTGAAAGCGAAAGAGGAAGTATTAATTGACGCCAATGAGATGGCAAAAGGCTTACCATTTTTCTCGCTTGGCTCGTTGCAGGTTAGCGATGATGGAAACTTATTGGCTTATTCCACTGATACAACAGGATTCAGGCAATACAAGCTTTACATTAAAGATTTACGCACCGGGCAATTACTGCCGGACACTGCGGAAAGAGTGACTTCGGTTAACTGGGCGAACGATAACAAAACTTTATTTTATGTCACTGAAGATGCCACCACAAAACGTTCTGACAAATTTTATCGTCATACTCTGGGCGGTAAAAGCGAATTAGTTTATGAAGAAAAAGATGAACTCTATCGCATAGGTGGAGGTCGTACACGGAGCCGGGGTTACATCTTTCTTTACGTCGCCAGCTCTACTACTTCAGAGGTCAGATACCTTCCCGCAGATAAACCAAATGAGAAATTAAAATTGCTGCTGGCGCGTGAGGAAGGTCACGAATATTATCCCGATCATCAGGGCAAGTTATTTTACATTCGCACCAACGACAAAGGCCGAACTTTCAGAGTAGTCACCGCTCCTGTTGCTGATCCGAGCAAAAAGAACTGGCAGGAACTTATTCCTAACCGTCCTGATGTGATGATTGAAGACATTGATATGTTTGCCGATCACTATGTTGTTTACGAACGAGAAAACGCTCTGAATAAAATGAAAATCACTGATTTGAGTTCGGACGAATCGCATTATATTACTTTCCCTGAACCAGTGTACGATGCCTCTGCAAACATCAACGCAGAGTACAAAACCACGAAATTTCGGTTTGGCTATTTATCCCTCGTCACACCCAACTCAGTTTTTGCTTACGACTTAAAAACACGCCAGCGAAAGCTACTCAAACAGGAAGAGGTATTGGGCGGTTACGATCAGAAGCTGTATGACTCAGAGCGGATATACGCGACCGCAACCGATGGAACCAAAGTCCCAATCTCGCTGGTTTACAAAAAAGGCCCCAAGCGCGATGGCTCTGCTCCCTTGTATTTGACCGGTTATGGTTCTTATGGAATTTCCAGCGATGTGAATTTTTCCTCTACGCGGTTGAGCCTGCTGGATCGAGGGTTTATTTATGCCATCGCGCATATTCGCGGCGGTGGAGATTTGGGCAAGCCCTGGCACGATGCTGGAAAAATGATGGTGAAGAAAAATACCTTCACCGATTTTATTGCCTGTGCTGAGCATCTGGTCAAAGAAAAATATACCGACAAAGACAAACTAATTATCAGCGGTGGCAGCGCCGGCGGCCTGTTGATGGGCGCTGTGGCAAATATGCGACCCGATTTATTCAAGGTCGTAGTTTCATACGTCCCATTCGTAGACGTGATGAACACGATGCTGGACGCAACGCTGCCCTTAACCGTCGGCGAATATTTGGAATGGGGTAACCCCAACAAAAAAGCTGCTTACGATTACATGAAATCCTATTCGCCCTACGACAACATCGAGGCGAAAGACTATCCAATTATGCTGATCAGGACATCGCTGAACGACAGTCAGGTGATGTATTGGGAACCGATGAAATATGTGGCGAAGTTGCGGGCGCTGAAGACTGACAAAAATTTATTGCTCTTCAAAACCAAGCTGGAACCCGGCGGTCACGGTGGCGCTTCGGGGCGTTATGATCGGCTGAAGGATACGGCCTTTGATTATGCGTTTATCCTGGGGCAGATGGGAATTACGAAATAACTTAGGCACGTAAATGTCCAGGAAACTTTAGTTTGTTGCCTTCCCGGCAACTATGTCTCTGTTGCGAAACCTCAACAAACTAAAGTTTCCTGGACTGTCACCTAACCGTCAATTCTGCCAGTAAATCCTCACCGGCAATAAGCGGGCGATTGAAATACCACCAGTTTTTTTTCGGCGTCCAACCTTTTTTTTTCGCAACTTTATTACCCCACAAACATTGTTCAGTTGCAGTCACCAGGGCTTTGAACGAATCATCCGCTTCGTTAACGTGATCAAGCAATTTATTTTTCTCAGTGGCTGTAGCTACCGCCAGGGATTCTTCCAGCAACTGGCGCACGTCGAGGTCGTTCAGATAATCGTCAAGCCCCAGGCTGTAACCTTCGGCGACGGCTTCGACAATGCCTTCCCAGGTTTCGACAAGTCCCGCCAGGCCGCCATTAATAACATGGTCAGGGCAGCCTTTTTTTTGCAAATAATCACGTACAGGATCGCTCATAAAATTAATGTTCTTTATTAAGTTGTCGTTTGAAATATTGCTCGCCGTCGTTCGGCTTGAAACAGGTACGAATGGTCAGGTCATGATCAAACGCGATAAAAATCCCGGACTGACGATCAAAGCGCGAAATTGTCCCGTCACCGCGCACGACTTCGAGAATATCGCCACCGACCGGAGCATCTCGTACAGCCTGTGCCTGCTGTAAATATTCTTCCTTTGAAAGGGAACCGAATTCGCGCCCGTGCTTTTGATAATGCTCAGCAAATTTTTGCCGCGTGCGAAAACCAATTTCAGGATGAACAATTTTCGTCGCAGATGATAACGAAGATGCTTGTGCGGCTGCGGCTTCACGGCGGGTTGGCTCTGACACTTCGCCGTGCTTCACACTGGAGCGGCAGGCGGGGAAAATCCCAACGGCAAACAGCAGCAGCAAAACCACTCCTGATAATTGTTGTCTGACTATTTTTGACTGCAAAATTGACCTCATTGATAAATGTAAATCTGTTGCCTGCCAGAGTTGACGTTATTAAGACTTAACCATTAACATCATCCTTGTCTGAGATCAATTTTTAATTGTGTAGAGAGAAAAAAACACCTCGTAGCGAGCCGAGTGTTCTACATTGAAATAAAACTTAATACTTTGCTTAAGTCTGGATAAAGGTGGGATTTTATGGAAGGCTATTGGAAGGCTTAATTATGTGCGGGATTTTTGGTTTTAGTGTGGTCATCCGCGGGTGTGATTTTTTCGGGCAGCCCCTGTTGGAAGGCTAAATGGATGAAAAAATCTGCGGGTATATGGTGTGATTAATGAAACAGGATGCCTGGCGGCCCCGGACTGCCACCGCTGAACAACCCAACAAAAACTACGGTGTCAGTCACCAGGCATCCTTGTTACGTTTTTATAGATAGCGAGCGGCGTGCCAGAGATTTCATAAACGTCAGATGGATACAAAACACAATAAAATCAGGGCTTTGCTCAATGTTAGTCATAACTTCGTTCACTGTTAAATAACTAAAACTGCCGTGTCCCGTCACTTTGACCTGACGTATTGCGGCGGTCTTACAAAATCATTTCTACAATTCAAATGAACTTTTCAAAAGCCAGCAAATTGATTGCCCAGGCGAATCGCATCGTCGGTTTTTCGGGCGCAGGAATTTCCACTGAATCCGGGATCCCGGATTATCGCAGCCCCAGTGGAGTATGGGCGAATAATCGTGTCGTTGAGTATCAGGAATTTATCAGTAGTCGCCCTGGTCGCATCGAAGCGTGGCGTCAAAAAGCTTTAGTCTGGCCTGAAATGCGCAGCGCAAAACCAAATGCCGGGCATCGCGCATTGGTTGACTTGGAAAAGAGTGGCAAGCTGCTGGCGATGATTACACAAAATATTGATGGCTTGCATCAACGCGCCGGACACGATCCGGCAAAGGTGATTGAACTCCACGGCACAATGCTTGAAGCAGTGTGCCTGACCTGTGAAAATCGCATCCCGATGGATGAAGCGATGACGCGGATTGAATTAGGCGATCCGGCGCCTGAATGTGATAAATGTGGAGGCTTGCTCAAACCAGCAACAATTTCTTTCGGACAGGCCATGCCGCAACACGAAATGCAACGCGCCGTTGAGGCCTGTTACTGTTGCGATCTGTTCATCGCTGTCGGCTCATCGCTCGTAGTCCATCCCGCCGCTACACTGCCCGCCTTAGCCAAAGAAAACGGAGCCGCCCTCATCATCATCAATCGCACGCCGACGCCACTGGATGGAGTAGCCGATTTAGTTTTGCATGAAGAAATTGGCAAGGCTTTGTCGCAATTAGTGGGAACGATTGACGCAACTTAGATTTCAGGCAGGGAAATGCTTTTATCTTTTCTGATGTCGTGAATATTCAGACTGATTACAGGAACCAGCAAGCCAGATTCCTCTTTGGTCAGCATTTCTGCTTCAATCAGGCGATTGAGAAGTTGACGGTATGAATGCTGCACTTCTTCTCTGGCTTTAAGAGCTTCCAGCCTGTAATTCAGCCGTCCTTTCCAAACAATCGTGAATGATGGAGTGTGAGTAAATTTGAGCTTCTCTGCTGAGGTGTTGAGCAGTTCTGCCAGATATTCAACACGATAGGTGTTTTTTTGTATTGTAGTAAAACAACTCCCAATTCCCATACTACCGGATTCATCTATACGAGCCTCTTTACGCAGATAATAAATAGTGTGTCGGCCTGGGGCGAGTACTACAGCGCCGCGTGTTTCGGTATTACTCAAGCGATAAAAAGCAACGGGCGGAAAACCTGCTAACTTATTAAGCCAACCATCTCCACAACCACCAGAACTATCGCCGCCGCCAAACCCACCGAAATGATTTGAAGAAACGACAGTAATGGATGCCTCAACTTCCAGCTTCCGTAATAGCTTAAAAGCAAGGCTTTTATTTTTCAGGTGTGCCAGCATATTGCAAGTCGCAAGATATTCTTCAATTGTTTGCGGTGCATCAAGCAGGGATAAAAGGGCACTCTGATTTTGCAACGGATCATTTGCCAGCAGGATCAAAACCTGTGCGCTGAATTGTTTGTAATGCGGCAGCAAGACATCATTTTTCACGTTTGCATTGATCTGAATCAGCGCATCCAGAATTGCACGATGAACATGCTCAGCGCCATTTGAGGCTGTTTCAGAGACGTTGAGAAGTTTGATTAACTCAGGTGTGAATTCATCAAACCGGTACTTGCCAGCCAGATAAGCTCCCCACGCTTGATCCTGACTTTTATCTGAATGAATTAGTTGATTTACCCTGGCGCTGACTTCATCAATTTGAATCGGGCTGGCGGATGATTGGGAGAAAATATTGCTCTGACCCAAAGCAGTGCAGGACAACAGGAAAAAGAAAATGCTGAGCAGAACTTTCATAAACCCTCATTAAATTTCCAACTCGTCCAGGTATGACTTGCCTAAAATCAAATGACCAGCCGCAGAAACTTTCTATAACTCTTCGTCTTTATCATTCACCTGACCGACTTCGCACACTTTCTTTATTACCAGATCAAAATTAAAACCCAGCCGGACCAGATGATCAAACAGCTTTTTCGTTTCTTCGCGTGAGGTCGGCTTCCCTTTCAAACGGAGGCGTTTCGTAATTGCTTTGGCAACTAAAGCTTCTTCGTCATGCTCTGTATAAACGTCTTCCAGTGCCTGATTTATGACAGTTGAGGAGATTTTTTTTCGTTGCAGGTCACGCCGCAACCGATTCCGCCCGATAGCTTTGATCGTTAACCGCGAGTTCGCATACTGCGCGGCAAATTGTTCGTCGTTGAGATAATTGAGTTCCTGCAAGCGGGTGAGGACGCGAGTTACGATTTCTTCCTCTGCCCAATCTTTTTCGAGCAGCCGCTCACGCAATTCGGCGATGCTGCGTGGTTTGGCGGAAAGTAAATTGAAGGCGCGCTTCAGAGTCTTTTCGTAAAGTTTCTCCTGCATGCACGCATCGTAACTGAGTTAGGAGCGAAATGTAAAAAGTGGGATGAACTGAGGAGGTCCCGGGTCTTTGGCATTTGGGCTTGGAACTCCTGCCCAAATGATTAGCTTCCGGCGACAGGCAGATAATAGTTACGCTCCTGGTCAAACTAAATATTTGCAAAACCTCGCCCAAGACCAAAGCCCAAAAGCCCAGGACCTAATCAGTAACAAGAATTTATGTTTGGCTGGAGTTGCCGGATTGCTGCAGGTTTTGCATCACCTGGCCAGGCGTGGCGACATGTAATCCCTTCAGCCAGAGCTTGAAATCGTCCGGTACAGTGGCAGCCATTAACGCTTCGTCCATCGTAATAATTTTTTTTGTGTAAAGCTCAAACAAAGCCTGATCAAAAGTTTGCATGCCTGATTCGCCCCGTCCTTTGGCGATCAAATCGCGGAGGCTGCTTGTCCGTTCCGGCTGAATAATCGCTTCCCGCATCAACCCCGTGACCCGCATAATTTCGACCGCCGGAACGCGTCCTTTGGCATCAGCGGTTCGGACCAGACGAACCGAAATCACGGCGCGTAACACGCTGGCAATTTGCATTCTGATGCCCATTTGCTGGGGGCCGGGAAATAACGAAACAATGCGCTGGATGGTTTCGGTGGCATCAAGCGTATGCAAAGACGAAAGCACCAGCGTCCCCGCCGCCGCCGCCATTAACGCCGTTTCAATCGTTTCCAGATCGCGCATTTCTCCCACCAGAATCACATCCGGGTTTTGGCGTAAAGCACCCCGTAAAGCAGATTTGAAGCTCATCGTATCCGCATCAATTTCACGCTGGATAATAAAAGATTTTTTGTCGCGGTAGGAAAATTCTATCGGGTCTTCGATGGTCACAATATGCGCTGTACGGGCGGCGTTGATTTGTTCAATCATCGAAGCCAGCGTGGTGGATTTGCCAGCGCCGGTACTGCCGGTCACCAAAATCATGCCGCGCCGCTCTTCCGCAATTTTCTCAATGATTAAGGGAAGGTTCAACTCTCTCACACTTTTGATATTGGTGGCCACAATGCGAAAGACCATCCCGACGGTGCCACGTTGCCGATGGACATTGCAACGAAACCTGCCGACACCGGCAACACTGTACGATAAATCAAGTTCAGCTTCCTGCCCAAAGCGTTCTTTATGGCGATCACTCATCACAATGTTAGCGATCATCCACGTATCATCGCCCGTCAGTCTGGGCCAGCCACGCGCAGGTTGCATATCTCCATGAATCCGCAGAACGGGGAAGCTCCCGGCTTTGAGATATACATCTGAGGCGCCATCGCGGGCGGCATTAGTTAAGAGGTCATCAATAGTTGCCATAGCTGGAAAACGAATCCATAAACAAAACTCGCTTTGACCGAGGCTGCAAAACAAAAGTGATTATCGCGTGGGGTTTACTTGAAAATCGAAAGGAGGGGCTAAGATCACCATCTACCGACTCTTTATCCAAAAGACCAGACCATCGGGAGGAAGTTTTACCGTATGATAAACATTCTTGCAACAAAATAATTATTAGTCTGCCACAGAAGCCATAGACTTTTGCTCGTTTTCCTCTGAGCCACCGGAACGAACACCCTTCAATTGAAGTTTCAAATCATCCGCATTGGTTGCGCCTAAAACGGCTTCGGTGTAGGAAATCAACCCCTGGCAATAAAGATCATACAGCGATTGATCGAAAGTTTGCATACCATATTGCGTGCGGCCTTTGGCAATGGCATCCCGAATATGGCGGGTTTTTTCAGGAAAGCAAATAGATTCTCGAATCATTTCAGTCGAGCGTAAAACCTCAACGGCTGGCACTCGGGATTTTCCATCTACTGAACGTATCAGGCGCATCGAAACTACCGCTTTGAGAACGCTGGCAAGTTGTAGCCGGATGCCTTGTTGCTGATAAGGAGGAAAAACCGAAACAATGCGCTGAATGGTTTCCGTCGTATCAACTGTGTGCAAGGTAGAAAGCACCAGATGGCCGGTTTCCGCCGCCATTAACGCAGTTTCAATTGTTTCGTGATCACGCATTTCTCCGACTAAAATGACATCCGGGTCCTGCCGTAAAGTACCACGCAGGGCTGATTGAAAGCTGACGGCATCAACTTCGATTTCGCGTTGAATAATAAAAGATTTTTTGTCTTTGTGCAGAAATTCTATCGGGTCTTCGATGGTAATAATATGACAATTGCGCGTGTTATTAATCTGGTCAATCAGCGCCGCCAAAGTTGTGGATTTCCCTGAGCCAGTCGAACCTGTGACCAGAATTAAGCCGCGTCGCTCTTCGGCGATGGCATCCAGCACGGCAGGCAATTTTAACTCTTTCGCCGTTTTCACGCCGGTGGCAATAATACGAAAAACGAGACCGACAGTGCCGCGTTGCTGATGGACATTACAGCGAAATCGCCCCAGTCCCGGCACACTATACGCCACATCAATTTCGGCATTTTCCTTGAACCGTTCCTTTTGCTTATTATTCATCACCGCAAAAGAAATGGTCAGGGTATCTTCCTGCGTCAGGCGATGCCAGGCACGCACCGGGCGCATTTCGCCGTTGACGCGAATCGCGGGTAAACAGCCGGTTTTCAGATGTAAGTCTGAAGCGCCTTCCCGCACAGCTAAAGTTAGTAAATCATCAATGGTTGCCATGAGCAGTATTAAGCTTCATTGCGGGGCTGGAAAAAAATTATTCATCAGGGGGATGAGGTTAGATGGGTCAAAAGCAGATTGAATCTAACACGGGGTGAAAAGGACTGTCAATAAAGTGTTTTTTCAAGGATGACAAAGTAAGGTAAGATAGACGTTGTTAATGTTGCGTTGCTCCACCCGGCTGGCAACTTTTTGATGATCTTTCACCTCAAATCGCTGATTATGTTTTTTCACTACACGAGATCATTTATCATTATTTGTTCAGGAGTTAATTATTAATGGGCATCGGCACACAGATAAGATTCGTTTCTCCAGGTTTCTGGCTGGCAATTCTGCTCGGCTTCGCTGGCATTTTTTCCGCCCAGGCGCAAACGCAGGTGGCGTTGGACACTGCTGCTCACCCTGGCGTCAGTATTTCTACCAACGCCTTACTCACCGCCATTGAAACGTCCTCAACCGTTACTTTCGGTCAGGAGCGGGTCTGGAAAATGACCGGGCCATTTGGCGGCGATGTCGCCTCGCTCGCCATTGATCCGCGTAATTCCCAGCGGATTTTTGTCGGCACAAATGATGGTCAATTATTTCGCTCAACCGATGAGGGCGTCACGTGGCAAAGAGTAAAACCTGGTCTTAACGCTTCCGGGTACGCACTGAAAGCAATTCTCTTTGATGTCGAAAAACCCAATGTCCTTTACGTTGGCTCCAACCAAATCAAAGATGCCGCCGACGATGCTTCCGGGGGGGCCATGTTTGTTAGCGCCAATGGCGGTGATAGCTGGCGTGAAATTGAAGCACTGCGCGGTCGCTCAATTCGTAACCTTGTACAATCTTCCAAAGAACCCAATGTTTTATTAGTTGCCGCCCGCGATGGTATTTATCGCACGAAAGATCGGGGCGCGAACTGGGAGCGCATCACGCCGGAAAATGATCCCGAATTACGCGGCTTCCATTCGGTCGGAGTTGATCCGCGCGATTCCAATGTGATCTATGTCGGCACGTGGCATCGTCCCTGGAAAACAACCGACGGCGGTTTGACCTGGAAACTGGCAGGCTACAAAGAAAATGGCGTGATTGACGATTCGGATGTTTTCAGCATTCGCATTGACGAAACGAATCCCGACATCGTCCTGATTAGCGCGTGCAGCGGAATTTACCGCACGACCAATGCCGCCAATGACTGGACAAAAATTCAGGGAGTCCCTTTCACCAGCCGCCGCACCCACACAATTTATCAACATCCGACACGACCCGAAATGATTTTCGCCGGTACGACCGAAGGTTTATGGCGCACGATTGATAATGGAAAAAACTGGGCGCTGGTTTCATCCCGTCGTCAGGTCATCAATGCCGTGGACGTTCATCCTGAACAACCTGACCGGGTTTATATCGGCACTGAGGATGGCGGCATTCTGATTAGTACCAATAGCGGCGAATCTTTTGAGCCAAGCAATCTCGGCTTTATTAATCGTCAGATCAGAGTTGTCATGCATGACCGCACCGAACGCGGGCGCATTTATGCCGGTATAATTTTTGACAGCACAAACGGCGGATTATTTGTCAGTGAAGATAACGGCTTAACCTGGCAACAATCTTCGCGGGGGATGGGTATCAGCGATGTTTATTCGCTGCAACAATCCACCGAACGCCCGGAAACGCTGTATGCCGGGACGAACAAAGGATTGTATCGCTCTGAGGATCGCGGCTTAAGCTGGGCCAAAGTCGTCAAGGTCACGGAACCCCTTGAACCGCAACCGGCCAAGAAACAAAGCGCCACCCCTAAAGAAAAAAATATTGTGCAGAAGCGTTCACAAACTACCAAATCTGCGAAAGCCGCAACATCATCCAAATCACGCAACCAGGCGGCTAAGAAACCAAAAGTTGAAACGCCTCCCGCCTCGCCTGATGAGACGATTGATTTGAATAACCAGATTTACGCCATTGCCCAAATCTTTCCCCGCACGGCGGATGATGGGGCTGGCCTGATTGCAGCAACCTGGGACGGGCTGTTCATCACCCGCGATGAAAAGAAAGGCTGGAAGCAACTTAAATTCGATAATGCCACTTACCCTTACTTTAATGTCGTAACAACCAGTCGCGCCGTTCCCGGCTTAATCCTCGTCGGGACAGTTGACGGTCTGTTTGTTTCTCGTGACAACGGTGAAAGCTTTGCGCCCATGCCCTTAGCCCCCACGCCACGACGCGTGCAATCCATTGTTTTTGACCCACGCGAACCTACAACAATTTACGCAGGCACGAATGACGGACTGTTTATTACCAATAATGGCGGACAAAGCTGGGAGCAGCGCGGTAATGGCCTGCGCACTTCAATAGATACCAGCGCCGTGCTGGTCAATCCAAATAATCCCGACGAAATATACGTTGGCGATCAGCGCCAGGGCGGGCTGTTCCATTCCGACAATAAAGGGCGCGCCTGGGAGCAGATTGACACTTCACGCCTACCCAGTAATCGGCTCAGGTCATTAAGCGCCGACCCCTTCGATACCAGCGGAATTTGCATCGGCTCATTTTCCGGCGGCGTGTACGTGATGAATAAACAAATGTCCGGGAGAAAACGTCAAATCGGACAGTAAGTCGCTGTTAGCATTGCGATAATCTTTAAGCGCAAAAAGGCGCTGGTTCAATTTGAACCAGCGCCTTTTTAAGTTAATGCCATTGTCTGTCAGGCACCTGTTTCCGCCGCCATCTCCTCCCAGGTCTCATCTTCCCCGGCGCTCTGCGGTTGATGCAGGTGATGTTTCCTGAGCATGTGATAAAGGCGCGGACGATACACACCCAGCAGGTTCGCGGCGGCTTGTTTATTACCACGTGTGCGCTCAAGCGCGGCACTGACAATCGCGCCCTCCAATTCGTCAAAAATGTCCAGGCGTTCGCCGCCCGTTTTTACATCCGGTACTTTACTGACAATCAGGCGTCCCAATTGTTTGAAGAGCGGCTCTTCCTGATTAATCGGCGGCGGTGCAGCGCCATTTACTGACGGATTGATCAGACCGGTCTGGGGTAGTGGCTCTGGCACAGGCACCGGAGCGACAGCAACAGGGCTATCCCGGAAAGGTAACGCCTCGGCCTCAATCGTATCGCCTTTGCAGAGCAGGACGCCGCGTTCGATCACATTTTGTAATTCGCGGACGTTACCAGGCCACGCATACGCCAACATCCGTTCATACGCTGGTTGCGAAATCTTTTGCACCTGGCGCTCATATTTTTGGGCATACACGCGCAAAAAATGTTCTGCCAAATGCAAAATATCTTCCGCCCGTTCGCGTAAAGGAGGAACGCGAATCTCAATAGTATTGATGCGGTAATATAAGTCCTCGCGCAAATGTCCATCGCTGATGGCATCACCTGGTTCTCGGTTCGTCGCAGAAATCAGCCGAAAATCCGCCCCTAACGCTTTCTCGCTGCCCAGCCGATAATAAACACGCTCCTGCAGGACACGTAATAATTTTGGTTGCAGTTCTACCGGCATTTCACCGATTTCATCCAGCATCAGACTGCCTCCTGTCGCCTGTCCGATTAAGCCGTTCTTTTCGGCTGAAGCGCCGGTAAAAGCGCCTTTGGTATGACCGAACAGTTCGGATTCAATCAACTCCTTTGGCAAGGCAGAACAGTTAATTTTGACAAAAGGTTTTTTGGCGCGCAGGCTTTTGTAATGAATCGCATTGGCAATCAACTCTTTGCCCGTGCCGGATTCGCCGACGATCATAATGTTGGCATCCGATTCCGCGACGCGATCAATCATCTCATAGACATTCTGCATTGCCTTACTGCTGCCGATGATATTGAAATACGAATCGCGGGCTTTGAGCTTGCCGCGTAATTGCGTAATCTCTTCGGCCTGACGACGACGTTCCAGCGCCTTTTCGACCAGCGCCAGCAACTCTTCATACTCGACGGGTTTTTCGATAAAATAGAAGGCCCCGGCTTTGATGGCATCAATCGCTCCGGTTACAGAACTGAATCCGGTGATCATAATAATTTCCAGGCCGGGGGCGAGGTCTTTCAGCCTTCTGACCAGTTCAATACCGTTTATATCAGGCAGATTCAAATCTGTCAGAGCAACGTCAAAATGTTGCTCACTGACCAGCTTCAACCCGGCGTTACCGCTGTCCGCCGCAGTCACAGAATATCCCTGTTCTTCAAGCTGGTAACGGGTCAGGTCCACCATTGACGGGTCATCATCAATCAGTAAGATGCTTGCGTTTTTCATAAGTTTCTCCTGGCTTATTTTCCCACTTAAATAGCTCTTAATCAGTTAAAGTAATCCGACCGCACCATTATCCAGCCCACACGCCCCTGCCCATCCGTCCGGTCAGCCCCGCAATAACCATCGTTAACTCACTCGGCTCAACCGGCTTGGGGACATGCATCTGAAAGCCGGAGGATAAGGCCGCAATGCGATCTCTGGCACGCCCATAAGCCGTCAGCGCTATCGCAGGAAGCGGATTACCACGTTCCCCACTGAGGGCACGGACACGCCGCATTAATTCATAGCCATCATTATCAGGCATTCCAATATCAGATACCATGCAATCAAATAACAGGCCATTCGCCTGACTAAGCAATTCTATGGCCTCTGCCGCCGAGGCCGCAGTAGTTACCAGTGCACCCTGATGTTGTAACATCAGAGCAATCAGATCACGAGCATCGGCTTCATCGTCTACCACCAGAATGCGCAGGCCTTCCAGCACACGCAACAAATTCAACCTCATATTACTGTCGGTCTGAGCTGATTCATTTTCGCTGGCGGACGCGCGCACCGCTCGCAACGGCAGATTAATCATAAAATTTGTGCCCAATCCAGCGCCAGGGCTGTCGGCGCTAACCGTACCTCCATGCAACTCCACCAGATGGCGCACGAGCGCGAGGCCCAGACCAAGCCCGCTATATCGCCGGGTACTGGAACTATCGGCCTGATAAAAGCGGTCAAAGACATACGGCAAAAATTCAGAATTGATGCCCTGGCCGGTGTCGCTGACGGTCAGTTGCAAATATGGATCAACCCGTTCCAGCCTGATCGTGACCTGACCATCATTAGGTGTAAATTTGACAGCATTCGAGATCAGATTCCAAACGACCTGTTGCAAACGTTCATGGTCGCCTGTGATGACATCGTTTGCAACCAGGTAGCGGGTTTCAAAGGTAATATTTTTGGCTTCTGCCGCCGGACGCATGGTATCAAGCGCGGCTTCGATTACCATCGTCAGGTCTAAGGGCTGCATGTCCAACCGCAATTTCCCACTAATAATACGGGACGAATCCAGCAGGTCTTCGATCAATTGCTGCTGCGAGCGAGCGCTGCGTTCGATGACCTCAAGCGCGTGCGGCAGGGTTTCAGGTTTATATTTTCCGCTGCGCAGAATTTTAACCCAGCCCAGCATTGCATTCAGCGGCGCACGCAATTCGTGTGAGACGAGCGCCAGAAATTCATCTTTGGTACGATTCGCGGCTTCGGCTTCGGCATGGGCGAGTTGTTCGCGTTGCAATAATTTTTCGCGCTCCTGCTGTGCCAATTTTTCCTCGGTGATGTCAGTCGCCTGCACATACACGCCCTGCACTGTCCCCGCCGCCGTCAGGTCAGGGGCATATTGCGCCAGCATCACGCGGTTCCCCTCCGCCGTCTCAACTTCAGTCTCAAACCTGACTGACTCGCCGGACAAGGCACGTTGCAAATACGGGGCAATAACCGGATAGGTGTCTCCCACTATTTCGCGGACATGTTTGCCAATCATCTGGTGGCGTTCCAGACCAAACGATTTTTCATAACTGGCGTTCACAAAAAGATAATGCAGATTGTGATCCAGATAAGAAATCGGGGCTGGCAGGTGATCAGTAATAGTATGCAATTGTTCTGTGCGCACACGCCCGCTTTCCTGTTCCTGGCGCAACTGTGTGGCCACGCGTTGTTGTGCGGCAAGTTCGTGTTGCAATGCCAGCAGGCGTTGTTCCAGTTCGTAGTGCCTGGCGCTCAGTTCCTCATATTGCTGTTCGAGCCGTATCGGCGTGACAGTTTTTTCCATGGAAGAGTCCTTCTCTCGCGCAGTTTTTTTCATTATTCTATACACTGATATTATTATCAAATTTGCCCGCAAGGGCGGCGACAACAGCGATCAATTCTTCCTGCTCAACCGGTTTGGTGATGTGCGTATGAAAGCCTGCCGCCATGATGCGGACGCGATCTTCGGGTCGTCCAAACGCGGTCAGCGCCACCGCTCGCAAATTCCCGCCGCGTTCCGGTGGCAGCGCCCGGATTTGTCGAATCAGGGAATAGCCATCCTCATCCGGCATACTAATGTCGGAAATCAGCACGTGCGGAAGCTCATGGGACAACAACAGCGAAAGGATGTGCAGAGCCTCTTTCACCGACGCCGCTGATGTCACCTGTGCGCCCTCCTGTTCCAGCATCAGCGTCACAAGTTCGCGGGCAAATTCATCATCATCTACCAGCAATACCTGCACTCCCTGTAACAACATTGAATAAGGAGCCGGTTGCTGCACTGTAACCGGCGCCTGAAAGGATGCCTGATTTTTATTCTGCATTTTATCTTCCGTGTTTGCTAAAGGTAATTTGACAGTAAAAGTGGCGCCCCTGCCTTCTCCTGCGCTGGCTGCCTCCACACTACCGCCATGTAATTCGACCAAATGTTTTACTAATGCCAGTCCCAGCCCCAATCCACTCTTGCGCTCGGCACTGTTTTCATCGTCCTGCCGAAACCGCTCAAACACATGAGGTAAAAATTCCGGGCTGATACCGCTGCCAGTATCGCGCACCGTAAACTCAACCTGACTTTCCGTCAGTTTCGTTCGCACTTCAACGATGCCCTCCGCCGGAGTAAATTTGATCGCGTTCGAGATCAGATTCCAAACGACCTGTTGCAGGCGATCCGGGTCGCCAAATACTGTGTCGAGAAGGGACGACGTGTGACATTGCAAATCAATCCGTTTTTCGGCGGCTGCCGGACGCAAACTTTCACAGGCAGCTTCAATTAACGCCCTCAGTTCCAGGGAGTGTGGTTTGATACTCAGTTTGCCGCTGACGATGCGCGAAACATCCAGCAGGTCTTCGATCAAGCGCATCTGGCTGCGAGCATTGCGCTCAATCACATGCAATGCATGTGTCAGCGTAGCGATATTCGGCTGGCCATCAGACGAACGCGGTTGCAGCATTCGCGTCCAACCGAGAATGGAACTGAGCGGCGCTCGCAGCTCATGCGAAACGAGCGCGAGAAATTCATCTTTCGCCTGGGTGGCGGCCTCAGCAGTAGCGCGTGCGGCCTGTTCACGTGCGAGCAGTTGCTCCCGCTCCACTTCGACCTGCCTGCTTTCGGTTACATCCCGCACAATGCCAACAATGCGAATCGCCTGTCCCTGACTGTCCCGATACACCTGCGCCTGCGTGCTGACCCAGCACACATTTCCGGTTGCCTGAGTAATACGAAATTCCAGTTTGTAATTGTCGCCTTCGGCCAGTGCCCGTGTCATCGCCTGCTGCAATTCTTCCACATCATCGGGATGGACCAGCGCCAGAAATTCCGCGCTACTAATCCCAGGAGTAGCAGGCGGTAAACCAAAGATTGCCGCGTGATGACCGCCCCAGATGATTTGATCGGTTGCGACATTCAAATCCCACGTTCCCAGCACTGCCGCATCCAACGCCAGGCGCAATCGTTCTTCGCTTTCGCGGACATCCAGCTCAGCTTGTCGAATCCGTAATAACGCACGAATTGTTGCCAGCAACTCTGCCGGATTGACCGGCTTGATCAGGTAACTATCCGCGCCACTTTCCAACCCGCGCACTTTGTCTTCACCTTCGACCAGCGAACCGGAAATTTGCAGGACAGGAAGGTTGCTGGTGACCGGATCAGCTTTGAGCCGCTGGCACACTTCATGACCATTTAAATCCGGCAGCTTGACATCCAGCAGGATCAGATGCGGTTTAACGGAGGCAGCTAACTGTAAGGCCTGTAATCCCGTTTCTGCCTCAACCACGTGATAGCCGGCCTGTTGCAGGAGAGCACTCGTGGCAGTGCGACTGGCAAAATAATCCTCAACATTCAAAATTGTAATAGGCGGCATATCAGCCATAGGGATCGTCTGCTTTCTGTTGACTGCAAAATCTTGTCACAAGCCTGATCAATCAGGAATTTTGTGACGATCCAAAGTTTCATCAGTTGCCAATAAGTTTCGTTTACGTTGTTAAGCTATTTTTTCATCGGCATGAGTGAAACCGATTTCTTTAGTCGCAATGTCGCTAACTCACAAATGATAGCCAACGAACACTCAATTATTTTTAGTTTCTCTTGCTACCGCACTACACTTCAATGTCTGTTGTCTAGTGGGACAACGGAGGGTGTGCTGCTGGCTGGTGTTGGCTTAACCGCCCGGCCAGACTGGCAACAACGGTTAGCAGTTCGGCGGGTTCGACAGGTTTTGGCACATTCATCTGAAAGCCTTCCGCGAGCGAGCGCATACGATCTTCCGCCCGTGCATACGCCGTTACTGCAATCGCTGGCATCCTCGTACTTGGTTTTTCCTGTGTACGCACCTGTCGAATCAGGGTAAATCCATCTGCTTCCGGCATTTCGATATTTGAAATCAGGAGTTCTGGTTTCCAGACTGCCTCCTGCCTGAACCAGAATAAAGCCTCCCGCGTGGAGGCTGCGGTTTTCACCTCCGCCCCACAATTGCTCAAAATTGCCGTGATCACTTCCCGTGCGACAGGATCATCATCCACAATCAAAACCCGTAAGCCATCCAGTTGCGGCGGGCAATCCAGGTGTATTTGTTCTTCTACTACCGGATGTATCCGTTGTGCTGAAGGCAACGTAGCGCAGCTGATAAACAAAGGAAGTTGGACGGTAAATGTTGCTCCCTGTCCAAGTCCCGGACTTTCGACTTTGACCGTTCCGCCATGCAATTCGACCAAATGACGCACAATCGCCAACCCCAGCCCCAAGCCGCCAACGTGGCGCGTACTGGAACCATCTGCCTGGCGAAAACGATCAAAGACATACGGTAAAAACTTCGGTTCAATGCCGCTGCCGGTATCGCTCACGATAATTTCAAGAGATGAATTGACCCGTTCCAGGCGCACCTGAATGCGTCCGCCTTTTTCGGTGAAGCGAATGGCATTGGAAACCAGATTCCAGACCACTTGTTGTAAGCGGTCGGGATCCCCGGAAACAGGGCCAGCCGCCGAATCAAGCACTGTTTGCAAACGAATGGATTTAGCCTCAGCAGCAGGCGCGAGGGCCACGATAGCAGCTTCAACAATAGGCACAAGTTGGACTGTCTGGACATTCAGACGCAGCTTGCCGTTAATGATCCCCGAAACATCAAGTAAATCACCGATCAACCGATTTTGGAAACGTGCACTTCGTTCAATCGTTTCCACCCCACGCGCTACATCATCGGCGCTGAGCCTGCCACTCCGCAATAAGCTTGCCCAGCCAAGAATGGCATTCAGGGGCGAACGAAGTTCGTGGGAAACCACGGCCAGAAATTCATCTTTCATCCGGCTGGCTTCTTCGGCCCGAATGCGTGCCTGTTGTTCGGATTCATAGAGCCGCGCTCGGTCAATGGCAACCGCAATCCGATCCGCCGCCAGTTGTAACAATTTACTGTCCTCTGCGGTGAACTTGCGCCCTTGCTTTGTATGCGCGTGAATCACTCCGGTGATGTGATCATCAGTCAGCAGGGGTGCGCCAATCAGGGATTTGAACCGTTCGCGCAAAATCGGACTGTAAACATCAACGGTCGCCAAATCGTCAATTACAATCGCTTGTCGAGTTGCCGCAATTTGCCCTGTAATGCCCTGCCCCATGGGGATTTTCAGCTTCGCCGCCACCTCATCTTCCATCCCGAAAGCACCCCGTAACATCAGTGCCTGACCATCTTCCATCATCAACCATAACGCCGCCGCGTCCACCTGCAAAACCTCACTCACCCGTGCCAGCATCTCTTTAATCAACTGATCAAGCGAAACCTGCGAGAGCGCTGTATCGGTAACTGACTGTAACCGATTAAGCATATCATTGCTGATTTTCAGTTTGTCACTTGCGAGTCGTTGGTCAGTGATATTTATGTGCGCGACAACCGCCCCGCCATTCTCATGCGGCAACGGGACAACCATCATTAAAAACCACCGTTGCTCAGACAGCGAATGACAGGGATATTCAAACGTGAACATCGCTTCATCGCCTTCCAGAATGGCTTCGATACCGGCAATAATCTGCTGAGCAACCGCCGCTTCCTCTCCCTTAACATTGCGACAGACTGTCAGATAATTTGTCCCGACTCCGGTGCGAAAGCCAGGTGCAGCCCCGCCATTATTGACGCTAAATTGCTCCCAGGCTGTATTAACCTCAAGGATAGTTCCGGCACGATCCAGCACTGCCAGATGCTGGGGCAACGCATTCAACATTGTTTTCTTGAGTGTTTCACTTTGTTGTAATTCCTGAGTGCGTTGCTCGACCTGCCGAGCCAGACTTACATGTGATAAGCGCAACGCGGCTTCAGCTGTCTCGCGCTCCTGATCCACCTGGTGTAACAAATTGGCATTACGCCACACGACAATCAGGAAAACGATAATGTTCATTGAGACCAGCAGCGAAATACCAAAAGACAAGCCGTAATATCCCGCCCATTCACCTGTCAAACGCATCCACCCTAATACCGACGGCACAATTAAAGCGGCTGGTAATAATCTTCGGGCCAGAAATCCGCCCGCACTATCACTGGTAATGACTCTCATGAGTCCCCGCTCCGGGTGCGTTGCTAAAATCCCCACGGAGAGAATAATCATGG
>JANMKB010000574.1:0-4366 GCA_031371805.1 Blastocatellia bacterium | reverse complement strand
ATCGTGAACTTCAGGAATGCCATTAGCTTCGCGGTGACTGAGCGCTACATTGCTGTAGCCGTAATCAGCTAATTTATTGCTCGAAGTTTTATTCGGGCCAGCTACTTTTTCGTGCAATGGTTTTTCCTGCGCTTTTAAATCTTTGCCGAGCCAATGCGCGAAGTTCGGCAAGTCTACAGGCATCTTTGCAAGCGCCATCGTAGCGACGATGAGCAATAAAATTAAGGGTGATGTTAGTTTCATAGTGGTTCCTTTTTTTGCCACAGATGACACAGATCAGAACAGATTTTCACTGATCTTTTTTGAGGCTTTTACCTGACAGATTTTGATAATTGCTTTGTTTAAAAAGAAGCTGTGTTGATCTGTCTTTATCTGTGTCATCTGTGGCAAAGAGTATTTACAATTTAAAAATCTGCTCCATCAGCATCCATTTTTCGCCCGGTTTCGCCCAGGGCAGTGGTTGCTGATATTTCGACATTAACGTTTCCCATTCCTGCACTTTTTCGTTGGCGGCATCCAGTGCAGCCTTCTCTGCAAAAGAAAAATCATCGCTTGTTTCCATAATCATAAACAGGCGATTTCCAGAGCGAAATATCTGCATGTCCTGAATGCCGGACGCTTTGATCCCCGCAATATTTTCAGGCCAGACATTACGATGATGCGCTTCATATTCAGCGATCAATTCAGGATCGTCTTTTAAATCTAAAGCCAGGCAATATCGTTTCATATTCTTGTCCGACAACGCTGCCAGCTTGTCGAAAGCGCGGCAGGAAATAGCCTTCGATAAAAACTGTAATGCTGGCAAACTACCGACAAGCTGGCAGCATTGTCGGACACTCATCAAACCTTAATAAATATTTTGCGCCGATAAAGAATTGTCATCAGCCCTAACCATAACAGTACATAAGCAATCGCATACGCCAATGAAGCATTGATTTGCGACAGCCACGAAGCAAAGAGATGTTCATAAATCCAGGTTTGCAAATTCCCTTTTGAGCCATCAATTTTGGGCATCGAAATCACGCTAAAAATTCGCGCCATCAAGCCAGAAAAAACAAATAACGCTAGCGCATTGACGCCAAATATCACAAATGGCTTCGTCCATTTTTTGTAGCCCTTAATATCAATCGCCCAATAACACAATGCCAATAATTGCAGCCCCATCCCTGCCGTGAAGACTACATACGAACTTGTCCATAAGGCTTTATTGATGGGGAAAACCCAATCCCAAATGTAGCCGATAATGACGCAAAGCGCGCCCGCCCCAAACATTCCGGCAGCTTTGTCTATCGGTTCGCGGTTGGATTGCAGCCAACGTCCGGTGAAGACTCCGGCGAGGCAGGACGAAATCGCGGGTATCGTACTAAATAATCCTTCGGGATCGTACTGCGGTCGGTAAATATGTCCTGGCATTAACGTCCGATCAATCCACGCAGCGAGGTTGCCTTCCATGCTCAAATCTCCGGCGGCAAATCCCGGTGCAGGAATCAGCTTCATCATCGCCCAATACAATAATAACAGGCCTCCGGCGATGATGTACTGTGTGCGCGGCTTCGTTTTGATGAAGATCAGTGAAGCGAAAAAATAACAAAGCGCGATGCGTTGCAGCACGCCGGGGATACGAATTCTTCCCAGTTTTTCGAGCGTATAGGGGAAGGCGTGCAGCACGAGCAAGCTAATAAAAAAAATCAATAAGCTGCGTTTTAAGATTTTCCATTCCAGATCGCGCTGGGTTCCGCCCTGTTCTACGCGCTTTTGAAAAGCTAAAGGAATTGCAACACCAACGATGAAGACAAAGAAGGGAAAAATTAAATCAGTCGGAGTCCACCCATCCCATTTGGCGTGTTCCAGCGGAGCGTAGGCGGGGCTGCTGCCAGCGTTGTTGACTAACACCATTCCGGCAATCGTGATGCCGCGAAAGACATCAAGCGAAAGTAATCGGTTAGAACTTTCATTATTTTGATTCATCGGTAAGCCTCCGAAATTTCAACTTATTTTGCCGCTTCATTAACTTCAAAAATCCCAAATGTATTGTTGTCCTGATCTATAAAATATCCCTGCCAACAACGACTTGGAATCGCAAATTTTGGCATCCCTGCTTGTCCACCGTGCTTGATAATCAGGTCAGCCGTTTGATCGAAATTCTTCACTTGAATTGAGCAAACATACGCGTTCGTACCGAATTCATTGGGCGGAATACTCGCAGGTCGCTTCAATAATCCGCCTGTGATACTGTTGGTTTCGATTCGATAATACTCAATAGGCACAAACTCTTCTTTAATGAACTTCCAACCAAAGACAGCTTCATAAAATTGAATTTCTCTTTCAGGGTTGGAAGATTGAATTTCAAAATATCCTATCGTGTTCATAAAAATCTTTCTGTGTAGGATGGCGTCTCGCCTGTCTCCCGAATCAGCGAAGCGAAGTTCGGAAATTCCGGCAGGCGCGGGCGGCTACCATACCTCCATCAGGAACAACCCAAAATCGCTTAATGCCACGCAGACCGGAGATTTCGTAATTCGTAACCTGACTTTTTCTGTTGTAATTTTTGACGGCAATTTTATCAAACGATTCGCGCCGATACTCGTCGCATTCGCAATTTCTTTCCAGTCTCCATCCTGCCATGCATCTACGGCGAAGGCTTCAACACGCTGCCCTAATTTTATATTTTCGCGCAAGCGAATGACATTGAAGCTGGAAGATTTTTTCAGTGTAAAAATCACTTCCGGCGTAGTCACTTTATCTTCCGTTGCCCAATAAGAATAGCGATCCACATCAAGCAGTTTGTTTGGCGCAAATTCTTTGCCGCGCACGTTTGAAGCCTTTATTTTCGCGCCTTGTGCGAAGTTCACGGAAAAAGTTCGCTGCAAGATTGCGCCGAATTCTGCCAACGATTTCACATCATTTTCGTGCAGCAAGCCGCGTTGATCGGGAGCCAAACCTAAATCCAAATCCGCGCCGCGTCCAACACTTTTGAAATAAATATCCATCAACTGCGTTTGAGTTTTCACGGTTGCATCTTGCGCCTGATGATAGAACCAGCCTTTGCGGAGCGGCACATCACATTCGGCGGGAATCCAGAACTTTCCATTGCGAATTCCCGTCGGAGATTCGTGATCATTCGCAAAGCCGGGCGCAAAATTCATTTCACCTTTCGGCCCAGTCGGCGTAAACGTAGCCCAATGCGTTTCGTTCGTAAAGCCTTTTTCATTCCCTACCCAACGGATGTCCAGACCGATGTCGCTGAAAATTACGGCCTTTGGTTGCAGCTTGCGTGTGAATTCCGACCAGAACATATTCCAGCCATAATACGTTGTGCGATCAATTTTGCGCGCCTCTTTTGCGCCTCCATAAAATCCATCACCACCGTTTGCGCCATCGTGCCACGAAGCAAAAAGCTCTCCGTAATTTGTGTACAACTCCCGCCACTGAGCGCGATAAAGATCAATGTATTCAGGCTTCCCGTAATCTTTGGCGTTGCGATCCCACGGCGAACAGTACAAGCCAAATTTCATTCCGTGCTTGCGACAAGCCTGCTCGAATTCGCGCACCATATCGCCTTTGCCATCACGAAACGGACTTTTTGAAATGTTGTACTCCGTAGTTTTTGTCGGCCACAACGCAAAGCCGTCGTGATGCTTCGCCACTAAAATCAGCCCTTTCAATCCGCCAGATTTTGCGGCTTTCACAATTTGTTCGGCATCGAATTGTTCAGGATTAAAAAGCTTTGGATCGCCGTCGCCGTAGCCCCATTCTTTATCCTGATAAGTGTTCAGTCCGAAATGAATCAGTCCGTACATTTCCATTTCGTGCCAGCGCAATTGGCGTTCAGCGGGAATTGCTCCGTAGACTTGCGGCGCGGTTTGCGCTTGAATTGCAAAACTACTGACGACCAAAACCAGGATCAAAATTGTTGGGGAAAGTTGTTTCATGCAATCTGGATTATTGAGAAAATTCTTGTTACTTTATTTTCATGAAAACCCTACATTACTTTGCCACAACCTTTGTTGTAGCATCTATTTTCTGCGCTACGAGTATTCATGCTCAACCTAGGCAGCAACCTGACTTTATTCGCCAGGCACAACCGCTACTCCGCGAAGGAAAGTTTGACGAGGCATTAGCTATTTATAAAGCCGAACTCGACAAAGACCCGAAATCATTGGCGGCACTGAATGCTTCAGGCGTCGCCCTTGATTTAAAAGGCAATGGCCTCGAAGCCAGAAAATTTTTCGCACGCGCCATCGAAGCTGCTCCTGATGCCGCAGCCAAAGCAAACGCGCAACGCCAAATGGCAATGTCTTACGGCTTTGAAGGTGATTGCAAAAATACTGTCAAATACGAACAGATGGTGTTTGATTATCAGGTC
>JANMKB010000563.1:0-5023 GCA_031371805.1 Blastocatellia bacterium | reverse complement strand
GCCGGATTAAATGCTCGTCTTTATATAAGATTTTCCCGTACGTTTCATTCGGAAAAAGATCACGAATCATAACCGATTGACTAGTGGAACTGTGCGTTTCTACCTCATTAGGTTTTAGATTACAAATCAATTCTCATCCTTCCTAACGGTCTGTTTCAATTAGACCTATTTTGACTTTGGCACTAAATTGTTAAAAAGTTCCTCATCCTCTATTTTCTCTAATCTAAGCGTAACACCTTCGGCTATCTTTAACGCCCCAACTAAAGCAATTCGATAATCGCTTCCAGACAGTCCTGGTTTTTTAGCAAAGCCTTTCGCTAGCTTTGTAGGGTCAAAATACTCGTCCACGTCAACGGTAAAAGACTTTCCTTCAACAAGAAGGTTCACTTGAACAAACGCCATGATTCCTCCTAAAAATAAGTGACTCCGTTCATTTTGCTGGCAACAATAATTTGAAGGCAGAAAAATCTCACATCTCTTTTTTTTGCCAATTCATTTTTGAACAATTGGCTTATAAACACCACCCATTTTAATACCTGAGTTTGATGTTATGCTGATAAGTCTGCGGTGGATTTCTCAGATAACCCCAACCCTAAATGAAAATAATAAAATTGATAAGTACATATTGCCGAAAATAAAAAACCGTTGTGTAATAGTCCTGCTCTAACAATTCTCAAAATTATCAAAGGAATTTAGCACGATGAAAATCACTCGACGTAAATTCATTGCTTCTTCTCTAGCGACTACGTTTGCAATGTCTACCAGCAAGTTTCGTATCCTCGGCGCAAATAATCGCCTGCGGATTGGCATCATTGGTTGTGGCGGACTGGCGACCGGCTCGCATATGCCGGCGCTGATGAAGATGAAGGAAGCTGACAATATCGAACTCGTTGCCGCGTGCGATGTCTATCAACCGCGCCTTGATAACATGGTGAAGGAAACGGGCGCGAAACCGTTCAAGCAGTACAAGGAATTGCTCGCGCAAAAAGATATTGATTATGTCGCAGTAGTAACGCCCGAACACTGGCACGCGCAAATGACGCTGGACGCGCTGGACGCGGGCAAGCATGTGTATTGCGAAAAGCCGATGACGTGGTCAATTGACCAGGGAAAAAAAGTTGTGGCGAAAGTCAAAAGCACGGGATTGAAAATGCAGGTCGGCGTGCAGGGAATGTCCGATGATTCTTACGAGACGGCGCAACGATACATCAAAGAAGGTGCGCTCGGCAAAGTCGTCGCGGCGCAAATTGATTATTCGCGGAATTACAAAAAAGATTTCTGGTCAGGCGATTATGATCCTAACTGCAAGCCTGGTGTGAATCTGGATTGGGAGGCGTTTGTCGGCCCTGCGCCGAAGCATGCGTTTGAACCGGACAGGTTTTTTTACTGGCGCAGATATTGGGATTATTCCGGCGGTATCGCTACCGATTTATTTGTGCATCGCATCACGCGTTTGATTCGGGCGCTGGATTTGAAATTTCCTGAAAAAGTTGTTGGCACAGGCGGCAAAAATTTCTGGACGGACAGCAAAGCCGAGATTCCCGACACGTTCAATATGATGTGTGATTATCCCGGTGGAATTAATTTGACGGTGATGTCTTCGATGGCGAACGACACGCCGATTCCGCACGTGATTCGCGGGCACGAAGGCACGCTGGAATTTACGAACACTGGTTTTATTATTCGTGAGCAACGCTACAAAGTGAACGACGCCCCGCCGCGACCAGACATTATTCACAAGAAAACCGGCGCCGAAGACATCCTGCTCCATCACCGCAATTTGCAGAACGCAATCCGCAGCAATGAAGCGCTGAAATGTGATTCGACCACTGGTCTTTATGGCGTCGTCGCGGTGCGCTTAGCCGTTGAGTCATACCGCAAGCGAAAATATATGGCGTGGGATGCACAGAAAGAAAAAGCGGTCGAAGCGAAAGCGTAAGTAAGGGACAGGTGCTAAGATGGCGACTAAAAATTTCTTCATTCTCACGTCAAAAGCGAGAATTATTATTGGCAATCCGCGATGCCGCCTTTGCCAATACTTTCGAGCAGCCAGAAGGAGAAATTCTACGCGAGGAAGAAACCATCAGGATTATCGTGTTCAATGCTGAGAAGGAGGAGATCGTAAAATGGATAAGTTAGCTTATTATCGTGACGTGATCGAAGAAGCACTGCAAAGAATCGTGGAACTGACTGAATCAGCGCATACCAAAACATCATCGCTGCATGATAAAGCGGTGCTTGATCGAAAAGTTGACAGTTATTTGATTGTCAGGGAAGGCTGAGACGGGCCACTCCATGTCAGCCGGATCGTGGTTAATCTTGAAATTCTAAATGACAAAATTTGGATTCAGGAAGACTGGCTTGAACACGGCATCGCGCATCTTCTGGAAGAAGCCGGAGTCCCCAAAAATGAAATTGTGCTGGGCTTTCAATCACCAGAGATTCGCTCGTTAACAAACTATGCTGCCGCATAAAAACAGGAGTAAGAATAAAAAGTGTTCAGGACGAACGCAGGATTGATTTTGGTAATAATAAAACAAGTAATGGCGAGAGCCGTTACCTTAAACTTCGCACTCTTTCTTCTTCTCTTTCCCACCCAACTGGCGTTTGCACAATCAACTACGCCGCCTAAGCCCACAGAAAAAACGGCTGAAAGTGAAAACAAAGACGCGCCCAAACGCAGCGATGTCAATGTCCTCGGCAAAACAGATTCGGCTTCGGGGGAAAGCCGCCGCAACGAAAATGTTCAGTTCAATTTAATTGATAATAATTCGCTGAAAGAATCGAATTTGCGGCTGGGAACTTCCGCCACTATCACAAGCGAATTTGCCGTAGACAAAAATTATTTCGGTTCAGAATTTGGCACTGCACCAAAAGCTTCGATCACGATTCCGGTTGGAATCAAAGCGGGAATGCACGGCGAATTGCGCTACTCGCACGTTAACAGTGTGTTTAGTGCGCGGTCGTTTTTTCAGGTCGGGAGCGTCAAGCCGGCGCGTGAAAATGAGTATGGCTTTAACTTCGGTTCTGCTCTCTGGCACAACGCAAAATTGTTTGCAGATGGCGGCCAGACGATCATTCGGGGCAGCGTCAACGGCAACGTCCTTGTCCCCCGACCAGACGAACGAACGCCCTTAACAACCGATCCTGCGGCCTCCGCGATCATTGCGAAATTTCTCGCGGCGTATCCCAAAGAATTACCAAATCGCACCGAAATCAATGCGCGTGCCCTCAATACAAATTCACCGCAATCCATTGATAATTCGCAGGCGAATATTCGCATAGATCAAAAGCTTCACAGTGACGATAATTTAATTTTGCAGTACCAGTTTTCCAATCAAAAAGTCCTCGCGTTTCAATTTATCGCCGGACAAAATCCGAATACCAACAACAAGACTCAGCTTGCCCGCATCGCCTGGACGCGGCAATGGAATCCGAATACGGTCAGCAATTTTATGGTGAGTTATGACCGCTTGAAATCAGTGCTGACAACTGACAAAAATGCGGTTGGGCCATTTGTTTTAATTCAGGGACTGACCGTGCTTGGCCCCGACGGAACGATCCCGATTAATCGTGCGCAAAACCAGATCAAATATGGCGGACAGGTGCGAAATTTGTCAGGCAATCACACCTCAACGGTTGGGTTCAATCTAATTCGCAAACAAATTAATGGCATCGAATCTGACGCACATCGCGGCGTGTTTTCGATCAGTAATGATTTCGGACGCGATGCAATTACCAACTTGCGCATGGGAACGGCGACGCAATATTTAGTTTCAATCACACCAAATTTGCATCGTGGTTTTCGTTACTGGGACATGCTTTTTTTCGCGGGCGACAATTGGCGCATCAGACAAAAATTGTCGGTGAATTTTGGCTTGCGCTATCAACCTGTGACGAAGCCGATTGAAGTCAACAACCTCAATAAAATTGCTTACGACAGTGACCTGAATAATTTTGCACCGAACTTTGGGTTCGCGTATCAAATGCCAAAATCTCTGGGAACATTACGAGCCGCCGCCGGAGTCCATTTCGGTGAAATTTTTACGCCAACGTTTCAGCAAATTCGTTTCACTCCGCCGGGGAATTACAAAGTCACAATCCCTTCGCCCAACATCGTCAATCCCTTGGGAACAGGTGCGATTTCACTCGCGCAACCGAATCTTTACGCGCTTGATCCGAAGCTCGCCACACCATATTCCTATCAATATAATTTAAGCTGGGAGCCGAACACCGAAAAGCTTTTGACGCGGCGCGTGAAATTGCAGCTTGGTTATGTCAGCAGCCGTTCGCACAAATTATTTGTGATGTGGTATCTCAATCGCGGGCGTCCGGTCGCGGGCATTGATCAAATCACGAAAACCATCAATCAGCGCCGTCCCAATCAGGAATATTCCGACATTCGTTTGATCGTGAATGGCTCACGCGGATATTTCGATGCGGGACGCGCGTCGGTGATAGTTTCGAGTTGGAAAGGCTTCTCCACAGATGCTTCGTACTGGTTCAGCAAAGCGATAGATTTGGGAGCGAATTATTTGAATACTGCGTATGACAACGATTCGCGCACGTCGCGCAGCCAGTCCGAATTTGAAACGCACAAGGACATGAAAGGCCTCAGTTTATTCGATCAAACCCACGCGTTTTTATGGCGTGCAAGTTTTGCACCGAGCGCTCCGAAAGAATTTTCCTGGCTGCGCAAAAGCATCAACGGCTGGAATTTTTCGACCATAGTTTTAGTCAAAACCGGCATCCCCTTTAATGTCGTCACAGGCTCCGACGGCCCCGGTTTCGGCAACGTAGACGGCAACGGAGGCGACCGCCCGAACCTGCTTGATCCCGCAATTTTAGGCCGGACAATTTCAAACCCTGATACCTCAGGAATGCTGTTGCCACGTGCGGCATTCGCTCCGATCAAGCCAACCGAAACACGCGGCAATTTAGGTCGCAACGTTTTCCGCAAAGGCCCGATTCATAACGTGAACGCTTCGTTGTCAAGAGCGTGGGAATTCCAACACGGCGTGCG
>JANMKB010000557.1:0-15290 GCA_031371805.1 Blastocatellia bacterium | reverse complement strand
GATCCACCCAGCCGCGAACAGTATTATTATTATGGTTATTACGGCAATCACATCCCGCTCGAAATTCTGAATAATGTTCTCAAGATTGCGAATAACGACAATGATAAAGCGCACGCGCATTACCTGATTGCCATGACAATTCGTCAACAATATGGCGATGCCGAGCAATTGCAACGCATACCTGAAGAATTTGAAACGGCACTGAAGGCAGGCAAGGGAACGGATTGGTATGACGATGCGTTGTATCACTACGGCGAATCAATGCAAAGTCAGGGCCGCATCAAAATTAATGCGGATGGCAGTTCGCAGGCGGAACCCGATTTTGTCAAAGCGCTGGACTTATTTCGCCGCCTGACCAGTGAGTTTAGCAAAGGCGAAACGCGCTATTTCGATCAGGCGAAAAACTACATCGACAATATAACGAAGCCAGTAGTTGGCGTTTCGACTTCCAATGTTTTTCTACCCGATTCCGAAATTCAGTTTTACGCGAACTGGCGTAACGTTAAGCAGGTGAGTTTTGCACTCTACAAAGTTGACCTGACACGTGACATAAATTTCAACGGCAAAGACCGCGACAATTGGCTGCAAAATATTGCGCTGAAAGAAAAAGTAAAATCGTGGACGAAAGCTACCAACGACAAAGGCGATTACAAACCCGGCAATGAAACCATTCGCATAGACGGCAAGTTGCCCGTTGGCGCGTACATCATCGAAGCCACCGCCGACAATCAAAAGGCGCGTGATTTATTGCTCGTGACCGACGCGACAATCGTCGTGAAATCCGCTGGCAAGCAAGCTCTAGTGTATTTTTGCAATGCGCTGGATGGTTCGCCCGTCGCCAATGCACAAGTAAAGATTTGGGAGCGCGGCTATGAAAATAGTCAAACTGTTTGGTACGAAGCAACGAAAACAACCAATGAAGACGGCATTGCACACTTTGATCTGAAATTGCAAAATAATTCATCACAATTATTTGTGACAGCTTCGCTCAACAATCGCCAGGCTCTCAGCAACGGTTACAGCTACTACAACCGCAGCAGCGAAGACCGCTGGAAAATTTATGCTTTCACGGATCGCCCCGCCTATCGCCCCAAAGAAACTGTCAACTGGAAATTTGTCGCACGCAAATACCTGAACGATGCATACTCAACTCCTGCAAATCAAACGATTGAATTTGAAATCCACGATCCGAAAGGCACAAAAGTTAAGGAAGGAACGGCGGCGCTGAATTCATTCGGCAGCGCGTGGGGAACGCTCGACATTACCGAAGCGATGCCGCTCGGTCAGTATCAAATTTATTTTTATGACGCAGGTCGCCAACACAATATTGGTAGCGCACAACTCTTTCGTATCGAAGAATACAAGTTGCCGGAATTCAAAGTCGCAGTTTCTACGCCCGAAGAAAACGGACAGAAAAAAGCTTTCAAGCTCGGCGAAAAAGTCGAAGTGCAGGTGCAAGCTGATTATTACTTCGGCGGCGCAGTCAACAACGCCGACATTGAACTGGTAGTGCGTCAAAACCCTTTCTATCACTACTATCGTGCGCCGCGCGATTACGATTGGTATTACGACGAGCAACGCAATAATTACTACGGCGGAAACAATGGGCAAATTATCAAACGCGAAAAAATTAAGACGGATGCGAATGGCAAAGCGGCATTCAGTTTCGATACGCCGCGTGATGCGGGACAGGATTTTGAATACTCCATCGAAGCCCGCGTGACTGATTCGTCGCGCCGTGAAATTACGGCAACAGGCAACGTGCGCGTGACGCGGCAACGCTACTACGTTTACCCGCAAGCCAAACACAACATCTATCGTCCCAGTGACAAAGTCGCCGCCGACATCAAAGCGATTGACGCGAACAATCAGCCCGTGCAGGCCGAAGGCACGATCAAAGTCACACGTGATTTCTGGTATGAAATCTGGTTGGATGCGAGCGGTCGTGAAGTCAAAGGCGACGAACTGAAACGCACACAAAATCAGGCGGCGACGATGCGTCAGGCATTTCCTCCGGCAAATTGGAAATTGAAATTTCGCGGCTATCAGCACGATGATATTGCTACACAAACTGTCAAAACTAACGACAAAGGCGAAGCCGAATTTTCCTTTACGCCCACACGCGAAGGTTACTATCGCATCGCCTGGAGCAGCACCGACAAAGGCACTTCGATCATTCGCGGAGAGAATGCGGTGTGGGTGACGACGAATGCCACGACGGAGCTTGGTTATCGGCACGGCAGCCTTGAAATTATTGTAGACAAAGACACTGTTCGCGCCGGACAAAAAGCTCCTGTGATGATTTCTGCGCCTGTCAGTAATCGCTATGTTTTATTCACCGTCGAAGCCGAAAATTTGCTGAGCTATCAACTTGTGCATCTGGACGGCACAGTGAAATTGCTGGGAATTCCTATCGAAGAAAAACACGAGCCGAACATTTTTCTGAGTGCAGCAATGGTCAATGAACGACAATTATTCGCGGACACAAAACAGCTTATCGTCCCGCCGGATCGTCATTTCCTCAACGTTGAAGTCTCCGCCGATCATTCACAATATCAACCACGCGAAGACGGTACGCTGACCGTCACCACCAAAGACCGCGACGGCAAACCCGTAGCGGCGGAGGTTTCGCTCGGCTTGGTTGACGAAGCTGTTTATTACATCGGACAGGATTTCGCAGGCGATCCGCGCAAATTTTTCTACGGCAACAAGCGTGCGCAATATGTGCAAACACAAAGCTCATTTCAGCAAAAGCAATATTTGAAATTGGTCGAAGGAACTAACAAAGAATTGCTGGATGATCGTATTAGTAAAGCAAAAGATCAAGATCAGGAAGTTAGAGAGGTTGGGCGTTTTGAACGACTGGCGAAGTATGAATCTCTTGACCGTGCGGCAAGGCCTTCAGCAATGCGAATAAGTGGTATTGGTGGCGGAATGCAACAAACAGAGTCTGTATCAATTATCGCCAACAATAAAATGTCTTTGCCAATCGATGGTCGCAATGAAATTCAACTGGTAAAAGAAATACTGACATTGCATGAAGCAGATGTCTCTGCCACGAATATCATTCGTAATTCTAACGTTGTCGTCCGCAATGATTTTCGCTCAACCGTTTTCTGGCAACCAGATGTTGTCACAGGCAAAGACGGCAAGGCGAAGGTGAAGGTGAAATATCCTGATTCGACGACAAGCTGGAAGGCTACGGCGCGGGCGGTGACGGGGGAAAATCAGTTTGGAATTGGCGAAGGAACTACGCGCACGAAGATGCCGTTGTTGGTACGATTGCAGGCTCCGCGCTTTTTTGTCGTTGGTGATCAAGTCACAGTTTCGGCAGTGATGAATAACAACACGGATCAGACAATGACGGTTATGCCTTCGATCAATGCTGATAGTGTTGTGGTGGGTGGATTGGTGGTTGACGGTAAACCTGTTAAAGGCGAACAAGCTCCAGTCAAAATTGCAGCGAACAGCGAACAGCGAGTTGACTGGGTTGTGAACGCGACACAAGCGGGCAACGCCAAATTAAAAGTCACCGCTCGCAGCGAAAAATTTGCGGATGCGATGGAGAAATCGTTTGTTGTTCACGAACACGGCATCGAAAAATTCCTTGCCAAATCCGGCAAGCTGCGCGGCGATGAAGTCACGATCAAACTTGATTTACCGAAAGAACGAAAACCTGAGACTACACAATTGACCGTACAAATCGCGCCCAGCATGGCGGTCACGATGCTCGACGCGCTACCGTACTTAATTGATTATCCCTACGGTTGCGTAGAGCAAACGATGAGCCGATTTTTGCCTGCCGCCATCACTGCAAAAACGCTCAAGGATTTAAAACTCGATCCCGAAGTGGCGATGAGCAAAGTCTTCGGCGGCATCGAAACACAATACGCGAATCAAACGCATCCCAAAGGTGCACGCAGCCTGCAACAGGTAGATGAATTAATGCAACAGGGACTGGCGCGTCTCTACGATTTTCAGCACGCGGATGGCGGTTGGGGCTGGTGGAAAGAAGGTGAGAGCGATCATTTCATGACCGCGTATGTTGTGTGGGGAATGACGCTGGGACAAGCGGCAGAAATTCGCTGCAAAGATGACGTGCTGCAACGCGGCGCAGAATATTTAGACAAAGCTCTCGTCGAAGAGGAAAACAATTTCGATCAGCAAGCCTGGATGTTGCATGCGCTGGCGTCGCATCACGCAGTAGCTAAAAATAATATTTCTAAATTTCAGCAAGCCGCGTTCGAGAATCTTTGGCAGAACCGTGAAAAATTGAATGCGTACACGCGGGCATTGCTCGCGCTCACAGCGCACAATTTCGGCTTCGCGGACAAAGCAAAAATCCTCGTCCAAAATTTAGAAAACGGCGTGAATCGCGACACTGCACCGGATACTTCAATTCTCATCAAAGGCGAACAAAAATCTGACGCGTCTGTGATGGGTACGGCGCATTGGGGCGAAGACGGAATTTATTGGCGCTGGTCGGACGGCGGCGTAGAGGCTACGGCATTTGCTTTGCGTGCGTTGTTAGCAATTGATCCCAAAAATAAATTGATTGAACCCGTCACGAATTGGCTGATCAAAAATCGGCGCGGTGCACAATGGAGCAACACGCGTGACACGGCGATTGCAGTGCTGACGATGAATGACTATTTGCGTATCAGCGGCGAATTAAATACTGATCTTGAATATGAATTACAGGTCAACGGACAGGCTGTTGCGACGAAAAAATTAACGGCGGCAGACGCGTTGAGTGCGCCAAGCCAATTTTCCATCAAACGTGAATTGCTCAAAGATGGCGCGAACGAAATTCATATCGTTCGCAAAGGCGGCAAGAGTCCATTGTATTTTGCTGCGAACGCAGAATTTTTTAGCCGTGAAGAAAACATCAGGTCCGCAGGCAATGAAATTTTCGTTAAGCGTGAATATTACAAATTGGTCGGGCGTCCGACATTGCTGAAAGGTTATGTCTACGACAAAGTAAAATTAACCGAAGGCGAAACTGTCAATAGCGGCGATCGCATCGAAACAATCCTCACGATTGAAGCCAAAAATAATTACGAATATTTATTATTTGAAGATTTGAAACCCGCCGGATTTGAAGCCGTCCAACTCCGCAGCGGTCAACCACTTTATGCACAGCAACTGACAGAAGCCGAAATTTCCGCGAACCGACCACCGACCACCAACCACCGATCACGCTATGTGTATCAAGAATTACGCGACCGCAAAGTCGCCATGTTCATTGATCATTTGCCCGAAGGGGTGTGGCAAATTCGCTACGAGATGCGTGCTGAAACGCCGGGGAGTTTTCACGCGTTGCCAGTGCTGGGACAGGCGATGTATGTGCCGGACATTCGTTGTAATGGGGAAGAGATGCGGGTTGTCGTGGCAGAGAATAAATAGAACGCGGATGACACGGATTGGGCGGATTTTTCGCGGATAGGGATTTTATTTTTTCTGTGCAATTCAATCTGCGTAAATCCGCAGCATCCGTGTCATCCGCGTTCTATTCTTTCTTGATCAATGTAGCTGTAATCGTTGCGCCGGAAGATTTGACTGAGAATTTCACCGGCGTTTTCTGCGCGTCGTCCGTCACCCACATAAAAAATTCGCCTTCGCGGGAACTTAATCTGCCGGGGCCGAAAAGTTTGGGTTCGACTATGATGGTTTTGAATTTGCCGAGGTCGGTTTGGATTTCTTCACGTCCGTGAACCTCAATTTCAAAATCGCGGCGCTCGCCTTCATACATCAGCGGGAGTTTATAAATCGAACCTTCTCTGGCTTCCTGCAAGCGCATTAAATAAAAAGCGGATAATAAATCCTGCATCTCAGGTTCCAGCTTGGGCGACTTTTCACGCGGTGGATTTTCAGGTTTGTTCAGATCAGTAAAGCGAAAATTTGCGACCTGTTTTTCGTAATCGAAAATCCCTGTTTGTAACGTGTGGCGTTTGCTTTCTTCATTTTCTCGCAACGTTGCCCGCAGCTTAAAATCTTTCGCATCAACCAGTGTTTCAAAACGATCATTCACACTGAGGTTGAAAAGCTTCAGCAAAAATCCTTTTGAGGTAATCGTCGCACGCAGGTGCAAAATTTTATCACTGGGCGACGGTTTAAATTCGAGTTGATTGATAGTTGGTTGAGCGGTGATGCCGACGCATTCAAAGACTACATTACCCGCAGTCGTCGAAATCGGGAAGCGTGTGAAGCGCAATTCGTAGGTTAGCTTTTCGCCAATTTTGAAGGGCAATTGTTTTGTTTCGCGGCGCAATGCATGAACTGTTGGCGTTATGATGCGCGGTGTGCGTGGCTTTGGCTTGCCACAGGAAAGTGACAAAAGGAGGGGGATTAGCAAAAGAGAAAAATATTTTTGCATGTAATTTGATGCGTTGTAGCACTCGCTACCATTCGCAGTACTGTTCCTCACAATACGATCTTTAAAATCAAAATTCCAATCACCACTGTTAACCCAAGCAAAGCCTGATACTCCCGATGTTGCAAATAAAGACTGGTCTCAAAATTTTTATTTTCGCCTGTTCGCCATGCCGTCAAACGTGGCAGCAACAGCGGGACATTTTTTTCATACGCGGCAAAATCCTGGGGAAACAAAACGTGCATGTGGGCGGCTTCGGCCTGCATCACAGGTATGTAAACGCCGAGGAAAAATCCGAGCAGTAAAATTCCCAGCCACCAGTTGCCGCCGCAAATAACTACGCCAAGCGCTAAAATAAAGCTGCCCAGATAAAGCGGATTCCGGGTGTAAGCATACGGTCCGTTCGTCGCCAGTTCTGCGTTTTTGCGCAAATGTCCTGATGCCCATGACCTGATGGCAGCGCCGCACAAAGCGATTGGCGCACCGATGATAATTAAACGCCACGAAGGTTGTGCCAGCACGACAAATAAAATTGCCGTCAAAAATCCGAGCGGCACACGAAGGCGTTGAAGGATTGATTTCATAAAAATATTCAGCCACAGATTTACACAGATTGGCACAGATTGGAAATTCAGTCAGCGTATTTATCGGTGTAAATCTGTGTAAATTTGTGGCTGATTTTTTCTGCCAAAATTCTTCGCTCCACTCCCTGCCAAACGCTCTCAATCGGAATCTTCATACACGAAGTATGACTGCAACTGCGGCGAAAACAATCGACGCGACAATCCAGATCAAAGCGTTCAATCACGACATCATTTGTATCAAAGGGGCCATTACGCAGCGCCGGCGTCGGGCCATAAATTCCGACAATGGGCGTTCCTGCCGCTGCGGCTAAATGCAATGGCCCGGTATCTCCGCCGATGAATAATTTAGTGTGGCGGGCAAGCGCGAAAAATTGTTTGAGCGTTGTCGCAAGCGTTTCGACAGCGCCACTGCGAGAATGTCTGATGACAGAGTTGGCTAATGCTTCTTCGTCAGGGCCATACGTCACAACTGAGCGCCAGCCATGTGCTTCCCACAACCGATCAGCAATTGCCGCAAACCCTTCCACACTCCAAAGTTTGGTAGGCCATCCGCCGCCGGGATTAATAATCGCTACTGCGCCGTTACGCCGGGCGAGTTCCTGCTCCGCAAATCGTTCATCTTCCGGTGCGAGGTAAAGAGGGAATTGGTAAGCGCCTGCGATGGAATAACCGAGATGGCGTACCAGTTGTAAATTCTTTTTGATGATGTGATCGTCATCGTTGACGCTGACTCGCTCGGTCAATAAATATGCACTGGCAGGTTCACGCAGGGCATTTTTATCAAACCCAATGCGGCGTGGGGCGCGTGATAACCAGGCGATCATCCCTGATTTTATCAGCCCCTGAAAATCAAGTGTGAGATCAAAGCCGCGAATTTTTGCTAAGGATGTTTTGATTGCCTGGCGAGATGCAGGATCGAATAAATTGTTGCGCCAGCCGCGTGTATCAACTTCGATTAATTCGTCAAGGGCGGGATTATTTTGTAAAAGTTTTGCTGCGCCGCCGCGTTCGATGACCCAGGCCAGATGTGCCTCTGGCAAGGCGCGCCGCAAAGCAGCCAGGGCTGGCAACGTGTGGACAACATCGCCAATCGCTCCAAGTTTGACGATCAAAATGCGCATTGTCAGTCAATCAATCGGGCGTTTCTGTCCACTCGTCTTTGCCCTTGATCCAATCCTGTTCGGCATACCATTTAACGTCACGAAGCGCGGTTGCCTGGTGCAGAATTTCATCCACTGCCTGACATAACTGCGCCTGGTCATCAGCGTTGGAACTATCAAAAAGCCTGGTTAAGACACCTGATAACGGTTCACACCAGATCAGCCATCTTTTGCCGCCGTCCTCACTCAATTCGACATTCAGATAAAATCTGTTGCGATTGACGGTGACTGGAAGTGTCCAGCCCCAATCCTCCTGGAGGAGGTTCCCAATCATGAAACGTTGGGCGCGCAGCCTTTCCGTTAGCCAGTGTGCACAATCCTCACCGAAACTGCTGGAGCTGTGTTTCGGCGTTTCAGTTTCAAAAAGTTCCGTTGCAAAAGTTACGTGTGTTTTCATGCTTCCTCTGTGACTACCTAAAATTAATTTTCTGCTCCAACGAAGATGATTGGTTTGCCCACTATAACCTGGCCTAAATTGTTAACCAGGCAACTATCTATAATCCACAAATTGTAACAGGCGAATCATAATTCCTTCATCAGGGAATAAGCTTTTTCGGTTATCTCGTCAACCGTAATTCGCGTCATACAACGATGATCTATTGGGCATTCACGGTGCATACAGCGCGCACATTCGATGCCTTCTGCCCGCATTAATTCCGCCCGCACGCCGAGCGGGGCCGTTTCATATTCATTGGTTGGCCCAAAAATCGTGAGCGTCGGAATTCCTAAGGCGGCAGCAACATGGGCTGGCCCGGTATCGTTGGTCACGACTAAATCGCAGCCTGCCAAAATTCCAATCAATTCTGTAATGCTTGTTTGACCAACTAAATTTATCGCCTTTCCATCCTGCCTCATCAGCGCCATTACACGTGCCGCGCTGATTTGTTCGGCAGGTGCGCCGAGCAAAATTACCTGGGCGTTGCGGTCAGCCATCAGGTGATCCGCCAAAGCTGCAAAGCGCTCTTCAGGCCAGCATTTAGCGCGGCTGTTCGTCGCTCCAGCATTGAGTGCGATTAACGGTTGTCGGCCTGGCTCAATGCCGTGTTGCGCCAGTAATTTTGCGGCGGTCAGTTTTTGCGTATCACTTATCTTCAACGTTGGAAGATTGTCGCTGGTTACAATTGATGAAGCTCCGAAACAGGCTTTTTCCGCCGCCTGCACTAAATCAAGATAATCATTTGTTTGATGGCGATTACGCGGCACTGCGCTGCGTTTCAGCGGATGCGAAAGTAAAAAGCCACGTCCCTGATTGTCATAGCCAACGCGAATTTTTGCGCGGCTAAGTTTTGCCAGCAGGGCCGCCTCAAAAGCATTTTGAAATAAAATCGCCAAGTCAAATTTCTCTTTGCGTAATCGCTGCAGCATGGTGACGAATGCCCGTGGGCCTTGTTCTTTGCGCTGGTAAGCGATGATTTCATCCAATCCTGGAAATCCGGTGAAGACTTCGGCGGCGCGTGGGGGAGCCAGCAAAACAATTTTTGCGGTTGGAAAAGATGAACGCAGGCGGTGCAACGCGGGAATTGTCATCACTGTATCGCCGAGCCAGTTCGTCCCACGCACCAGAATTTTCTTGATCTCCTGAGACTGCATAAGAGTTTGAGATTGTCATTGATTGCGGGCGAAAGATCAATCAGCAGTGCTTACTCAATGATTTTCAGGATTTGATTGGCAGCAATTTTTGTTTTCTTTTCGACCTTGCCATTCGGCCATTTAATTTCGATTTCATCAACTATTTTTGCGCTGCCCAGGCCAAAATGCAGACGCCAATCGGAATGCGAAAGATAACTGTCTCCGGCGTAAACTTCCTGCACCTGAGCCAGATCGCCGACTTTCAGCGTAACTCTTGCGCCAACCGCATTGCGATTCGATTTTGTCCCTTGCAATTTCAGCAGCAACCAATTTCCGGCTTGGTTGCCTCCATCATTTCTGAGCAATGACGGAGCGCCATCAATTTCATTCACGATCACATCAAGGTCGCCGTCTTCATCGTAATCGCCCCACGCCGCGCCGCGTGAAACTCTGCGTTGCATTAATGCTGCGCCGGAATTTGCCGCGATTTCTTCAAACGTTCCATTGCGTAAATTCCGGTAAAATAATTTTCGCTGCGCGTACTGAGCGCCGGGAAATGCACCTTCGATTTGCGGATAGACATGTCCGTTCGCTACCAATAAATCCAGCCAGCCATCGTTGTCATAATCGAACAATCGTGTCCCCCAGCCAACAAACGGCATACTCGCATTCGCAGTTTTTGAAGCCGTCGAAAAATCCGTGAAGGATCCGTCTTTGCCTTTGTGATAAAGCGTATTGTATTGATCGGCGAAATTACTAACGAATAAATCCAGCTTGCCATCGCGGTCATAATCGCCAATCGTGACGCCCATACAACCCTGTTCAGCGCCGTTTTCGTCTACGGCGACGCCGAGTGCAAAGCCAATTTCTGTGAACGTTCCATCGTGATTATTTCGATAGGCATAATTCGGCGTCGCATCATTCGCCACAAAAATATCCAGCCAGCCGTCGTCATCAAAATCAGTCCATTTCACACCCAAACCGTAATAGCCGTTTTTGTCCTCGACGCCAGCTTTTTTCGTCACGTCTGTAAACGTGCCGTCACCGTTATTGTGATACAGCACATCGCCTGCGCCCGGTAATCCGCGCGGCCCGCATTGCACCTGAAGCCCGCGAAACGTACAGAGTTCGCCTTTGCCAAATTCAGGCACAGCCTCCAAATTGAAATCAACGTAGTTACTCACGTACAAATCCAGCCAGCCGTCGCGGTCATAATCTCCCCACGCCGCGCCCGTCGAAAATCGCTTGTCGCCGACTCCGGCTTTGGCGGTTACGTCTTCAAACGTCCCATTACCTTTGTTGTGATAAAGCTTGTTCGCGCCGAAGCAGGTCACGTATAAATCATCCCAGCCGTCGTTGTCATAATCGGCAACCGAAACGCCCATCGCCCAACCGGGATTAGCTACGCCAGCCTTCGCTGCGACTTCTTCAAATTTTCCGTTACCGAGATTTCGGTAGAGTGCAGCGGGAGGTTGCGGATTGTGTTTTTGTGCGTCTTCGACGGTGTAGGAATTGACGAGGTAAATATCAAGCTTACCATCATTATCGAAATCGAAGAAGGCTGCGCCGCCGCCCATACTTTCGACGATGTAGCGTTTTTCTTTGGAAGAATGATTCTCGAAATTAATGCCGGAAGCTTTGGCTACGTCAGTGAAAGTCACAGTAGGCGCGGCGAAAGCGGCTTGGATTGAAAATAGTAGAGCCAGCAGTACGGAGTTGAGTTTCATCACTTAATTATCTTATCACGATCCGTTTTGGCTTCTTCAGCTTTGAGCCTGCGTGCCTCATTGAATTCACGATTGGAATCTTCGCGGCGCCCCAGTTCGCGGTAAATTTTCCCCAGCAGGTAATGCTTCATGGAGTCTTTCGGGTCTTGCGCGATGGCCTTTTCGATAGCGAGTGCAGCTTCCCGGTTATTGCCCTGACGCGCCAGAATTTTGCCGAGAATTGTGATCGTCTCAATCGAAGTCGGCTGCATCGCCAATGCCTGGTCAACATATTTTTTAGCCGCCTCAATATTTCCCTCGGCTTCGTGCAATAACGCCAAATAATATAACGTAGTGAAATCTTTCGGGCTGCGCAGATATTCAGCTTCAAACGCCTCCAGCCCGTCTTTATTGAGGCCAAGCTTGTAAAAACAAAGCCCCAGTGAATAGTTCAGCCGCAACAATTCAGGATTAAGTTTTTGCGCTTGCTTTAGTTCAGCAATCGCACTTTCAAATTCAAATTTAGCGAGCTTTGCCAAGCCTGCCAATTGATGCGAAGACGCCACTCCCGCCGGAAAAGAATTTAACTGCTCAATAATATTTTGTGTCGGTTTATTCGTTCGCAGGTATGCCAAGCCCAAACTGTAAAGCACCGCCGGATCATTCGGAGCCGCCGTCAACGTTGGTTCAAGCTGTTCAATCGCGGCAGTGTTGTAACCGATTTCGACTAATGACAAGCCGAGCAATTGGCGAGCTTGAATGTGGTTCGGATGAGCAGCTAAAAATTTATCGAAAGCATTGATCGCCTTTTCAAATTGACTGACGCGATAATGCAGAATTCCAACATTTAACCAGATTTGCGTTAACTGCGGAGCAAGATTTAGCGCAGTTTCATACGCAGAAATTGCCTCTTCATTTTTGCCCAGCCGCGCCAATACAACGCCAAGATTCGCCTGTGCTTCGACGTAATCAGGTTTGCGTGTCAGGATATTTTTGTATTCGGTAGCGGCTTCCTGAAATTTTCCTTGCTGTTGTAAGGCTACAGCTTGGGAGAATTGCGCGGATACATCCACCTGCTGAGGTGGGAAAATAAATAAGAACAGAAATGAAATCAGCACCATCCAAATCATAGCTTTTACCACAGAGTCTGTATCAGTCCAGATTTAGTAATCTCACCATCCCTCGTAATAATCGTAGTCGGTTGCTGAAAAATATCCCGATAAACCAATCCTGTTGCGACAATAATTGAATCATGAATATTCAGACCAGTGGGAATTTGCGCGACTACTTTTTTATCAAGCGAATAAACCGAACAGTTCATAGCCGTAATAAATTTCTGGTAAACCAATGACAGGTTCGCACTGAAACGCCCTTTCGCATATAAAAACCTTATTTCTACAAGCACCATTGTAGGCATCACAAATTGTAAGCCAGGGGCGTTCATGACTGACAGCGCTGAGGTCGAAAGGCGTGGGTCATTTGTGACATACCAGACCAGAGCATGAGTATCCGGGATGTAGATCATGGAGCTTTATCCTTTGGCATAGTGGCAAGCTCTGCTTCTAAATCTGGTGGCATTTTATACAAAACCTCATCAATTTCAGCTTCGCTAAATTGCCCCTGTCCGGCGAGTATCCCCCTCAGATCAGACAACGTATGCGTAGATTTATTTTCCTGATTTACCAGATTCTGGATTTGAATTCTTAACGATGTTAGTTGGACTTCGAGGCTTTTCATTTGCGTCAGAATTAAGTCTGCATTCGGTATCATAATAATTGTTCCTCCCTGACATCGTTTATTCTAAATCAAACCAGTACAACGAGCCAGCACCGTGAATGGTAACGGTCTGTACTCATAAGCTATTTGATCTGAGCCAGCCACTTGGCTTTCAACTCTTTCAAGTTCGCAGCGTCCGGCACATTCGGTTTCATCTTCAAATACATCTGAATTTCGTCGGAAGCTTCTTTGAATTTTTTTTCGTGCGCATAAACTTCCGCCAAATACACATGAGCGCGGGCGGTGCTTTCGCCGCCAATTTTGATGGCTTGTAACAAGGACTGTCTCGCCTCTTCGTAGCGATCCAGGGAAAGATTGGCGTAGCCAAGTAATAAAAGCGTCAACGGAATTTCCGGTTCCAGCGAATAGGATTTTTCTAAATTGCTCAAGGCTTCCGCAAATTTTTTCTCCTGAATCTGGCAATACCCCAAACCGCGTAACGCGCCGGGATACCTGCTATTAAATTCCAAAGCTTTGGCAAAACCCACTTCGGCTTCGGGTATTTTATTTTGTTGCATTAACAAATTTGCGCGTTCGGTCAGAGCCTGAAAATACTCAGGATAAATTTCAATGGACTGATTAAAACTGGCGAGTGCCTTGTCGGGTTGATTTTCTTTTTGTTGTTTTAGCCCCTGTTCATAAGCTTTGCGTGCCGCTTTGGGGATATTTTGCGCGGCTTCAACGGCATTGATGGTTCCGGCATTCGTCTTTGGAGCGCCGGAGTGCAGCGGCGGACGCATATAAATATTGACCTGGACGCGATTGGAATAAGCACGGTTGCTGTCGGAATCTGCCGGATCGCTGTACTGCTCAGGATTATTTGGATTGACCGCTTTCAAGTGGTAGCGTCCGGCGCTGATCGCACGAAACTCAAAATTACCGCCATCGTCACAAATCGTTTCTTTATTCAGTCCATTCGGCATTTCCAGCGAAACCCTCACGCCTACTGCGGGTTTTCCGTTTGGTAAATGAGCTCGACCAAAAACGACAAAGCCGCCGCCCGTCAAAGGCGCTCCAAGTTGGGCGAACGATGATGCTGAAAAAATTAATAAAAAGAATAAAGTTAAAAATGACGAAGGTGAAGTTTTCATAACAGGCCTCAACGATTCCGACTTCTCACACAACTGACACTGCTAGTTTTCTTGTACTTACTCATCTGGCTTTCAACAAAAAAACTTGTGATGTCAACCAGCGACAAACTAACAACGCATCGTACATAAAAACAGGGGCTGCAAACAAGTTGCAACCCCTGGTATTGTAGCTTGCATTTGCAATTTTCGGTTTAGAAGTAAATCTTCACCGCCAATTGAATAACGCGATTTCCTGACACTACACCTTGCAATCCATTGACTTCGCCAACACCATTGCCGATGCGTGAGGCTGCCCCTGTCGAGCCATTTCTCACATTCAGAATCGTGCTTGAAGAAGCCTGCTGATCGGTCAAATAGGTAGCAAAGCTGCTCCATGTCACAGCACGGTTCATGTCGCTGAACTGGGCGTGGTTGAAGACGTTGAAGGCTTCAGCGCGAAGTTGAATACTGCGCGGCGTGTCGCCACGTCCCAGACCGAAGTTCTTGAACAACGAAAGATCGGTGTTGTTGACGCCAGGACGGCTGAGGAAGTTGCGCGGATAAGCGCCCTTCTGAGCCAAAGCCTGAGCAATCGTTGGTAACCGAATCGCTTCATAGTTGAAGTACTTGTCAATCGTCTTGCTTAAATTAGGATTGCTGGTGAAGAAACCACGAGAGGCTTCCGTCCAGCTTCCGCCCAAACGCTGATTGGTATTGATAGAACTGATACCAGCACTCACATCTTCAGGCTGACCTGAAATGAACTGGGTAATGCCTGTGATCTGCCATCCATTGACAACCGATTTCAGCAACCAGTTATGATCTTTCAGCCCTGGTAATCTCCAGTCATAGTTAATGACTGCCACATGGGTACGGTCAAAGGCGAGACGCCGATAATCGGCGCAACGTGAACAGACCGGATTGATGAAATCACTGTAGGCATTGGCTGTCCCCATCGCTTTCGAGTAGGTATAGGCTAATCCCACGTTGAGTGATTTGCTGATTCTGGTGCTTACTGTAGCTTGTAACGAATGATAGTTGGATGAACCACC
>JANMKB010000537.1:0-1587 GCA_031371805.1 Blastocatellia bacterium | reverse complement strand
AATATTTTTCAGTTGCTTTCGAGACTTTTGCCCGAATTGGTTGGTATTTAAAAAGGAATTCTAACTGATTTGGATTGGATTGACCAATTACCGCAAAAGAAATTTTCAGAGCCAGTTCTAAACGTCTTCGATAATTTTTTTGCCCGACGGATCAAATCTCATCCGCTTCTTTTTCCAGTACGCCGCTTTCGCCAAATGCACCGGATTGCAAGCCTCAAGTCCGGTCTGAATGTCCGCGCTTGGCTTCGTATTATTTTTAACCGCATCCAGAAAATTCGTCGCATGCGCGATTTCCAGATTTTCTTTGGATTCGTAAACTTCTGCCGCGCCTTTATATGGTTGAAAAATATAGCCGCTCCGCGTCAGGTCAAGCGTCCCTTCGGTGCCTTCAAAAAACACACCCGGACGATCATTGCGAATTGGCAGCACGGAAGATTCAAACAACAAATTCCAGTTTTTATATTGGATCATTGCATTGACTGTATCGTAATTTACGCGCCCATCGTTGAGCTGATAAATGCCGCCTGTCGCCGTCGCATTCAGCGGACGCGATTCGTTCATCATCCACTGCGCGACATCCGCCCAATGCGTCAAAATATCCGCGAGTAATCCACCACCATATTCAGGAAAATAACGCCATGAATCATAACGAATCCATTCATAAGGAATTTTCTTCGCGGGGCCTAAAAAGCGATCCCAATCAAGTCCGGCGGGTTTCGGTTGCGGATCAATTTTGCGCCGTTGCCACGGAAAGTCATGCCACACCGCACGTGCAAAAACTACCTTGCCTAAACGTCCTTTGTCGAAGAATTCTTCTTTCGCTTTTTTGTAATGTGCGCCGCTGCGTTGCTGCGTTCCAGTTTGACAAACCTTGCCGCTTTTTTTCACGGCTTCGATAAACGCCGGAGCTTCGTCAAAATTATGCGAAGTCGGTTTTTCAAGGTAAATGTGCTTGCCTGCTTTCAGTGCAATTTGTGCCAGCGACAAATGCAAATGATCGGGTACACCGATTAATAAAGCGTCAACGTCCTTGCGGCTGAGTGCTTCTTCCATCGAATTCACTTCGGACGGTTTCACACCCAGAAAATCTTTGGCGCGTTGCCGTTGCACATCGTAAATATCGGCGATGCAATTCAAATCAACGCGATCAGTCGAAAGAAAAGCTTTCATCACGTCGCGCCCACGGCGTCCGCTACCAACCAGCGCCATGCCGAGGCGATCATTCGCACCCAGGATACGAATGTAGGATGAAGCCGCAATTGTTGCGGTAGAAATACCGATTAAAAAATTTCTTCTTTTCATGGTGAATCAGCAGGAAGGGTTCTTAAAACCACAGAGGTACGATTTTCACGCCAGGAGATTACTCCCCCGAATTTTCTCCTAACGATTCAATCGCACTCTCTGTAGTGTGAACATTTCCATATAAACCTGATTTTGGCAAGCGCTCACTTGCCAAAAATATTTTTCAATGTTTTGCGGGCCGGAGCGACGGCACTTTCCCCAGGTTTTTCACCGCTTAATCGTTCTTCCTCGTTCAACACCCAGCCCTGCCACTGCACTTTTTTGATGATCGTTGCGAGTTGTCGC
>JANMKB010000510.1:0-2836 GCA_031371805.1 Blastocatellia bacterium | reverse complement strand
GATGGATTTTTCAATTTTGTCCATCGTGATCGAACCAGCGCCAAAGACTTTTGAAAATTCTTCGCGGTATGCCTGATTCGCATTTAGTTTGGTGACACAAGTTTCGTGCGGCAAATTCATTTCTATGGGATTGGCAATCGGCTGACTTGCTTGTTGCTCAAGGCTCGCGGCACGTCCATCTAAAAATTGTAAACTATTGTAAGTCGCATTCAATAGCGACGGGGAATTGCGCGTTCCTGATTGTTCATTGATACCTCTCGCTACTGGCAATCCATCTGAGAAATACAAGGCTGGATTGTGGCAGCTCGCACATGAAATTGTATTGTCGGCGGAAAGCTGTGGATCATAAAAGAGTTTTCGACCAAGCGCGATGGCTTCGGCTGTGGGCGGATTATTGGCTGGAAAATTTACAATTGGTAATCCTGATGGAGCTTCAATTTTTATTGCTGCTCCAATGAGGCGCAAAGATTCTTCCACATGATTTTGCCGACCGCACGAAAAGGCAGTCAGCGTCAAAAACAAAATAAAGCAAACTCTTTTTGGCATAGATAAAAATTTGATCAGGCTTTTTGATTGTCGCATTTCGTTTGAGGTTTACCAAACAAAGCGAAATCTATGATGCAAAAAAGCCGCAATCCACCAGCGCCCGGGATAATTCCTGGAATCTACACGAATTAAAAAAGATTGGTTTGTGTATTCCGTCGCCAAACGTGACCAACATTATAGCCCAGCAAGAATCACCGGGTATGTGGTCATCAACATCCCGTCGCTGAAAACAACGAACAATTATTAAAGGTTCGTCGCCTTCAGCGACAGAATCGTTCATTACTAAAACCTATGGTTTTGGCGAAACGCCTACACCGTAGGCTATATTGTTGGTCGCCATTGGCGACAGCAGATCATTAGTAAAAAAATAATATTCCGCATTATGGAATAAATCTAAATAGTTAAATTTTCAAGAATTATACTAACTATCAATAACTTCAACCATCTCGTACCGCATTGCGGAATCATTTCATTTCAGGGCTTTCGATTTGCAATGCTGGCAGGGAATACTTATCATTACCGTTCCACCAACCTTAAATCGGGCTGAAATTTTCTTTCAGGTAGTTTTTGCGGTAATCGAAAAAAATAAGGCGGACATTCAGACCGTCATTGGTTGTACCTCATACGCTTTACTCATTGTGATCTATTCCACGGAGACACTTCCGTGTTAGCAAAAGGGAGTCTTCCAACAAATGAGACATCGAAAGTTAATAAGTTTCACGAAATTACTATTTCTGCTTGGCTGCATTGCTGGTTTGAGTGCAGGGCTGCTTGCGCAAAGTGGGAAGCCTGCGGACTGGCTCACGGATGGCGGCGACATTGAACGAACTGCATGGCAACGCGGCGAAAAAATTCTCAATCCGGGCAATGTCAAAGACATGAAATTGCTCTGGAAGACCAAGCTCGATAACGAGCGAAAACAAATGCACAACCTGTTGCCCGTGCTGATTGCCGGACGTGTCAATACGGCTGATGGGCCAAAGCAGATTGTGGTTGCGACAGGGGTCAACGACAACATTTATGGACTTGATGCAGACACGGGAAAAGTGCTTTGGAAAACGCATTTTGAGACTTCGTGGGTTCCGCCAACTGGTGGACGGGGGGCGGGAGTTTTATGTCCCGGAGGAATTACTGCGACTCCTGTGATTGGGCCAACCGATACGCCAGGCAAATACACATTGTATGCTGCGGCGTGGGATGGCACGTTACGACGCCTGAATGTTGCCGATGGAAAAGAAGTCGCGCCGCCTGCAAAATTTATGCCGCCGAATGGCAAGCCTTACGCGCTGAGCCTACGCGAAAATGTGATTTATACGCATACGGCACAGGGCTGCGGCGGCAATCCGAACATGGTGTACACCTACGATTTAGCGACTGATAAAGTCGGATCATGGGGGCCTCCAGGTGGCGGAATGTGGGGGCGAACTGGCCCGGCGATTGACAGCAAAGGCGTAATGTACACGGGCACAGGCGACGGTCCGTGGAATCCTGAGAATGGAATTTTTGGCAACGGAATCATCGGTGTGAAACATAACCCCAAAACGAAAGCGGTTGAATTAGTTGATTACTACGGCCCGTCCAATGCTGAGTGGTTGTGGAAGCGCGATCTGGATATGCAGGTCACGCCCGCGATTTTTAAATACAAAGGTAAGGAATTGATGGTGGATGCGAGTAAGGAATGTCGCGTTTACCTGATGGATACTGATTCGATTGGTGGCGATGATCATCGCACGCCACTCTTTCGCACTCCGTTGATTTGTAACGAAGAAGTCAATTTTGCTTCCGCTGGAATTTGGGGTTCGATGGCAGCCTGGAATGAACCTGATGGAACGCAATGGGTCTTGACTCCGTTCTGGGGGCCAAAACATTCCAGGTACAAAGCGCCGCTTGAGTATGGGGCGATTAAATACGGCGCGATTGCCGCCTTCAGAGTTGGCGAAAAGAATGGCAAAACGGAATTGATTCCCGCCTGGCTGTCACGCGATATGAATCACGCCGAACCGCCCGTCATCGCTAACGGCGTAATTTTCGCGTATGGCAATGGTGAAGATACGGATCAAGCGGCGTTCGACATCGGACTTGCTTACAACAGCGACGCCAATCGCATCAAAAATTCAACGCATGCAGTGCTGTATGCGTTGGACGCGAAGACGGGCAAGGAACTGTGGTCGAGCGGCGATCAGATTACTTCGTGGAGCCACTGGGGTGGACTCTCGACGGCCAACGGTCGCGTTTATATTAATACATTCGACGGCATGCAGTATTGCTTTGGAATCAAAGGCTCCGGCGA
>JANMKB010000491.1:0-26266 GCA_031371805.1 Blastocatellia bacterium | reverse complement strand
ATTTAGATGGGTTGGCTTTGGGGTTGTGCGACCACCGGGTCGTTTGGGCCCCCGTTAGTGTACCGGGAGCAAAAGCGACCGGGTTTGCCTTTTCATACAAGGAATAACTAATCAGGAGTAGTAATACGCAAACGAAATTGGCGAGTTTGTAATTCATTAATGTCTGGCAGTTTTTACAATTGGATTGCTGCAATCATTTCACGAACAGCTTGATCCAATCCTACTAAAGCCGCACGAGCGATGATGTTGTGTCCAACATTGAATTCCTCTATTTCGGAAATCCGTGCTATCGGTGCGATGTTGCGATAGGTCAAGCCGTGTCCGGCGGCGACGCCCAAGCCAGCCTGCACAGCCGCCCGCGAAGCTTTTTTGATCCGCTCAACTTCCGCCGCAATTTCTTTTGTGTTTCTGACGGTTGCGCTGCCTGGCGCTTCACACAGGTGTGCATATTTCGCCGTGCAAAATTCTACCTGAAAAACTTTGAGCTTCGCCGCCATTTTTATTTGTCCGGGGTCAGGATCAATAAACAGGCTGACGAAAATCCCGACGGCTCGCAACGCGTCAACGGCTTTCTTTACCGCTTTTTGATTGGCAATTACTTCCAGTCCGCCTTCAGTTGTGATTTCCTGCGGACTTTCCGGCACGAGAGTTACGACATCAGGTTTCACGCGTGCAGCAATTTCGACCATTTCATTAGTCGCGGCCATTTCAACATTTAAGTGCGTGACGACGACTTGTTTCAGTGCAATTAAATCGTAATCCTGAATGTGGCGGCGATCACTGCGTAAATGAGTCGTAATGCCGTCGGCTCCGGCAAGCTCGCAGATCACCGCAGCGGAAACCGGATTTGGTTCATTTGTGCGTCGCGCCTGACGAATGGTTGCGATGTGATCAATATTAACGTTCAGTCTTTTCATTTTGTGTCATTAGTGCGAACCAGCGGCTTGTGTCACTTTTTGTACATCATATTTTCCGGTCAGATAATTCCAGCGAATAGCGAAAACTTCCAGTAAGACGCTGAGCGTCGAAGCAAACATCGTGACCTTTGATCCTTCGACATGACGCCATTCGACAGGCATTTCTTTCCAGCGCCAGCCCTGCTTGCTGGCGATAAAAAGCACTTCCGGGTCAAAGCCAAAACCTTCCACCTGTTGCAGCAGAAAAATTGTTTGTGCTGCCTGTCGCCGAAATGCTTTGAATCCGCATTGCGTATCTTTTATATCTGTTCCGAACAGGATGCGAATTAATAAATTCCCTGCCCGACCACGTAATTGCCGAAAAGCAGATTGCTTTACTTTAACTACGGCATCACTTAAAGCGCGCGAGCCAAAAACTACATCATAGCTATTGTCGAGAATTGGTTGAATGACTTTTGTAATTTGACTGAGCGGCGTCGCCAAATCAGCGTCAAAAAATAATTGCACTTCTCCCCTCGCGTGCAGCATGCCATTGCGCACAGCGTAGCCTTTGCCACGATTACCGGGGTTTTTGAGGATGAAGAGCTTTGTTTTTACGTTGGATCGTGATTGAAAACTGTTAGCTACTTCAATCGTGTGATCACTCGAACCATCATCAACGACAATAATTTCGCTGGTGTAATTCTGCGCTGCTAAATACGCAAAGGTTTCGGTCAGAGTTTTACCTAACCGCTGCTCTTCGTTATAAGCCGGAATAACAATTGATAGTAAGGGCATAGCTTTTTCCTTTGTCATGTTTCAGGTCAAAGAATATATCTTATTTTACACAGCCTGTGGAAATGACTGCGGAAAAATCAATGGTTTGACGCTGGAATGAGAATGATGCTATAGACCTTGCATTGGTATTGAAATTAAGGAACGAAACTATGTCTTCATCATTAACTGCTGAAATTAAGCAACGTGTGACGGCGCTTGTGCACGAACAGCTAGGTCTCGAACTGACCGATTTTTCTGCTGAAATTCCACCGAAAACTGAACTCGGCGATTTAGCTTTCCCCGTCGCGTTTGAACTAGCGAAACGCCTCAAAGCACAAACAGGCGAGAAGAAAAACCCGCGCGAAATCGCCGCGAACTTAGCCGCCGGCTTAAGCAATATTCCTGGCGTCGCCAAAGTTGAAATCGCCGGCGCAGGTTACCTGAACATCTTTTTCGACCGCGCTAAATTATTCAGCGAATTGGTCAGAGTAGAGCCGATCACCGACCACCGACCACCGACTACCGACAAAATTATTGTCGAGCATACCTCTATCAACCCGAACAAAGCCGCGCACATCGGTCACGTTCGCAACTCAGTTTTGGGCGACACAGTAGTCCGTATCTTGAAAGCGATTGGCGATACCGTCGAAACGCACAACTATATTGATAACACCGGCGTGCAGGTTGCCGATGTCGTAGTTGGTTTCATTCACATTGAAAATAAATCGCTCGACAAAATCAAAGCCATTGCGGAAAGGACTGTGAATAAACGTGCTGACAGCTTTGATTATTATTGCTGGGATTTGTATGCGCGTGTCGGTCAGTGGTACGAAGAAGATAAAACGCGGCTGGAACTTCGCGCTAAAACCTTGCACGAAATTGAAGCGGGAGGAAATACAACGGCTGAAATTGGCGAATATATTTCAGCGAAAATTGTAGATTGCCATTTGAATACAATGTCGCGCCTCGACATTAGCTATGACTTGTTAGCGCGGGAGAGTGAAATTCTACACCTTCATTTTTGGGCGCATGCGTTTGAAAAACTCAAAGCCAGCGGTGTGATTGTGTTCGAGACGGAAGGTCGCAGCAAAGGTTGCTGGGTGATGCGGGCTGAAGAAAATGAAACGGAGACGGGGCGACAAGGCGACGGGACGAGTGACTCCGAACACGATGCTGATAAAATTATTGTGCGCTCCAATGGCACGGTCACTTACACGGGCAAAGACATCGCCTATCATTTATGGAAGCTGGGCAAGCTCGGGCTGGATTTTCATTATCATAAATTACGCCGGGATCATCAGGAGCACGACGTTTGGATTACCAGCGGGGACGAAAATGAGGCAATTTCTGAGCGTCCGAATTTTGGCAATGGCACAGCGTTTTTGAATGTGATTGATGTCGGGCAATCGTACCCGCAAGCGAATGTAAAAAAAGCTGTTTTGTTGATCGCTTCATCTGAAGAGGAAAAAGCTAAAGTTTCCCGGAGCGCACATCTGGCTTATGAAAAAGTTACGCTCAGTGCTGAGGCCGCGAAAGAACTGGGAGTTGATTCCGAAGGCGGCGCGGTTTCAATGTCCGGGCGCAAAGGCCTCGGAGTAAAAGCTGATGATTTAATTGATCGTCTGGAAGCCAGTGCTTTGAAAGAAGTGCAGGCACGTCATGCCGAGTTGTATGAAGCAGGGCAGCGAAAAATTGCGCATCAAATTGCGGTTGCCGCATTACGCTATTTTTTGCTGAAATTTACTCGTACATCAATCATCGCTTTTGATTTCAAGGAAGCGCTAAGCTTTGAGGGCGAAACCGGGCCATACATTCAATACTCTGCGGTTCGTGCCAATAATATTTTCCGCAAACTTGGGCGTTCACCAGAAGAACTAAGTAATGATTTTGCCCACCTCACAACTGAGCAGCTCAATACTTTCTTTGCCGGTGAAAGTGGTAATAATTTATGGTCACTAGTTTACTTTGTGGCTCGATTTGACGACATACTGCAAATTGCCGCAACAGGGTTTGAGCCTACACATCTCGCTAAATATGCGTTTCAGTTAGCGAAGCAATTCAATGTTTTCTATCACGACTATCCTATCCTGAGAGAGCCTGATGAGACGCGAAAAATACTGTTACTGTTCGTTGCGGATTTAACGCGGCGGAGGCTGGAGCAGGCATTATCATTGCTTGGAATTGAAACCCCGGAAAGAATGTAAGACTCTTTCCCTGCAAGTATGAAAATAGCCCCAACTAAATTTACCTGCAATGATCTCTTTGTCGGGATTGGTAGTAAAGAAGTACTAAAACCTGATATTTCAAATCTTTAAACTCTACGATGTTATACGGCTATGACAGATGTTCTAACTAAAGAGCAAAGACATCGCAATATGTCTAACATCCGAAGTCGTAATACAAAACCGGAGTTAATAGTTCGGTCACTGGTTCATCGGCTGGGCTATCGTTTTCGCCTGCATCGGCGTGATCTGCCGGGTAAGCCTGATCTGGTTTTTGTTGCGCGGCGCAAGATTATTTTTATTCATGGATGTTTCTGGCACATGCATGATTGTAAATATGGGAATGTAGTACCAGCAACGAATACAGAGTTCTGGCAAACCAAACGGCGCTCCAATGTTGATCGTGATGAACGCAATTTTGCAGCACTGAAAAAAGATGCATGGCAGATTTTGACAATCTGGGAATGCGAAACAAAAAAACCTGAACTGTTGATAAAGCGCATTATCGAATTTCTGGAGAGTAAAAATGAACATCAATAAATTTCTTTTCGCTGTTCTATCGTTCACGCTTTTGCTGACGGCTTGTAACCAACCTTCATCAAATTCGCTGCCTGTAACAAATACCGATATGAGTTCCAATGCCGAATTCACGCAACTCGTTGAGCAATATTTTGAGGAAAACTTCAAGCACAACCCTTCGTCCGCGACGTATGCCGGATTTCATCAGTACGACACGCAACTGGAAGATTACTCAAAGGCCGAAGTAGACAAACAGGTTGCCTACTTAAAAAGTTTTGGTGAGAAATTTGAAAAAATTGACGCCCAGAAATTAAGCGCGAATGAAGTCGCTGATCGTGAATTAGTAATCAGCAGTATTAAATCGGCTTTGCACGAATTTGAAAATATTCGCCAGTGGGAAAAGAACCCTGATCGTTACAGCAGCGGCATCACACAAAGCGTATTCACGATTATGAGCCGCAATTTTGCTGGTCAGGATGAGCGCTTGAAATCCATCGTCGCCCGCGAAAAACAAATGCCAAAAGTATTTGACGACGCACGCACCAACCTGAAAAATCCACCTAAAATTTACACGCAGGTCGCGCTCGAACAAATCCCCGGCATTATCAGCTTTTTCAAAACCGACGTGCCGTTAGCCTTCAAAGAAGTCAAAGACGAAAAGTTACTGGCTGAGTTCAAAGCAACAAATCAGGCGGTGATGGATGCGCTCGACAAATACGGCAAGTTTTTGAAAAATGAGTTATTGCCAAAATCCAACGGCGATTTCAAAATTGGTGAAGATAATTATCGCAAGAAACTCCGGTACGACGAAATGGTAGATTTGCCGCTGGATCGCCTCTTACAAATCGGCGAAGAAAATTTACGGGCGAATCAGGAAGCCTATAAACAGACGGCGGCAAAGCTTGATCCCAAAAAAACGGCAGCACAAATTCTGGCTGAACAGGCGAAAGATTATCCCGCACCGGATAAATTACTGGAAACATTTCGCGGCACATTAGGAGCGCTGGTCAAATTTATCGAAGACAAAAAGATCATCACGATTCCTTCGCCTGTGTTGCCGATCATCGAAGAAACCCCACCGTTTGCGCGTGCTGTAACCATGGCTTCAATGGATACGCCGGGACCTTACGAGGCCAAAGCAAAGGAAGCATATTTCAATGTGACGTTGCCCGAAAAAAATTGGAAGCCGGCGCAGGTTGCGGAACATATGGCAGGATTCAATTACGGCACAATCCTGGCGACGGCTATTCACGAAGCTTACCCCGGACATTACACCCAGTTTTTGTGGGTTCCGAAAGCTCCTTCAAAAGTTCGCAAATTAATCGGAGCAGCCTCGAACGCGGAAGGCTGGGCGCATTACACCGAACAGATGATGCTGGATGAAGGATACGGCAACGGCGACCCGAAATTGCGCCTGGGGCAATTGCAGGACGCGTTGCTCAGAAATGCGCGGTACATCGTCGGCATCAAAATGCACACCGGACAAATGACTTACGAACAGGCGATAGATTATTTTGTGAAGGAAGGTTATCAATCACGCGCCAACGGCGAACGCGAAGTCAAACGCGGCACGGCTGACCCGACCTATCTTTATTACACGCTCGGCAAATTGCAGATTTTCAAGCTGCGCGAAGATTATAAAAAAATGCGCGGCGATAAATTTACCTTGCAGGAATTCCACGACGAATTTATGAAGCAGGGATTTCCCCCGATCAAAATTATTCGGCGTGCGATGTTAGGCAATGACAGTCCGGTGCTGTGAGAAGTTGCAGGATAGAATGCAGAAGCCCGCACGAAGTAAGGGTGCAAAGTTGCCTTACTTCGTGCGGGCTTCTGCATTATCCGTAAAGCGTTCGCAAGTGCATTTTTCCAGGGCTTACGGTATCATCGGCGATCTTTAGAAAAAATTGAAATTGATCGTAACGTTATGTCTGAACCATTTGATCTGAAAACGACTGTTAATCTTCCCCAAACTGATTTTCCGCTGAAAGGCAGCCTCGCGCAAAATGAACCGCTTCGCTTGCAGAAGTGGGATGCGATGAACATTTACGAAATGTTGCGCAAAGCCCGCAAAGACAAGCCTTTATTTGTTCTCCACGACGGGCCGCCCTATGCAAATGGCAACCTTCACGTCGGTCACGCGCTGAACAAAACGCTCAAAGATTTTGTCATTAAATCACGTTCGATGATGGGGCATTGGACGCCGTATATTCCGGGCTGGGATTGTCATGGTTTGCCGATTGAAAACGAAGTCGAGAAAAAGCTCAAAGGCGAAATGGCGGCGATGAGTACGCTGGATATTCGCAAGGCGGCACGGGCGCACGCTGATTTTTTTGTCAAAGCGCAGTGCGAAGGATTTAAGCGGCTGGGAATTTTTGGCGAATGGGACAATCCTTACGTCACGATGGCGCCGATTTATCAGGCGAATATCGTCCGCGCTTTCGGGAAATTTGTAGAGAAAGGTTCTGTCTATAAAGGTTCGCGCCCCGTGCATTGGTGCATCAGTTGTCAGACTGCGCTGGCGGAAGCCGAGGTCGAATACAAAGAACATAGCAGCTATTCGGTATATGTGAAATTTCCGTTCATCGACGCCGCGCAGGTTGATCCTGAACTGGCTGACAAAACTGTCAGCATCGTCATCTGGACGACTACACCGTGGACGCTGCCGGCCAATCTCGGCATTAGTCTCAATCCTGAATATGACTATAGCGCCGTCGAAGTTAGCGATGAAATTTTTATTGTCGCTTCGGGCTTGCTCGAACAGGTTGCGACCAAAGTTGGCTGGGAAAATTACCAGGTCATTGCCAATTACAGCGGCAAACAATTTGATCGCCTGAAAGCGAAGCATCCATTTGTGGATCGCGTTTCGTTAATTATGCTCGGCGATCACGTCACGCTGGAAGCTGGCACAGGCGCGGTGCATACGGCTCCGGGACACGGCTACGAAGATTTTCTGATTGGGCGTGAGTACGGTTTGGAAGTTTACAATCCGGTTGATTCACGCGGATTTTTCATGAAGGACGTTGAGCATTTTGCCGGAATGCGCGTGATGTCGCTGAGCAAAAATGATCCTGATGGAAACCGTGCAGTTATCGCGCATCTAGAATCAATTGGAGCATTGCTGAAGTCGGAAAAATTCAATCATTCTTATCCGCATTGCTGGCGTTGCCACAATCCGGTAATTTTCCGTGCGACTCCGCAATGGTTTATTTCGATGGCGAAATCTGGCCTGAACGAGCAGGCGATTGCAGCCTGCGATCAGGTGAAATGGTATCCGGCGTGGGGTAATGAACGGATGAAAAATATGTTCAGGGAGCGCCCCGATTGGAACATTTCACGGCAGCGAGCCTGGGGTGTGCCAATTACGGTTTTTTATTGCGAAGATTGTGGCGAAGCTTTGCTGGATCAGAAATTAATTAATCATGTTGCTGATTTATTTGAAGCAGACTCGGCGGATATCTGGTACGAAAAAGACGCCCAGGATTTAGTTCCGGCAGGAACGAAATGCGGCAAATGTGGTTCTGAAAAACTGACCAAAGAAACGGATATTCTGGATGTGTGGTTTGATTCAGGCGCGAGCAGTTTAGGCGTTCTGGAACCGCGTGGCCTGCCGTATCCGGCTGACGTTTATCTTGAAGGCGGCGATCAATTTCGCGGCTGGTTCAATTCATCCTTGGTTGTTGGACTGGCGGCGAAAGGGATGGCTCCTTATCGCACGGTGATTACTTACGGTTGGGCGGTGGATGAAGCAGGCAAAAAAATGTCGAAGTCGGCAGGCGATGCCGTTGCGCCTGAAAAATTCACGAAGCAATACGGAGCCGATGTTTTGCGGCTGTGGTGCGCGGCGCTGAATTATTACGAAGACATGCGGATCGGGCAGGAAATCATCAATCGTCTGTCTGATTCGTACCGCAAGATTCGCAATACAGCGCGTTATTGCCTGGGAAATCTGGCGGACTTTGATCCGGCGCAGGATAGAGTTGTGTTGGAGGAAATGCTGGAAATAGATCGTTGGGCGCTCGCAGAAATTAACGAAGTCGTTAAAAAAGCGCTGACTGCTTACCACGATTATGAATTCACCGATGTCTATCAGGCGATTTATCACAATGCGACCGTGACGTTATCTTCCTTGTATTTCGACATTATCAAAGATCGCCTGTACACGACTGCGCCAAAATCTTTAGAGCGGCGTTCGGCGCAAACTGCGCTGTATGAAATCGTTGTGCGCATCGCAAAATTAATTGCGCCGCTGCTGGTTTTCACGGCGGATGAAATCTGGGAAAACATTCCCGGCACGAAAACCGAAGCCGAATCTGTCCATCTGACACTATTTCCCACGTATAATGAAAGCCTGCGCGACGAGGCTTTGCTGGCGCGGTACGAACGATTATTTCAAATCCGCGATGTCGTCATGAAGTCGCTTGAAGAAGCCCGAACTGCCAAATTAATTGGCGCAGCGCTGGAAGCAAAAGTTACAATTTCGGCTGACGCTGAGACACGTACATTTTTGGAATCGTTCGGTTCAGATTTACGATTTTACTTCATTGTCTCCGGGACTGAGTTGAAGGACGGCGTAGAGCTTTCCGTTGAAGTCGCCAAAGCCGACGGTGAAAAATGCGAACGTTGCTGGAACTACACAACGGATGTTGGCGTTAATGCAACATATCCTGGAGCATGCGGACGCTGTGCGGAAAATATTGAAGAGAAGTTAAATAACTAATATTAGAGGTTAGATTATGAATGCTGTACATGATTTAATCATCGAACAAATTCACTCTCTGCCTAAAGATGAACGCAGTAATTTACTGACCCGGTTAATTGCCGAAGAAGAAGACTTAATTGATGCTGAAGATGCAAGAAGGATTCTTTCACAAACAAAACCTGATGAATGGATTCCTTATTCAGAATTTCGAGTGGAGTTAGGCTTGGATAAATGAATGAGTATCAACTTTTCTTTTCGCCTGAAGCTGCGAAAACTTTAGGTGGTTTACCTGAAAAAATTAAGCGGCGCATAGATGAAAAGCTTGTAGCGTTAATCGAAGAGCCAAGACCGTTTGGCTCAATAAAATTACCAGGTTCCGACAGCAGCTATCGAATATGAATTGGTGATTATTGAGTGGTTTATAGTATCGAAGATAAAAAGTTATGCGTCCTTATTCTCAAAATTGCCCATCGTAAAGAGGTGTATCGTTGATGCAAACCAAAGTGAAATATTTTGTTCTCGTCTTCCTCGTTTTGATCGCCGATCAGGCAAGCAAAGCGTGGGCGACGGCAAAATTACAATTTCTGGACACAATGGAAATTATCCCGAATCTCTTTCGTTTCACCTATGCGCGTAATCGTGGCGTAGCGTTCAGCCTACTGGCCGACAGCAAGTTTGAAATGAAATGGATTCTGGCAGGAATTTCCACGCTGGCGGCGGTCGGCGTTGGTTATTACCTCGTTCGCACGGCGAATAATAAACGGCTGAGCTTTTCGCTGGCGCTGTTGCTGGCTGGCATCGTAGGCAATTTAATTGACCGTGTGCGCCTGGGTGAAGTCGTAGATTTTATTGATTTTCACTGGTACGAAAAATACACGTGGCCGACATTTAATATTGCTGATGCAGCGATTTGTGTTGGCGCGGCGTTGCTGGCAATAGAGATGATGCGCGAAGAAAAACTTTCTCAGGCGCAGACAACCGAAAGCTGATTTTGACCTGTAATGCAAACTGAGCTTGTGCCCCATTATGTTTCCTGAAATCTTTAAAATCCCCTGGATAAATTTCACTGTTAATACTTATGGCTTGCTGCTGGCAATCGCTTTTCTGGTCGGGCTGTATGTGATGGCTCGTCAGGCGACAAGCGATGGGCTGGACAAAAATAGAGTTTATGATTTAGGCCTGTGGGTCCTGGCTGCCTCACTGATTGGCTCAAAATTGTTGATGATTATTACGGAATGGGACGCTTATCAGGGCGATTGGAGACAACTACTTTCACTGGATTTCCTGCGTTCAGGCGGAGTTTTTTATGGCGGATTTATTGGCGCGGTCATTGCTTCGGTGATTGTGATGCGGATTTATAAACTTCCGTGGTGGCGTACGGCAGATGCTTTTGCGCCGGGGATCGCCATTGGTCAGGCAATTGGCCGGCTTGGTTGTTTTAGCGCCGGATGTTGTTGGGGCAAACCCACGACAGGATTTTGCGGAGTTCATTTCACCGAGAAAGGTCACGAAATTACTGGTGTTCCGCTGAAAGTCGGCGATTTGGCCGACGCCTCACAACGTGAGGTCTGGACACAGAAGTTGGGAAGCCTGGTCGCTCCTTTGCATTTACATCCGGTGCAGCTTTACGAAGTCGCAGCAACACTGATTATTTTTGTTTTGCTGTTAATGCTGGCAAAGCGCCGCAAATTTCACGGACAAATTGTGCTGGCTTATGCCTTACTTTATGCGCTGGCTCGCTTCACGATTGAGTTTTGGCGTGATGATCCACGTGGCGGATTATTGGGCGTCTCAACCTCACAATTCATCGCTATGATTATTTTTGTCGGAGCCGCAATTGGGTTGGTTTACCGAAGTAAATTTAGTACGCAACAGCCAACAGTCAGCCACACCTAATCCACTATTTTTCTGACCACCGATCACTGCTTTTATGCGTCTTGCCTATTTCACACCGCTTCCACCAGGTAAATCCGGCATTGCTGATTACAATGCCGAGTTATTGCCATACCTTGCACGTGGAGCGGACATTACCGTTTTTGTTGAGCATGAACGCGAATTACGCGCCAATCGTGAGCGCACCGATTACCTTGTCCGCGATATAACGCACTTTGAGGGAATGCATGCGGAACAGCCCTTTGATCTGTGCATTTACCATCAGGGAAACAATCCTTATCACGAATATATTTATGATCAGGCGTTGAAAACCCCAGGTTTGGTTGTGCTGCACGAGCATTGTTTGCATCATCTGCTAACACTGAAAACGCTGGATCGTGAAGATGAGAAAAGTTATCGGGCAGAAATGTTTCAGGCTTATGGTCGCAATGGAGCGAGGCTGGCGGATGCTCGTGAACGTGGGATCAGCAGCGATTACCAGCAATTTGTCATGCCCATGAATTATCACCTGCTGGCCCGCAGCCCGGGCGTGATTGTTCATAATCAATACGCGGCAGATAATCTGGAAATCCCTGAAACGCTACCGCTCGCAAAAAGATTGCCTGGGGCTTTGCCCACCCCGCCACTGGTGCAAATTATCCCGCATCATCTTTCGCCCAAAGTTTACGAACTAGATGATTGGGACAAAAACGATTGTCGCGCCATCTTTCGGTTGCCAACTGAGAGCCTGATTTTTAGTGCCTTTGGTTTTGTGACCGAAGCCAAGCGTTTACCCATTGTGCTCAAGGCCTTCAAGCGTTTGTTAAAATTAGTCCCGAACGCGATTTTCGTCATTGTTGGCGAAGATCATTGGCAATGGAGCATTGCTCCGTTGCTTGCTGAGCTTGAGCTGGAAAGCACTGTCCGCATCACGGGGTACACCAATGAGCGCGAATTTTTCCAATACCTCAAGGCCGTTGATGTCGTCGTTAATTTACGCTATCCGACCGCCGGAGAATCTTCCGGGACGCTGATCCGTGCAATGGGCGCTGGCAAACCTGTGATTGTTTCCGATTTTGGCCAGCACGCGGATTTGCCCGATGAAATTTGCCTGAAAGTTCCACTTGATGACGAAGAAGAAGTGCTGTATCAGCATTTTCGGCGTCTGGCCTACCAGCCGGTTTTCCGTGAACATTTGGGTCAAAGGGCAAAAAATTATGTGCGCCGTGAATGTGAAATCAGCCGTTGTGCGGCTGGTTATTTGAGCTTTGCTGAACGTGTAATTGAGGCGCGAACGATAAAAAATCTGGCGGTGAATCAGGTCAAAGCAACCCCGAAAATTACCTGTAATTTTGATGCGACCTTACATTATGCACTTGGATTTTTTTCCGGTGACGAAGAGTCGCAGGAGTATATTCGTCATCATCGTCATCGCCTGCTTGATACGTTGCAATTGATTCCGCGTGGTGATGGTTCGCAACGGCTGCTTGAACTGAGCAGTTATCTGATGATGCCGCCGCTGCTGCAACATTACGGCCAATATGCCGAGATCGAAGTCACGGGTTACTGGCAGGATGGCCCCGACAAAAAATATCGCACGTTACGCAACCCGGAAACGAATGACGAAATAAATATTTCGATGCAGCGGCTTAATGTTGAGCGTGACGAATTTCCTTATCCCGACGAATATTTCGATGTTGCGCTATGCTGTGAATTGATTGAGCATTTATCCGAAGATCCGATGCACATGATGATCGAATTAAATCGTGTGCTGAAATGGGGCGGACTGGTGATTGTGACGACACCAAATATTTCGAGCGCCATTAGTATTCAGGAAATTTTGAAAGGTCGCAGCCCGTATATTTATGGAAATTACAACCGCGAAAATATTAACTACGGTTTGAGTGATCGCCACAACCGCGAATACACGCCGCAGGACATTCGCATCATTTTTGAAGCTGGAGGGTTTGAGGTGGTTGAGCTATTCACGAAAGATACATGGAACGCGCCGGGGCCTGAAATTTTAAAAATCCTCGAAAATCTGAAGGCTCCATTAAATTTGCGCGGTGATAATATTTTTGCTGTGGGCAGGAAAATTACTGCTCACGTCGAACGTTATCCGAGGAAGCTTTACGATTAAGATCACAACAGAATTAGTTGATAAGACGTGGCTGCGAAGCAAAAAGATCATTATGAATTCCGGCAGTAAAGCAGGTTCTCTCGGAACACCACGAGCCGAGCTTGAAATAGATGCGGTGCTTGTCAAAGCTTTATTAGCAGATCAACATCCTGATTTAGCGCACCTTCCGATTCAGCGCCTTGAAGCTGGATGGGATAATGCGATGTTTCGGCTTGGCGATAACCTGTCTGTTCGGCTTCCGTGTCGGAAAGCAGCCGCCGACTTAATTAAAAATGAGCAAACCTGGCTTTCGTTATTAGCAGCTCAACTTACCTTACCGATCCCAACGCCATACCGAATTGGTTATGCTGCGCACGGTTATCCCTGGCGATGGAGTGTCCTGCCCTGGCTGAAAGGAGTAGCTGCCGATCAACAGGAGCCTGATGAAAATCAGGCCAGGCCGATGGCAAAATTTTTACGTTCATTGCACACAGAAGCGCCACCCAATGCGCCAATTAATGAGTTTCGAGGTTTCCTGCCGCATCGCGCTGCATCAGTAGAAGAGCGAATGAAACGCCTTGAAAGTAAAACAAATCTGATTACTCCAGCGATCAAACATCTTTGGAATCAGGCGTTGAAAGCTCCTAACGATGTTCCGACGAAATGGCTGCATGGTGATCTGCACGCACGGAACGTGCTGGTCGAAAATGGAGTAATTACAGGCATAATTGATTGGGGAGATATTACCTCAGGAGATATTGCCACCGACCTGGCTTCAATCTGGATGCTTTTTTCTACTCCTCAAGCTCGTCAACAAGCTCTGACCGAATACAATATGTCCGAAGCAACCCTGCAACGCGCCAGAGGCTGGGCTATATTTTTTGGCGTTATGCTCCTGGATACAGGATTGATTGATAACCACAGACATGCCGTAATGGGAGAGCGAACCTTACAACGTGTTTTGGTATTCTGAGATTTAATCGTGATTCTTGTCCGTAATATTTCCAAACTCTATCGCGTTTACGACAGTCCCGCAGGACGATTGAAAGAAATTCTGCTTCAGGGGCGGCGCAAGTATCACCGCGACTTTTGGGCTTTGCGCGATGTAAGTCTGGAAATTCCTGCTGGCGAAACACTTGGAGTCATCGGACGCAACGGAGCAGGTAAAACGACTTTGCTGCAAATTGTCGCCGGAGTTTTGCAACCGACAGAAGGTGAGGTGCGAGTTGAAGGTCGCGTGACCGCATTATTGGAACTCGGCAGCGGCTTCAATCCTGAATACACCGGACGCGAGAACATTTTGCTCAGCGGACAGATTCTCGGTTTCAGCGAAGCCGAAATGTTACGGCGGCTGGATGTTATCGTAAATTTTGCTGAGTTGGATGGTTTCGTAGATCAACCCGTCAAAACTTACTCGACCGGAATGGTTATGCGGCTGGCCTTTGCGGCTGCGATTCATGTTGACCCTGATGTGCTGATTGTTGACGAAGCTCTTTCCGTTGGCGATGCCTATTTCCAACGTAAATCACTTGATCGTATTGAATACTTTCGTCAGTCTGGCAAGACTGTACTTTTCGTCTCACACGATCCACGCCTGATCCAGCGTTTTTGCACGCGGGCGCTGTGGATTGAAGGTGGAAAAGTTGCGCTGAGCGGCGATGCACGAGAAGTCGTCACGGCGTATGAGGCGTTTTGCCAGAAACTGGAAAATGAGCGATTGATTGAGGTCTCAAATGAGCGTGAGTCCCAGCGCGATGATTTAATCAGGCAGGAAACGCAGGCTATTGTCAAAGATTTGAAGCTGGTGGGGTCTCGCTGGGGAAATGGAGCAATTAGCTTTACCGGCATTGAATTACTTGATGCTGAAGGAACTCCAAAGTGGATTTTCAAAATGGGTGAGGCTATGACAATTAAGCTGAAAGTCATGGCGGATGATGATTACGACGAGGCAGTTTTTGCTGTAGATTTCCACCGCTTTGATGGTTTTTTCATTGCCACTGTTAATAACTTTGATACCCATCCGGCTACAATTAAAATTCAACGTGGCGAAAACACCTTCGAGCTTCACTTACCAAAAATAGATATTCCTCAGAACAGCTACTTTATTTCTCTTAAGGCCTATACCAGCCCCGACCCTCCTTACTGGCCTGACCCAGCCGATCTTCATAACCAAATGTATCAGGTAACCATTGTTGCTGATCAGGCAAGACATGGTCTGGTGCATTTTGAAGCAAATTGGCAAAGTAATACTTTAAGTTAAAACTAAATCCGTCAAAATTTAATTAAAGTCGCTTAAACCCACTCAGATTACTTGACACCTGGCAACAATCGGGCATAAATACAAGCTACCGGCATAGCAAACTATACGCGTTCTGGCTTCGGCCAGATACACATTTACAAACTTGATTTTCAATCTCCGAAAGGAAGGTATTTATGACCCTCACGAGAATATTCTCGGCAATGGTGATGACTGTGCTGTTTGTGGTAGCACTAACAGTTTCAGCCAAAGCCGATACAATCACATTTACGGCAACTCTTTCAGGTGCGAAAGAAACCACACCTAATGCAACAACAGGCACCGGCACAGCAACAGTGACTCTTAATGATGTGACAGGACAAGGCACTATCACACTTAACTTTAGTGGCTTGTCAGCGCCCGTTACCGGCAGCCACATTCATTGTTGCGCAGCACAGGGAGCAAATGCCGCCGTTATCGTGCCATTTGACGCTTTTCTGACGCTTAGTGCGGATCAGAAGTCTGGTTCTATCACCAGCTATGCGTTCACCTTAACTGCTGCTCAGATTGATGCGATGAAAGCCGGACTGACATACGTCAATGTCCATACATCTGCAAACCCAGGTGGAGAAATTCGTGGCCAACTGACAGCCGTCCCGGAACCTGGCACGCTGTTACTGTTGGGAACCGGATTGCTCTCAGTTGCAGGAGCTTTGAAAAGACGCCGAAGTAAATAACGACTCCTGGTAAAACATGAATTTTGGGAAAAGGGTTGGTTGCCACCCTTTTTCTTTTTCCTTACCAGTCTGGTTAACGGTTTACTTAAAAAGCAAATTATCTCTGGCATGGTTCCAGCCTCAAACCCTGCTCTCTTAAAAACATTTTATAAAACAAATAGCCCGTGATGAATCACCATCTGTAATTCATCACGGGCTAAATTTTATTGCCGATTAATCACGGCGCAACTTCGATTAATTGTCTGATCCAATCCTCATCTTGTAAAATGAGCGCCAGACGAAGACAACAGAAATAATAAAAAACACTGCCGCCAGAATATGAGTAATTCCTGCGCCTTGCGTTTCAGTTAATTTCAGCCCTAACCCTACGGCCAGCAATCCGAACAAAGTGGTGAATTTGATGACCGGATTCATTGCCACTGACGACGTGTCTTTGAATGGATCACCAACTGTATCACCTACAATTGTCGCGTCATGCAATGGAGTCTCTTTTGCCTTCAATTCGACTTCGACAATTTTCTTGGCGTTGTCCCAGGCTCCTCCGGCATTCGCCATGAAGATCGCCTGATACAAACCAAAAATCGCAATTGAAATCAGATAGCCGATGAAGAAATACGGATCAACCAACGCAAACGCCAGTGCTGAGAAAAACACTGTCAGGAAGATATTGAACATTCCTTTCTGCGCGTAGACCGTACAAATCTCGACTACTTTTTTACTGTCTTCGACCGAAGCTTTTTCAACGCCATCAAGTTTAATATTGGCTTTAATGAATTGGACGGCTCGATATGCGCCCGTTGTTACCGCCTGCATCGAAGCTCCAGTGAACCAATAAATAATGGCTCCGCCAGTAACTAAACCAAGCAGGAACAGCGGATTGAGTAGCGAGATACTTTCAAAGAAAACAGCCTCAGAAGGAGCCTGTCCGCGCAGCAATTGAATGATTGAAAAAATCATCGTGGTCGAACCGACGACGGCTGTTCCAATCAACACAGGCTTGGCGGTGGCTTTGAAAGTGTTTCCCGCGCCGTCATTTTCTTCGAGCAAATGTTTGGCTCGCTCGAAGTTGGCAGTCATTCCAAAATCTTTTTTGAGTTCGTCTTTGATATTCGGAATGGCTTCGATCAATGACAATTCATAGACAGATTGTGCATTGTCTGTGACGGGGCCGTAAGAATCTACGGCGATGGTCACAGGCCCCATGCCGAGAAATCCGAACGCTACCAGACCAAACGCGAAGACAGCAGGAGCCGCCATCAGTGAAATTAATCCAAGCGTACTGACGGCGTAAGCAATTGACATCAAAATCACAATGGCAATTCCCAACCAATAAGCTGAGAAATTTCCGGCGACTAAGCCCGACAAAATGTTGAGTGATGCGCCGCCTTCTTTGGATGAAGTCACTACTTCTTTGACGTGCGCTGATTCGGTGGAGGTGAACCATTTGACCATTTCAGGAATGATCGCACCTGCCGCAGTTCCGCACGAAATGATCGTCGAAAGTTTCCACCATAATGTTCCGTCTCCGGTTGAGCCGAGAGATGGAATCATGAAGTAAGAAACGATGTACGTCAGGATTATGGAAACAATTGAAGTGATGATGACCAGGCTGGTCAGCGGCTTCTCAAAATTCATGTTATCTGATTTGCCGTATTTTGCTTTTGCCATTGCATCATTGAGGAAGTAGGAACCTGCCGAAGCGACAACCATCATGATGCGCATCACGAAAATCCAAACCAGTAATTGCACCTGAACGGTTTCGTAGCCAGCGCCTGCGGTCTTTGAATTGACGGCGAGGAGGATAAACGAAATCAACGCAACTCCGGTCACGCCGTAAGTTTCAAATCCGTCGGCTGATGGGCCAACGGAATCTCCGGCATTGTCTCCGGTACAGTCTGCAATAACGCCGGGGTTACGCGCATCGTCTTCTTTAATCTTGAAAACGATCTTCATCAGGTCAGAGCCGATGTCGGCAATCTTGGTGAAAATTCCGCCTGCGATGCGCAGCGCAGCCGCTCCCAGCGATTCACCAATAGCAAATCCGATGAAGCAGGGGCCGGCATAATCGCCGGGGATAAATAACAGGATGAAAAGCATCAACAGCAATTCAACCGAAATCAGCAGCATACCGATGCTCATTCCAGCTTTCAGCGGGATCGCATAAATTGGAAACGGCTTGCCTTCGATGGAGGCAAAAGCCGTCCGCGAATTCGCAAAGGTATTCACGCGAATTCCGAACCACGCTACGCCGTAGCTGCCTGCGATTCCGACCAAACTGAAAAGTAAAATGATGGCAACTACGCCAGGAGTTTTACCTTCGAGCAAGCCAAAATAAAGCACGATGATGACGGCGATGAAGGCTTCGAGAATCAGGATAAATTTGCCCTGCGTAATCAAATACGTTTTGCAGGTTTCATAAATCAGCTCTGAAATTTCAAGCATTGATTTATGAACAGGCATATTTTTCAATTGCTGATAAATCATCAATCCGAACGCCATACCGAGCGCACTGACGATTAATCCTCCCAGCAATAACTTGTGACCGTTGATGCCGCCAAGAAAATTGACTTTGGAAAGATCAGGCAAAATTAAATCCGCTTCGCTGTGACCTTTGGAAGCCTGCGCTATCGCTGAAAGTGAATTTAAAATGATGATGGAAAGGGTGAACAGGAAGGTGATAGTTAAATTTTTTGTCCGGTGCAGTAAATCTGCGCCGCCTTTTAAATTAAGGATCATATTTAGAGACCTCTAGTTGATGGTAAAATTTCAGTCAAGTGGGTGAAGCGGCATTATAGACGAAGCAAGGCTGAATGCAATAAGGTGATAAATTTTACTTATCGGGTGTAAACTGGCTAGACCAATACTTTAGACAGTTTTTTTAAATTGAAAAATGAATTGCCACGCAACTTTAGTGCGTGGGGTGATGAATAATAAAATAAGGCTTTAGCGAAATATTTCATTGAGCTGAAGCCATTTGAATAAAAGTAAAGTTTATAAATTCGGCTAAAGCCTATTATAAACTTAGCCTGCCACGAGTTGAAACTCGTGGCAATTCAAAATACAAATCACTTTTTTATTAAGGTATTAATTCACGTAACAAAGTTTCCAACTCACTGAACACACGCTTTGCCAAATCCTCGTCTTCTTTCATTTTCACTTTCAATATCCCATTCGGCGTAAATTTCGCATTCGTATTTTCGGCGAGTAATTTCATCAAACTCTCAGGGTTAATGCGTGATTTTTCGCTGAAGCGAATCGCTAAGCTGTCGGAGATGCGGTCAATGGAAAGGATGCCCAGGTTTTCTGATTCGCGGCGTGTCCGGGAATATAAAAATAAATTCTCGACTGATTCCGGCAGCCGTCCGTAGCGGTCGGCGATTTCGTCTTTGATCCGGGCGAGTTCTTCGTCGGTGCGCGATGACGCGATGCGTTTGTAAGTGCGCAGGCGTTGGCTCATGTCGGAAATGTATTCGTCGGGGATGCGCGTATCAACTCCCAGATTTAATTGCGTCGTGATTTCTTCGACAATGTCTTCGCCGCGCAATTCACTGACCGTGCGTTCCAGCATCTGGCAGTACAAATCAAATCCAATCGTATCAATGTGTCCTGATTGCTGACCGCCTAATAAATTTCCGCCGCCGCGTAATTCCAAATCAAGCGCAGCAATGCGGAAGCCTGCGCCTAAATCTGAAAATTCGCGGATGGCCGCCAAACGTTTTTTCGCAATCGGAGTCAGCGCCTGTTCGCCCGGAATCAATAAATATGCGTAGGCACGGCGATTTGAACGCCCTACTCTGCCGCGCAATTGATATAACTGTGACAATCCGTAAGCATCGGCACGATTGATAATTATTGTATTCGCATTCGGAATATCTATGCCATTTTCGATGATTGTAGTCGCTACCAGCACATCAAATTTATGGGCGACGAAATCCAGTACCGCTTCTTCCATTTCTTTTTCGCCCATTTGCCCGTGCGCGACGATGATGCGGGCTTGCGGGACTGTGCGCTTAATTAATGCTGCGATTTCTGTAATGGATTCGACTCGGTTGTGAACGAAAAATACCTGGCCTTCGCGTTGCAACTCCTGCTCAATCGCGGCGCGGATGACGGTCTCAGAAAACGCTACGACGTTGGTTTGAATTGCCAGACGGTCACGCGGCGGGGTTTCAATCACCGACATATCGCGCAATCCCATCAAGGACATATTCAAGGTACGCGGAATCGGAGTTGCGCTCATCGTCAGCACGTCTACACGCTTTTTCATTTGCTTGAGCCGTTCTTTGTGTGCGACTCCGAAGCGTTGTTCCTCGTCCACGATAACCATAGCGAGGTCTTTGAAAATCAGGTCGCGTGAAAGAATTCGATGCGTGCCGACTACGACATCAACCGAGCCTTTTTCGATGGCGGTGAGAATTTCTTTTTGTTCTTTCGGAGAGCGAAAGCGCGAAAGCAATTCTATCGTGACAGGAAACGCCGCAAAGCGTGATTTGAACGTTTGAAAATGTTGGTACGCCAACACGGTAGTCGGAGCCAGCAACGCCACCTGCCTGCCGTCCATGACCGCTTTGAAGGCGGCGCGCATGGCGACTTCGGTTTTGCCGTAGCCGACATCGCCGCACAGCAAACGATCCATTGGCATTTCGCCTTCCATATCTTTTTTTGTATCGGCGACGGCGGTGATCTGATCGGGCGTAAGTTCGTAGGGGAACGACGCCTCGAATTCTTCCTGCCAATGCGAATCGGCGCTGAATGGTTTGCGCTGCGCCAGTTTTCGTTCCGCGTAAAGCTTCAATAATTCTTCCGCCATGTCACGCATCGCGCGTTTGGCTTTGGCTTTTGTTTTCGCCCACGCGATACCGCCGAGCTTGTCTAATTTGGGTTCGGTACTTTCTCCGCTCGAAAATTTCTGAATTAAATCCAACCGCTCAACCGGCACATAAAGCTTCGTGCCTTCCGCGTAAGTCAACAACATGAATTCGCGATGCTTTGCTTTGGCTTCCGTGTTGGCGCCTATCGCCCGCGCATAATTTTCCGCCGCCGTCGTCGCTCCGCCCGAAGCGTCGAGTTGAAATAATCCTTGAAATTGCGCAATCCCGTGATCAACGTGAACAACATAATCGCCGATTTTTAAATCACGAAAATCTGATAGGAAGGCCGCCGCAGGCGAGCGTGTAGCCCTGGTTTTATTGGTGCGCCGCTCGACGTGAATCGCTTCGTCAAAGATGTCGCGTTCGGTATAAAACGTTAGCTTTGAAGCAGGGAGCGAGAAGCCGACGGAGAGGTCGCCAATGATGGTGGTCGGTGGTTGGTGGTCGGTGGTCGGAAAAGATTCGTTGCCACTGATTAACCTGACATCGTATTCGTTTAAGACTTCGCGGATGCGGTCAGCTACGCCGGTGCTGGGCAGGACAAAAATTGTTTGCTCGGTTTGCTGTTTTAATTCGTTCGCTAGGTCGTTGACTTTGCCATGCCACTTTCGGACGGCGCGGGAACTAATGTTTGTTTCTGAAATGTTGGGTTCTGGAGGAAATAGAAATAGTGGACCAACGGCGCGTTCGCGGGTAAATGCTTCGTGGGCAGATTCGCTTAGGATGGCAGTCGCGGCTACATCTTCGGTGCTGAGTTCTTCTTCAAAACTTAACGCCGCGCTGCCAAGCAATCGAAGTTCTACGCGCTGAAGCTGTGTGATTTTTTCTCGCAATTCCTCAGCGGACAAAAATAATTTATCAGGCAACAAAGCAATATCGTCCGCAGCTTCGGCACGCTCAAGTCCCCGCTGCAATTCTTCCTGAATGGTTTTGATTTGTTTTTCGATTTCAGAAGGCTCATCAACTACGAGCACCGTGTCGCGCAAATAATCAAACACAGATGCGGTGAGCGGTTTCACCAACGGCAACAAAAATTCCCAGCCTTGAAATGGTTCGCCATCATCGGCGTAGACCAAACGATCACGCAACGCCCGATCATATTTTTCATCGTGCCAATGCTCACGTGCAATGTTCGCCCAATCTTTGAAATCCTGCGCGGAAGACCTTTCATCACGCATCGGAACGATGACGGCTTCTTCGATATTTCTGAGTGATCGTTGTGTTTCAGGATCGAATTCACGAATTGAATCAATTTCATCGCCGAAAAATTCTACGCGAATTGGATGCAAAGTTTCTTCACTTTCATCAATGCCACGGCTCGGAGAATAAAAATCTAAAATGCCGCCACGTGAAGAATATTCACCAACGTTGCCAACCGGATCGGCGCGGACATAACCAATCGCGTGCAAATGATTGAGTAATTCATCAAGTGGCAATTCTTCGCCGATATGCAAAGTCACTCCGGCCTGTTTTGTTTCCTGCGGCGGCACAAATCTTTGCAACAACGAACGCGCCGTCAACATCACAATCTCGCCCGCACCCGAAGCCAAACGCCACAAGGCCAATGCCCTTCTTTCAAGTAATTCTGCGTGCGGCGAAACTCCGCTGTATGGATCACTTTCCGAAGCAGGCAACGTGAAAACCTGCTCTTCGCATTCGTTGCGATTGTTGATGACGTTGTAGAAAAATTTTAGATCGCGCTCTAAATCTTCCAGATCACGATTGCGAAGACTGAGAAAGGCAAAACGCTTTCCGGTTTCTTTTTGTAGTGAAGCAATGACCAAAGCTTTCGCGCCATTGCCAAGACCTGCGAGGCTGACGACGCGCTTGCCTGTGCGAACTTCACGAAGAAGTTTTTGAATCTCCAGATTCGAATCAATATTTTGTAAGTTGAATGCCACGCGTATAATTTTTGTTCCCGGTAATCAGATTTCCTCTGATATAACTGCGTATTCCCAAATGTAGTGATAGCCACACTTCTCAGTTGGTTTTAGACAGCGAGATGCTTGCCAGCCTTCATCTGTTTTAATTGGCGTATCAAATTCTGGACAATCCTTTGCCAGTATTTTCTTTGCCCGATTTCCTGTTAATTTTTTTGCTGAAGTGTTTTCAATTTCGATTCTTTTGATAAGTACTCGCGCATTGTTACCAGCACTTCCATCTTGTCTATAAATTTTAATAACAAGGTCAGGCATTTTATCTATTCGCTTTATTACTATTCAGAATTCTTTCAATAATTTCTGTAGTCGAAACTCCTTCTACAAATGGGAGACTCATCACCTTCCCGCCAGCTTCTTCAACTTCTTCGCGTCCGATGATTTCTGATACGCCCCAGTCTCCGCCTTTGACTAAAATATCTGGCAACAACGCGGCAATGGTTTCACGCGGAGAAATGTCATCGAAGATCATGACATAATCCACGCAAGCCAGCGCAGCCATCACTTCGGCGCGTTCATTTTCTTTGAGGATTGGGCGGGACTCGCCTTTGAGAATTTTTACGGCGCGGTCGCTGTTGAGAGCTACGATTAAGACATCGCCGAGGTCGCGCGCCATTTGCATATTGCGCGTGTGGCCGGGATGCATGAGGTCAAAACAGCCGTTCGTAAAAACTACAGTTTTGTTTTCTGAGCGCAGTTTTTCGCGTTCTGATTTTAGGTGATGAAGAGAAATGACTTTGCCCATAAAGGGCGATCTTAGTCGAGAGCAGGTTGTTGAGACAAGCGGTCAGGTCACGCAGTCAGGGATAAGCCTTGCATTATTTGCTGAGAATAAAAAATAAACCCAGGAGCAAAAGATTGAAGCCAACCAATAAGCGACAGAGCAAAGTTTCATCTCGTTGTTGTTGTTGTTTGTTGATTCCGAACATCACTGCCTCCTGAATTTTAATCTTACAAAGGGGAGCAAACTTGCCTGGCAGTATTGCAAGGTGTATGCCGATGAATCGGGAATGATAATGTGCCTGATTTTATTGGCTGAAATGGAGGCTGGTTAAAAACTTTGGCACAAAACATTCAACCATTACGGCAATTTAACGTTACGATATGGTGTAATCATTCGCTGAGCGCACGATAACCAGGTTTGGTTTTGGCGGTTAATCCAGGGTGTTTAATTTCTATTTTTAGCGTTCGCCATTTCCCGTCTTTTTTATCATTTTTGGGATAATAGCCCAGCGAATATTGCGTGCGAAGTTCGGCTGCGATTTGGGCATAGGCAGGGCCGATTTCTGAAAGCCGCCGACACGGATAAACTCTGCCGCCAGTTTGCGCAGAGATTTCTCTTAATTCTTTTCGCGCTGATTCATACAGGCGGCGATTGATTTGCATGCGCTCTAATTTCGACAGCTTGCAATGATCCCTGTATTGCGAGGGGTCGGCATTTTCAGCATATTCATCCAAATATTTTTTTAGTTGTTGGCGCGAGAAGTGAAAACTATTTTCTTCATCACAAGCAAGCAGCATCTTGGCTTCTGTCAGGGCTTCAGTATTAACCTCCAGAAAATAGGTGCTGATGCCTGATTTCTCCAGTTCTGGCAGAATCTCTTCATAATTTGAACCGCTGACTGAATCTACGCCATCGGTCAGAGCGATGATTGCTTTGCGTCCTGAGGCTTTTTTCAACACTTCATCAATAGTTAGTTGCAGCGCGTCATAAAATGCTGTTCCCGTGCCTGGTTGTAACCAGTTCATTGCGGACTCTATCTTTTCGTGGTCTGCGGTGAGTTCCTCCAACACAGAATATTTTTGATTAAATTCAACCAGTGCAATTCGATCCTGTGGCCGCATCTCGCTCAGAAATCGTTTCGCAGCCTTTTTCATCAATTCAATTTCATCTTTGGCACTCCCCGAAGTATCAAGCAAAAGGACAATATTGAACGGAACATCTATCGTCGCAAAATTTTCTAATTTCTGCCGCACGCCGTCCTCATAAATTATAAAATCCTCAATCTTCAAATTCTCCGGACTGGCGCTGCCTGACTTGCTGGTCACATTGACATCAATCGAAACTAAATTCGTATCAAGTTTTAGAATCTCTTCTTTAGGCTCTTGTTTTTCTTTGTCCTGGGCAATTGCCGTAGCAATAAACGTAAGTGTGATTAGCAGGACGATGAGATGGCGATTTGATGAAAGCATTGCTAAATTCCTTTGCTATTTTAAGCGTCAAATCAGTATAGCGCATCGCCCGGACGCTGGCGAAAATGTTATAGTTCGCCGCCATGGACACTGTGATTATTAGAACTGACGCTGAGAATTGTCTTAACGAACTGCGCACAAATAAATTAGCCCTTACGGCTAAAAAAGCTACTGCCTATGCCAGCTTAGCGGTATCGCATTTTTTCGCTTATTACGAAGCTACTGATAAATCCTTACGCTCGGCAATAGAAATTCTTTGTGAACTCAACACGCATCCTGATACAGAGATTACTCGTATCGGATTGGAAGCTTTATTTCCTAACCTGATCGAAAAACTTAATGATTCTTTTACGCCGAAGAACTGTGAACTGTATGACCACGTTTTTGCGCAGGTAATTTCTTTTTGCTGCCAATTACCGGAAGGAGAGAAGCTTAAATCTGCCCTGCAGCAAGTTGGTCTCAGAGATGAAACCGCAATCCTGGTCAGAAAATTCAAATTAAACCAAAGACTCCAAAAGCTTTCTCCTGACAGAAAGCTAAAAAAAATATTACTACTTTCACGCGTCACTATCGGGGCAGATGTCGCTATCACCAGTGTGATGATTGCTCACCTGAAACAGCAGTTCCCTGCCAGCGAATTAATCATAATGGGATCGTCCAAACTCAACGAGCTTTATGATGGAGACCCGCAAATTCGCGTCAAAGAAATTAATTATGGTCGCGGCAGTAGTTTAATCGCCCGCCTTAATAACTGGCTTCAAGTCAAAGCCGCTGTGCAAGCTGAGGTGGTCGAACTTAGCCCGGAACAATATTGTATCTTCGATCCAGATTCTCGTCTGACACAACTGGGTTTATTACCTTTGCTCGAACCTGACCTTGAATCGGGCTGCTATTATTTTTTCGAGAGTCGCAGCTTTCTTTACCCTGAATCCCAGAAGATTGGGCAATTGACCTCAAGCTGGATGAATGAAGTTTTGGGAACTACTGACGAACACTTGCCTTTTATTTCGTTAGCAGCAAAATTTCTTTTAGCTGGTCAGAAAATTGTCAATCAGTTAAGACTAAAGGATAAGCGTCGAATTGTTTCCCTGAGTTTTGGTGTTGGTGGGAATTTGACCAAACGTATCTCAGAGGAATTTGAAAATGAACTTTTGCAAGCTCTCTTAAATGACTCAATCGTTATTC
>JANMKB010000627.1:0-2773 GCA_031371805.1 Blastocatellia bacterium | reverse complement strand
TTATCAAGGTGGAGCTTCAATTGAACTTCTCCATCTTCCGGCGTGATGTTGATGATTTGCGGCTTTGACCCAAGGGACATTTCCTGCCCGGACGATAAATCCACTGTCCGCCTGCGAGTTCCGGCGGTCCTGATCGGAGTTGCTGACAAGCTTGCCGTAGTATTTGGAGTTGGCCTTTTAACGATTTCATTATCTGGTTGTTGGCCTAACCGGGAAAGCAACAAAATACCGCCTACGGCTAAAACCAGGAGGGCAAAAGCCGACGCGTATTTCCAGGCTGGAGCGGTTACGGGAAACGGGAACAATCGTTCCCACCACGATTTGACCGACGATTGCTGTCCCTGCACTTGAGGAGTACGGTCAACATATCCGTGCAGAATTTGCATAAATCTGAACTGCTCCTGACGCTCAGGAGTTAAGAGAAAATGCTCGTCAAAACGTTGTCGCTCTGCTGACGACAGCCTGCCGCGTAAATAATTATCTATCAGGTCGTCTTCCGCCATCAGTACCTGTTCGTAACAAGCGCCGTCTGTAATCAGCGTTTGCTCAACCTGCGCCAGTTCCGCTTCAGGCAAAAGCCCAAGCAGATATGCTTGATATGTTTTACTACTCATGTTTTTTGCACCTATGCTCAATCAGGGACTTAGGGGGTTCCTACTCACTTATGGGCAAATCCGGCGATTTATTTCATGTTTTTTTCGCGACATTTTTTTACGCAGGTAGTTAATTCCCCTCGCAACCGAAAAGTTCGCAACCGCAAGGCGTTTTCTGAAATCTCCAATTGCTCGGCTAATTCTTTCCGGTGATCAATTTTTTGCTGCTTTTCCGCACGGTAATATTCGATGATCATCAACCGATCTTTGGGCGCAAGCTGATTCAGGCATTGTTCAAAACATTGATTGTCGGTTTCTTTATCCTCGTGAGGTGGAGCAGGTAAGACGGCAGGGATTTCAACCTGGGCAGGTTGTTTTTTGAGCCACTCCAAATAAATCTTGTTAGCCACACCAAAACAGTAAAGCGCCGGATCACCAACGTAAGCAGGGATTATTTCAGGCAGCTTTCTGACCACTCGGTTAAATGTCTCATCGGCAATTACTTCCGCTTCAAGACACCCTCGCACAGTCATGACCTTAACAATCCCACGACGGATTTCTTCGTACTTTTTCCCTGCCTTGTCCCGGTCAGCATCAAACCAGTTCAGTAACTGATCGAAACCATCCTGAGTCAAGTCCCACTCTTTATTCATTTTGTTGTTTGCAGGTGAAACGCGTTGCCGATGTTACAAGATGCTCAGCGAGCGAAACATCGGAGTTATCCAAATTACATCAGTCAAAATAAATCACCACGAACTTTCTCATAAACTCTAAAAACACGCCAGAGTCGGATAGAAATTTCGTGGTGATAAAGATAACTGATTTTAAAAATACAAAGGACTTTGGGTTTTTTCAAAGTCCAAAGTCCAAAACCAAAGCCCTCTTCTTATCTGTATTCCCCCTGCAAAACAAACGCCGCCCAACTGTATGGCGCTTTGTCCGGGTGCTTGCGCCACGCGGCAATCTGCGCCTGCTGCAACGAAGCCGCGACTGTTTTTTTATCGTGCAAAAGATTTTGATAAAAGTCCTTCATTAAACCTACGGTAGCGTCTTCCTCCACTTTCCATAAACTGGCGATCACCCGTGCAGCGCCGGCGTACATAAACCCACGCGTCAACGCCACCATCCCTTCGCCCCTGATGTCCTGGCCCAAAGCCGACTGGCACGCGCTCAGTACTACAAGCTGCTTTTTCATTTTGAGATTATAAATATCGTTTAAATGCAAAAAGCCGCTTAGTCCTTTTCCCTGCTGATCAAACCGCGAGAGTGCGATCATAGATAATTCAGGGTGATTACTATCCCAAAGTCCATGTGTAGCGATATGCACAATCTGATACGCATCCAATTCACGCCCTTCGAGTAAAGCGCGATTCACCTCAAATCCTTTTTTCAATAAAAATTTGCCGGAACCATTTGCGCGGCGAATTTCTTTTGCTTCATCGCCTGTCGCCTTCAGGCGCGGCAGCTTGAGATTTTCATCGGATAAATCAAACCCACGCTCAGTTTGACCCGCCGCGACAGTTTGTAAATTGGCAGCCTGGATTCCAGCACTAAACCTTGCGTCATCCTTATCAAACACCGGATCAGCCAACACCGCAATGGAATTCATCTCGCCATTTTGCCCAGGATTAAATTTCCGCAACACCGATAACGCCGAGGCTGAAGGCAGATTGATGATTTCGTGATTGGCAATGAGCGGTGGTCGGTGGTCCGTTGCCGGTTGTCGGTTAGGATTCGTGACTTTGCCGACCACCGACCGCCGACCACCAACCATCGGATCAGGCAAAGCCGCAAACGGCAAGTACTGCAACGCCCCTTCCGCTACAATAATTAACCGTTGATTCCCAATTTGATCCGCCACCTGACCGAGCAGGATTTGGCTCAGTGCTGCCGCCTTCGGATAATACTCCTGATCGGCTTGCCTGATCCGCAGCGCTCGTCGTTCCGGCGTCTCACCTTCAATCGTTTGCCGCGCTGTCATAAGTCTGTAAACCTGCCGCGCCAAACCTTCAATTTTTTTCCGGCCTGGTAAAACGTAGCTTTTGACCTGCGTATGCGAAACAGCCCACAAATAGCTGCGCTCATCACCCAGCGCATATTCCAGCAGCGTCGTATCAGGCGTCAGCAATTCCTGAATTTGTGGAGCCGTCAAAGGCTTAGCCGTGAGAGCTGCAAAGCGC
>JANMKB010000465.1:0-4606 GCA_031371805.1 Blastocatellia bacterium | reverse complement strand
CTGCATAAGACAGACGGAACGGTATTTGCTAAAGCCTGTGATTTTAGCAAATACCGTTCCGTCTGTCTTATGCAGAACCTTTCATTCATACCTACAAAAACACTTTTCACACTTGCGTAGCCACTTGACTTCATATATTCTATGTGTAGTTAAGTGGCTACATTTATGGATTTAAGAAGAGATGTTTTTCAGGCAATTGCAGACCCGACGCGGCGGGCGATACTTTTGTTGGTGGCGGCACAATCAATGACGGCGGGCGCAATCGCCGCAAATTTTGATACGGCACGTCCGACAGTTTCAAAACACCTGCAAATACTTACCGAATGCGAATTGCTTGCCCAAGAGCAAAACGGGCGGGAAATTTACTATCACCTAAATCCCAAAAAAATGGACGATATCGGCAAATGGTTAAGCGAATTCAAAAAGACTTGGGAAACCCGATTTAGTCAGCTTGACGATGTCTTATCAACAATTAAAGGGAAAAAAAATGAAAAATGACCTGCTATTCGATTTTATCGTCGACAAACAGACGAAAACAGTAACGGTTAACCGGGAGTTCGCAGCCGAACTTCCCTTGGTGTGGGACGCCTTTACTAAACAGGAAATTCTTGACCAATGGTGGGCGCCAAAACCGTGGGAATCAAGAACAAAGGTTATGGACTTTAGAGTAGATGGGCGAAGATTTTATGCAATGGTCAGCCCCGAAGGACAAGAGCGTTGGTCTATTCAGAAATATACTGCAATTTCTCCGAAAACGAATTTCAAAATGTTGAATACTTTTGCAGACAAAGATGAAACCCCCGAATTGCCAGGCTCTGATTGGAATTTCAATTTCAGCGAACAAGGCGGAATAACCAAAGTCAGTAGTTCTATCTACAATGAATCACTTGAACGCATGGAGAAGTTGATTGAAATGGGCTTCCAGGGAGGATTTACTATGACATTGAACTACCTGGAAAATCTGTTGGCAAAATTATCGCAGCAAAAGGAGCCAATATAATGAGAAAAGTAATTGCCTGTGAATTTATGACACTCGATGGTGTCATACAGAACGAGGAGAATGACGGCGACGGCTTCAAGCACGGCGGATGGTTTTTTCCCTATGCGGACGAGGTGACGGGGGCTGTGGTGCAGGAGCGGCTGGCCAAGCCGGTAGATTTGCTGCTGGGCCGCAAGACCTTTGACGGTTGGGAAACGTATTGGCCGACGCACTCGAACTTCTGGCCGAACGTGATGACTGCAACCAGGTACGTCGCCTCGAATACCCGCGACTCAAGCGATTGGCAGTCCACCGTATTTCTAAACGGAGACCTTGCAGAAAAGGTCAGGGAGTTAAAGCAAACGGATGGTTCCGACATTCACGTAATGGGAAGCGCAGATATGCTCCAGACACTCTTCAAAGCTGATCTTATCGACGCGATGGAGATCATGATAATTCCGATCACACTGGGCGAAGGAAAACGTCTGTTCCAGGACGGCACGATCCCCGCTTCCTTCAAGGTGACGAACGCTCAGGTCGCCCCGAAAGGAATTATCATCGCAACCTACGAACGCGACGGCGGTGTAAAAACCGGTGCGCCTCAGATTGAAGAGAATGATTGAGAATCGTCGCCGCGAACGCCAAACCAAACCAACTGATGCCGTAAAACTGAAGTGGACGAGATTTGAAAAGGCAAAGTAAGAAACCTGTAATTTTATATTTGATATGAGCATACAAGAACAAATCAAAGAGTATATTACCAGCCAACCTGAACCAAAACGCAGCGACATGCAAGCGTTACACAGCGTCATTCTGCAAGTAATGCCAGCCTGTAAATTATGGTTCCTGGATGGTAAAAACAGCGAAGGAAAAACTGTTTCTAACCCTAATATAGGATATGGATTTCATACCATAAAATATGCCGATGGAACAACCAGAGAGTTTTATCAAATTGGTTTGTGTGCAAATACAACCGGAATTTCGGTTTATATAATGGGTATTAAAGATAAAAAATACTTAGCCCAAGCGTATGGGAAAAACCTAGGCAAGGCGAGCGTGAGTGGGTATTGCATTAAGTTCAAAAGTCTAAAAGATATAGACATTAATATTCTCGAAACGGCGATACGATACGGGTTTGAGAACAAATAAAAAAATATGAAATTTGAAAAATTAGTTCCGAACATTTTTTACGTTGATATTGCTGACGGTTTGAAAATGTTTGTTGATTGTTTGGGTTTTGAAATTGGACACGATGAAATTAATTCTGCCAAACCGTTCTGTGTGGTAGAGAAAGATGGTCTGCGGGTAAATCTTTTTCAAGACGCTGCTCTTGCCAGGGAACATAATCCTGAATTTCGGCTGGTCACTAAAAATATCGCGGAAGTTTACGAGAAGGTATCTAATTCGCATTCCGAATTTATTCATCCAAACCTGAAAGAAATCACTCTTCGTCCGTGGGGAGCGAAGGAATTCGCGGTGATGGATAAGCAATTGGGAGTAATCATTCAGGAATGGTAGCTTGGCAAAAGGAAGATTGTTGAGAATAAATAATAAAAATAACGAAAGAGTTTACAACATGTCGTTTGCGGATGTTTATCCGCATTACATCACCAAAGTGGAGAAAAAAGGTCGCACAAAAGCCGAGGTTGACGAGATTATATTTTGGCTGACCGGATATAAGGTGCGAAATAAAACATTAGAAGAACAACGAACCGCCAACAAGGGCTTCCCAAAATGAAGGCATAAGCGCCGAATTGAGCATTAGTAATTCTATTCTACCTTTGTGCGGCTAAATCTCCCACTTCAGCAAATCCCGAAACGTTATGGCAAAGAGAAATAAAAAAGAGTTGTCACCAGAACAATGTGCGGAACTACTCATCACATTAAAAGCCCGTTTTGAGAAAAACGTGAACCGCCATCAAGGTCTTGCATGGGCTACCGTACAAGCAAAGCTGGCAGCGAATCCTGAAAAACTGAGGTCGCTGAATGAAATGGAAAGCACTGGCGGTGAACCGGATGTTGTCGGGTTTGATAAAAAGAGGGGCGAATACATTTTTTATGATTGTTCAGCGGAAAGTCCTACAGGCCGCAGAAGTGTTTGTTATGACCGCGAAGGGCTGGAGTCAAGGAAAGAACATCAACCAGCCAATAACGCAATTGAGATGGCGGCTGCGATGGGCATTGAGCTTTTAACGGAAGAACAATACCGGGAATTGCAGCAACTTGGAAAGTTCGATACAAAAACATCAAGCTGGTTGAAGACTCCGGCTGAGATTAGAAAACTCGGTGGAGCGATCTTTGCCGATTTCCGCTACGGCACTGTTTTTGTGTATCACAACGGTGCGCAATCTTACTATGCTGGCAGGGCATTCCGTGGTTTGCTGAAGGTCTAAATTTAATTAGCGTGTAGCACATGTATGGGTGAAACGTAGCGTTTATTCGTCGCAAAAGTTAAAAGATGAAGGACGAAGTTTCGGCAGTTAGCAGTTGAAGAACGAGTCTCGAAAGCACCAACCAGAATTAGTCACCGCAAGTCTGATTATTATGCGATTGTCAAAAAAATTCCTGAAAACATGGATTTGACTTTTGGTAATGCAACCTGGGATGACTACGAGACGTTGCTCCGCGAAGTCGGCGAAGCAAGCCATTTGCGCATCAGCTACAACGCCGGAAATCTTCAAATTATGACCCTCTCATCGTTGCAGGAAAACTACTCAGCCTTGGTTCAAACCTTTATCACACATCTAAGTTTTAGGAACAAAGTTAAGATTCTTTGCTATAAATCTTCAACCATAAAAGTCAGCAAAGATTTGAAAGGCATTGAGCCTGACGGATGTTTCTACGTTCAATCTGCTGACAAATTGCCGAACAAACTGCGCATTGATTTCAGCACTAATCCGATGCCGGACATTGTGCTTGAAATTGATATTTATCACGACTCAAAAGCAAAATTCGAGATTTACGCGACCTTTGGTGTCAAAGAGATTTGGCGTTACGATGGGGAAAATTTTGAAATGTATGTGTTGCAGAAAAATGCTGAGTACAAAAAAATTAAGCGCAGCAAATCGCTTCCGCTTTTAACTGCCGAAACTTTATCCAGCCTATTGAATAAATCAAACGAAAAAGATCAATATGAGATTTTGCTGGATTTTGAGGAATGGCTGCAACAACAAAGCTAATTAAGTGCAGGTCAAAAAAGAAGGCTGGAAACTTCCGCGAAATTTTATTTACCAGCGTGGGAGTTATGTAACGAATCGCCGTACCGACAAGTCAGGTTGCCAAGGGGATCAATTGCGCGGTTGTTAGCTTTAATACCTCCCTGCCGGGTTGTCAACACTTACCTAATCTACAAACCGATATTTAATCAACGTCCACACGGCGCTAAAGCCATCGCGCCAGGTGATTTTTTTGCCTTCGCTGAAATCGCGTCCATAATACGAAATCGGCATCTCGTACAACTTATATTTGCGCTTTAGAATTTTGGCGGTGATCTCCGGCTCGAAGTTGAAGCGGTTCGATTTGATCTGCACATTTTTGATCACATCAGCGCGAAACACTTTGTAACACGTTTCCATATCCGTCAGGATCGTGTTGTACAAAATATTTGTCAGCAGCGTCAGAAATTTA
>JANMKB010000624.1:0-16397 GCA_031371805.1 Blastocatellia bacterium | reverse complement strand
TCCCGCTGGCATTTGCACCCTTGAAGCTGTAACTCTCCAGCGGCAGGTTATAGCTCCCATAAACAAAGGACGAAAATCTAGCACTGCCGTTTTCATTGTACGTGACGGTCGCATCGGTCACACGCGGCCCCCACGTCGCAGTGCCACCGACCTGTTCCCACGTGGTCAGCGTCGTGCGTTTGATGGTGGGAGTGTTGTCACTCAGTTCCGTTTTGAACACCAGTCCGTCCAGCCACGACTCAGCGTTGGTCGTTGCCAACTGATAATATTCCCTGACCTTCGTGCCAGCGGGGGTTGTGACTTCGCCGTAATTACCGCTGCGGTTATAGGTGGTCGTCACACCGCTCGCCCAGTCGGCGGCGTAATCTGTGCGCGTCGTGAAGCGCGGGCAATCGGTTTGCACCACCGCTGTCGTCGTCGGCAGATTGTAGGAAGTCGTAGAAAGTTCGCGGTATTCCGTACTCAGATTATTGGGATTGGCAGTGGCAGTCAGCGGCCCGTAAACGTTCCCGTCAATGTGCCGAAGCCTTGCGGGGCATCGTTGGTAGACAACCAATTGGCGAAGGGATTTTGATTCAGCGCCAGCAGGTTGGCAAGGGAATTGATGGGCGTTTCCGCTGGTGTCAGCAGGCTGATGTTGGAGGAGGGCTTGCCCTGCTTTCTCCAGTACTCCTGACACACCGCATCATCCGGGCGGCAGCGGACGGCTTTGGGCAATTTCTCTTGCTCGGTTTTACTTTGTGCTGTTTGACGACCTCGTCTGTCTCAAGGGCCTTGCGCTTCATTTCCTCGTGGGTCGGCAAATTCTTGATGGGAGGTTCAGTTGTCCGCAATACCGCTTCGCCGGTACTGGTTGTTAATTTCGGCGTGTCCGGTTGACCCACTGTTTGTGCGCGTACCGTCGTCAGGGAAACGCTGGTCACGCTGACGAAAATCAACGCATACGATAAGGCGATGGAGAAGAATTGTTTAGCTAAAACATTGAAATGAGAGTTGTACCTGCGTCCGAGGAATTTCATTTTGTGGATCTCCGTTGAGGTAATACCGAGCAGTAAACCTGCTGCGCCGCTAAACTGATTCAGCGCTGCATGGCAGCTGTAACAAGGATGATCAGGCATCTGAGCTAATCACAGATACCCGCACAACCCGTTCACGATGCGAGAAAAAAACAACCTCAAAGGTAAGATGCACAAGGTAATCGCTCATTATGTTAGTGCGGCAAACATCATCGGCAGAGAATGTTGGACGGCAATAATGAGATAAGCAAGCTCATAACACAGGGTAGGCAAACGCTGTCAAGTGGCGGGCGAAAAATTTATTGCAATTTAATTTAGCGTGGATAATAACCCAGCCGCGATGTTACATGGTAATTCGTATCTTTGACCTTCACTCGAACGGCGCGGTAACGACCATCGCGCTGGCTGTTATTGGGCGTGTAATAAATCACGTACTGGTTGCGTAATTCGTCGGCTACCTGTTGATAAACTGCTTCCAGTTCTTCAAATCTTGCGGGCAAAAAAATTCGTCCGCCGGTTTCTTCGGCTAATCTGGTCAACCAACGCTCGCCCTGATCCAGCGCCGCCAGCGACATTTTTAAGCCATCAATTTTGATCCGGCTGGAACTCAGGGAATAATTTTTTTCATAATATTCCAGATTGCGAGATTCAATGCTGCGTTGAATCTCGGTTTTGCTCACGGCATAAACCGGCGCTTCGGATTCAAGCACTGCTCGCAACGCCTGTTCAGAAGTTTTCAGACCGCGCCCGCTGTCAATGCCATCCGTCAAAACGATGATCGCTTTGCGTCCAGTGATCTGCTTGAATTGTTCCGTGGCGGTCAACCACAGCGCATCATTGAAATCGGTAAACATCCCGGTGGTCAGGCGATGCAAGGCTCTGCGCAAGGCCGCACGATTCATTGTCCAATCCATTACCAACTCAACTTTGTCATCGAATTTAAGCAGCGCAAGCTGATCCTGCGCGTCAAGCTTGTTCGCAAAACTCAGTGCCGCCTGTTTGAAATCTTCCAGTTCTCTCGTCACGCTGCTGCTGGTGTCAATTAACAAAACGACGTTGACGGGCATTTGTTTGAGCGTGAAGGACGTGATTGGTTGCAGCGAATTATCCTCATAAATTTTAAAATCTGCGGCTTTGAGGTTGGTCACAAATTGCCCGGCACGATCACGGACAGAAACAGGCAGCATCACTTCCTGCGTATCAATTTTGAGGGTTGCTTCGGCTTCTGCTGGTGGTTGTTTTTTGGGATTGGGGGATTGGGCAAGCGCAGGCGGAATCGAAATGACAAGGATTGAAATTATCACGAACCAGCGTTTCATCACTTCATTTGCTCTCATCCATCGCATCGCGCATGGCTTTGAGGATTTTGTCATTGACGCGATTTTTACGTAATTCAGCGATGGCTTTGGGCGACACATCGAACTCAACCTGCGTCAGTTCGATTTTGCGTAAAATTGTTCCTTCGGAAAAACCGGCTTGGATCATATCAATAATCGCCTGATTGTTTAGTTTTGCCGCCCGGACAAGTTTTGGTTCGCTACCGCCTTCGGTCGGAGGTTTTATGATTCGGATCGTCGCGGAGCCACCAATTTCGCTGGAACCGGAATGCTCGCCGCCTAATCCGCCACGGCTGCGAGTTTCTGATTGACCGCCAGCGCGCGAACCAAAAATATTGGTTTCCTTTTCGGTCGCTAAATCGTCATTGCTGCGTCCGTCTTTGCGTTTCATTTCCGGCAAGTCAAGTTTTGGCGACTGCTTGAAAAACGCTTCATCGTCGGGCTGGAAAAATTCATCATCTTTCAGCGCCGACAAATCAGCGGAACTGGTCGCACGTTCAATCATCGCTTTGATAACGTTTTCGTTGACCTTGTTTTTTTTGAGTTGGATCAGCTTTTGCGAAGATATATCAAACGCGACAGGCGAAGTGCGAATCAGGGAGAGAATAGTTTTTTCTTTGAAGTCAGCTTTGACCAGATTAATGATTGCTTCATTCGTCAAAACTTCGCGTTTACTGGTTGCTGTCGGTTTGGCAGGTTGCGTTGCACTGCGCGAATTTTGCGCGAAGCCGGAAAATTGCAGGCAAAGTGAAGCGAGGATGAAAATTGAAAAACTAATGATCCGCTTCATAAGTAACTCCAGAAAATTATTGTCTGGCGCGATAGTAGGCCCAGCTAATCCGCCGAACATAATTAATTGTCTCACGATAGGGAGGAATTCGATTTCCATATCGCTCAACAGCATTTTCGCCTGCGTTATAGGCCGCCAGCGCCAGGTTCACATCGCCTGAAAATCTTTGTAGCAAGTTTTTCAGATAGCGGGTTCCGGCCTCGACATTTTCACCGGGATCATGAATATTACGGACTCCCAATTGCCGCGCCGTGCCAGGCATTAATTGCATCAGACCCTGTGCGCCAACGCGTGAAACAGCCCGATGATTGAAACCTGATTCCGCCTGCATCACAAAGAAAATCAATAACGGATCAACGTCATGGCGAGCGGCATTACTGGTAATCAATTGATCTAATCCGAGGTGGCCAGTCGTATATTTAAAATCCCGTGATGCGGTAATTATTGGTTCATCTGGTGGCGGAGCAACATAATCATGCAGTACTTTTGCAATTTCATTTTTTTCAATAAAGGCCAGCATATTGCCCAGGCGGTAGCCCACTTTCCCGTCCGATTCCCAGCTTGAATCAGCATCAATTGTGGTTCCATCTTTGAAAATAATCCGCGTCACAGGTTTGGCATGGACGTTGGGAGTCGCGGTCACTAACAAGGTTGGAGTGATGCTGGCAGCAGTTGACAGGGCGGCGTTTCCTCGTTTTGATTTGCGCACAGGCGCTAACTTCAGCGATGATAAATTCTTTGCTAAACTGGCCTGAGTCTCACCGAATTGCAGTACTTCAGATTTAGGGATTGAACGAGTGACGCGCTCCTGCCGATACCAGATTTGCCCATCGCGCTCCCACACTTCATCCGCTTTGATGATTTCTCCATCGCGCAATTTCAAATCATTGGCAAGCGCAACTGTGCCGCCGGAAAGCAGGCAGCACAGAGCGATTACCAATAATAATAATTTTGCGGTGACAGGACTAAAGCTCACAATTATTCTTCTTCCTTCTCCTGCTCATTTTTCTGTTCGGCGGTATGCTCACGCGCAGCAGCCCCGGATTTCGCCAACTTCTTATAGCTCTCGTTCAGCATTTCCGCATCCCGTGCGCGTCCGACACGATTGTAAACCTGCGACAAGCTGTTGATCGTAATCATCGAATTGGGCTGAAGTTTTAAGGCCTCTTCAAATTGCTCAATCGCCTGCTGGTAGCGTCCCTGTTGATTGTAAAGATACCCCAGATTCAATAAAGCTCCGTGTTCGCCGACGGCTTTGACAAATTCTACTCTGGCCTTGGCGTATTCGCCTTTGCGTCCATAGGCAAGCCCCAGATTATTTTGCACGCGATGATCATCAGGTGTGAATTTCAAGGCCTTTGCGTACCATTTGATGGACTGCTTATCATTCCCGCTCAGGTAATATGAGTACCCCAGATTATTGAGGAACCGTGCATTGATGGGTTCCAACTTGATCGCTTTTTTGTACTCGTCCTGGGATAATTGGAACTGTCCTTTTTCATCGTAACAAACACCGAGCAGGTTATAAGCTTCGGCGTTATTCGGTTGCATTCCCACCACCGCGGTTAATTTAGCAATGGCAGAGTCGAGTTGTTTTTTATCGTGCAACTCAACTGCCTGATCAAACATTGATGCCGCTTCGCGTTCGATGGCAGTTACCACCGCCACGCCACCTTTGGCTTCGCTGGGGTTATTGGCGCTCGGATTATTCGTTTTTGCCAGATTTGGATTATCGCCACGACGAAATAAGCGGGCGAATAAACGAACCGGAGCGGTGACAATCTTTTTGAAGGAAAGTCCTTCTTTCGCTTTCGCCTGACCAGAGTCAGGTGAGCCTTCGCCTGGAGACGCAGTATCAAAAGCCTGCGCAGTAGTAAAATCTTCTGGATTGACGAAACCCTGCAAGTTAATCGTCGAAAGGCTGAAAGTGGTTAAGGCACAGATACTGATCGCAACTGAAAAAATTAAGACAAATTTCTGGACACGATTGTGGGGAAGCTTGTTATTCATATTGACCTATCCTCTGCTAGTTTCCGGGGCAGGAAGCTGTTGGTTACAAACCAAAGAATAAACTTTGATGACAACTGATGTGAGAGACAAAGATATTTTCAACTTAATCAGTCATTTAGGCAAGAAAAATCCGGCACATTGACAGAATTGGTCAGGCGCTATTTTTCGATTCGCAAGTGATCCTGAAGGTGTAAATCAAGTCTGGCAATCGAATTTTCAGGCATTTCAATGACGCTGAAGGTTTTCAAGCTGGGGAGTGCCAGGCGGAATGGTCGGAGGTTTTTAATCAATTTGACGATGCGGAGATGTTCGTCAAGATAAATCACATCTATCGTAAACCTCATCCAAAAAGTGTGAATGCCATTGCATGGACGCAACCAGAGGGCGTCTCCTTCCGCCAGCGCTTGACGCCCAATTAATCCTCGCAACCGAGTCCAGGCAGTATTCGCCAGCAGGACATTTTCAGCCAGACATTTTCCGGTGGTTCGTTGATATAATTTCAAGTTAACAATACTCAAATATCGTAATCATCGTCCTGTTCGCGCATCCTTCGTTTCACCACGATAAAGAAAAGAAAGGCGGCGATGACCAGCAAAACGCCGAGGATGATATAATTTAGCGTGAGGTCTTCTTTTTCTGCTGCTTGTAGCATGTACGCAGCCAAAATTAACATGGGGCATCTCCTGAATATCTATGTCGTCGAGGAAGTTCACTCCTCAATCTTTAGTTTTTCTTCCAAATCTGTAAATAATCGGTACTGGGGGGTGACCGCTGCAAATGGCGACAAGAAGCTAACGCGCTAACTGGTCTAATGCCTGATAGAGCATAATTAGTGCCGGACCTAAAAGTACAATTAGTAGCGCGGGAAAGATAAATAAGAGAAGCGGAAAAATCAACTTAATTGAAGCCTTGGAGACCATTTCTTCAGCTCGTTGCCGCCGTTTTGTCCGCATTGAATCAGCAAACACGCGTAAAGACGCGGAAATAGTCGTACCAAAACGATCACTTTGAATCAGCATCGCAACCAAAGATTTGATGTCATCCACACCCGTTCGATCACCCAGATTTCTTAACGCCTCATCACGCGGCTTACCGGCGCGAATTTCACGATTCGTAATTGCCAACTCACCCGCCAGCACCGGCTCGACCAGTTCCAGTTCGCGCCCGACCCTTTGCAAGGCGGCATTCAATCCCAGCCCGGCCTCAACGCAAACGACCATTAAATCAATCGCATCTGGCAAAGCACGGGTAATCTTATGCTGGCGTTTGGTAATTTGCCGCGAAAGCACAAATGACGGAATGAAAAGTCCGAAAATTGCGGCCAGGCCAACCAGCGAAAAAAACTGAAAATTAAAGTCATAGCCAATGGAAATTAAAAAGAAAAAAGCGGCGATGGGCAAAATGATTGCTGCCGCGAGGCGCAGTACAGTGTAAACAGAAACCGAGTTTTCAGAGGCAAATCCTGCTTTCATCAACCGCCGCCGCAATCGTCGGACATTGCGATTTGAGGGGCGCGCGAAGCGGTAAACCGGTTTGGCGACGTGCTCAACGATGGCCTGATTAACTTTGCGGCTTACGGGCGGAGGCGATAATTCACGATCCAGCTTTGGATTGATTTCACGCAACCGCTCATCCAGCGGGCTGATTGTCCGCACATTCCAATAATACACGGCCAGTCCCGAACTGATGAAGGTCATCATAATGGTGAAATAAAAAAACAGAACCATATTATAGCTTATGCTCAGACTTCAATTTTAACGACTCGGCTGATAATCAACCAGCCGATGAATTGCATCATGACGCCAGCCCCTAAAATGTAATATCCCATCGGATGATTATAAAGCGATTCCAAATATTTTGGGTTCGCCACATTGATCCAGAAGAAAAGAATAAAAGGCAGGGCGCTGACAATATAACCCGATAATCTGGCCTGCGCAGTTTTCACGCGAATTTCCCCCTGAATCCTGAAACGGTCGCGGATCGTATGGCTGATATTGGACAACACTTCCGTCAAATTTCCACCGACTTCGCGTTGAATCAGGATCGCGGTCACACACAATTTCAAATCCATAATGGGCAAGCGCTCTGCCAGATTTTCCAGCGCCACTTTCATGCTCAAACCTAAATTCTGCTCTTCATAAGCCTTGCCAAATTCACGCGCAACAGGATCGGGCATTTCTGTGGCGATTGCCTGTAAAGCCGAACTAAAACTATGTCCGGCCTGGAGCGAGCGAATCATCATTTCAATCGCGTCGGGCAATTGTTCCGTAAAAAGCTTGAAGCGTTTGCGCCGCCGACTCAGCACGAAAAACAGGGGAAACAGGCTCACCATAACTGTCGTGACGAACATCACAAAAAGTGAACGCGCATATAAGCCAGGAATTGTCCCGACAACAAATCCGATGATCAGGCTAATCACGACAAAGCGGTAAACAGTAATCCTGGTAAAATCGGCCTGCCGCAAAATAGCCTGTAATTCGCTAAAAATCTCGAATCGCAATAATAGCTGATGAATTTTAGGAGCCTCACTTAACAACTCCTGCTTGATTTCCTGAATATCGCGTTTGCTGACTGTTGCCGCGCCGCGTTCGTCAATCAGCCGTTGCAGGCGCTCTTCCACCCGCCGTTGATATTTTTCCAGATCGCGGCTGACATAAAAATAAAACGCCAGCGTCAGGCAAATAAACGTTAGGACAATAAAAATTATGACGGCTATTTCCATAACAATTTAGTATTCGGCCAAAGCCATATAGGACATATCGTAACCGTGGACCAGCAGCTTTTCCAAACAACCTGGACGCGTATTATGCCGCACAAATTTTCCGCTGATGGCTCCGCCCAGTTCGAATCCGGTGCGGCGATAACTAAAGATGTCCTGCAAAATATAATCCTCGCCATCCAGCCCGACGATTTCAGAAATGCTCATCACTTTGCGGACACCATCGCCCAGCCGGGTGACTTGAATGACAAGGTTAATTGCCGCGCTAATCTGTTGCCTGACAGATTTATCGGAAAGCCGCAAACCTGCCATCGAAATCATCGTTTCCAGTCGAGCCAAAGCATCGCGTGACGAATTCGCGTGAATAGTAGTCATGCTGCCTTCGTGACCAGTGTTCATGGCCTGCAACATATCAATGGCTTCTTCGCTCCGTACCTCACCAACAATGATCCGATCCGGGCGCATCCGAAGCGCGTTCTTGACCAGTTGCCGTTGCGAGATTTCGCCCCGTCCTTCAATGTTTGGCGGTCGGGTTTCGAGCCTGACAACGTGTGGTTGCTGCAATCTTAATTCCGCTGAATCTTCGATAGTGACCAAACGTTCGTCCGGCGGGACGAATTTGGAAAGACAATTGAGCAGAGTCGTTTTGCCTGAACCCGTGCCGCCCGAAATCAGTAAATTCAGCCGCGATTTCACACACGCATCCAGAAATTCGATCATGGGAGTCGTCAGCGTTTCGTATTGCAGCAGGTTGTCAATGGTTAACGGGTTGACTCCGAAACGGCGAATCGAAAGTACAGGCCCATCCAGCGCCAAAGGAGGAATAATTGCATTGACACGCGAACCGTCCGGCAGGCGCGCATCCACAATCGGCGAAGATTCATCAACTCTGCGCCCAACCCGCGAAACGATACGATCAATGATTTGCAACAAGTGATCGTTGTCTTTGAATGAGGCTTCAGCTTTTTCCAGGCGTCCAGCGCGCTCAACGTAGACCTTACTATAGCCATTGACCAGAATATCGGAAACGGTGCGGTCGGCGAGTAAAGGCTCCAATGGCCCGAAGCCAAAAAGCTCGTCGTAAACTTCACTTTGTAATCTTTCCCGGTCAATCGCGCTGAGTGCTGTCCGCTCTTCGCGGAGGATCACAAGGATTCGCTCATTGACCATTTTTATTCGGTCTGAGGCTTCAGCAGCTTCTAATTGTGCGTGGGGAAGTTTGGCGATCAGGATGCGGTGGACACGAGCTTTCAATTCCTGGAACTCGTTTGAGGTACTACCACCGCGTCGGGTTTGAGCAGGTTGTTCAAGACGATCTTTTAGCGAAGCCATAAAAACCAGGTGCCGAACAGTTAAAAACACCTCACATCAGGTGTGGCGTCCGGCTGAATACTCAAAATCATTTTCTGCCAAATGAAAACCAGCCATTCCGTGGGGCCGGGAGCGGATCATCTTCAGTCTGAATTTCAGCGATTTGCGCAGCAAGTTTATTAAATTCTGTTTGCAGTCGGGTTTGCGTTTTCGATTGCACCAGAGGTTCGCCCATGTTGATTGAGGAAATCGCAGCTTTGTAATCGTTGGGTAAAATTGCGTAAATTGAATGCTCCAGCACTTTCTCAATTTGCGCTCTTTCAAACTCAGGAGCTTTCGTGTAGCGGTTCAGCACAACTTTGATGCGGCTCTTTTCATAGCCTAAACGCCGGAAGATGTCGAAGGCGCGTTTGGCGCTGCGAATAGAGGGAATGTCCAGCGTGACCAGTAAAATCAGGTCATCCGCCAAATCCAAAGCGGCGATGGTGTTTTCGCTCAGCGAGTGCTGCGGATCAATCAAAACATAGCCGGGTTGCGCTCTGAGCATCGTAATGATTTGCGTAATATGTTCAGGTCGCACATCCTCGTCGCGGCCAATTTCCGTGGGAGCAGCAAGCAGCGAAATCATCTTGCCGCGTGGCGTCAGATAACTCTTGAGTAAATCTGAATCCAGACGATCAAAATTTCGCACGACATCGTAAATTGTGTACGGAGTGCTTTCGATGCCCAGATAGGTCGGTTGATCTCCCGCCTGCAAATTCAAATCAACAATCGTGGCCGGGCTGCGGCCAATCCGTGACAGCGCCACCGCCAGATTGGCCGTGACAAAAGTCGTGCCACAACCACCTTTACTTGAATAGACCGCAATCACACGCCCCTGCTGACCATCCTCAGTCACACGCAAACGGGCTTGTTCGAGTTTAGTAAAAACCTTATTAATTTCAATTTCATCAAGCGGCTGGTGTAAAAATTCGTTAGCCCCGGAGCGGAAGGATTGCAAAATAATATCTGACGAAGTTTCCTCACTCGAACAAATCACCGCAGTCTCAGGAATTTCCTGTCTGAGCCGCTCAACCATTTGCAAACTTTTGGGCAAATCACCATTCAGCATCACCAGGGCGGCATGCGGGCGTAAGCGATTGATTTGCTCAAGGGATTGCACGTTATTGGGAAGCTCAGCCACAATCGAAATGGGTACACCAACTGCGCTACGCATCCGCGCACGCTCCTGCTGGGTCAAACTTCGTCCAATAATGACGACTGAAATACTTCTAATCACAGACTGTTATTCCTCACCTGCACCAGCTCGGAAGACGAGCCGGCTCTTGTCTTATCCTGATAGTTAATGCTGCCTCTAATTAAGGTCTGCGCCATTGCCTGTGTGAGGTGAACCAGGGCGAATTATACGCCGAAGTAACGCCAAACTACAATCGGATAAAACACCTCGTAGAGCAAAGCAGACGCTTATCTGGTTAAACTTACCGAGATCGGTAAAAGGCTGGCGTTTGGGACTTCATCCTGTGGTTGTAAAGAAGTGCCAGCCGTCATAACTTCACGCACAAAACGCCCCTGTAAATCTCCATAAGACGAGACACCCTCCAAATAAAATGCTCCGATATTCGTAACATAAAATTGTCCCGCATTCTTGGTGTCACCAAATTTTATCGGACTACACAGCAAAACCGGAATCACCAATGGATTAGCATTAGGCGTTGGATAATCCCTTGATTGCGCATAGCGGTATTGAGTAGACTCAGGGGTTGGGAGAGAAAAACCGTTGGCAGTGTAAAACCTGAACAGCTCAGCCCTGAAATTATCGTATAAAGAGGCATTATCATCCGGGGTAAAGACCCGCACTAATTGACCAACGCGGATAGGGGTACAACATCCGCGCTGAATTTGTTGCACCGGATCAGAAGGAAAGTCGCCATTAATTCCACTGCCGACGAAATCAATAATTCGATAATCAGGAATACCGGCACTGTCACTTCCTTTCCCCTTCAACACCATCCGTTGCCCAATTAAATTTCTGCCCGTCTCAATCCCATTGACATATTTCAAGTCACTCAAATTCTGCGCATCTCTGATTCCAGTAGCCTCGCCAGTTGGAACCCCGGTCGTGACACTACCCAGAAAGTCGGTCGCGGCATTACGAGTTGAATTAGCATTGGTTGAGGCAAAGCGAGAAATATAGAAATCACCTGATTGCGGCAATCTGTCAACATCATTACAAGGCCCGGATGGATTACAGCGCGTGGGAGAGGTACTGCCATCAGTATACCTGCCTGATCTGTCACTAATCGCATACACCCTGCGATTCTGATCGTAAAAACTGTCGGGAATCAAAAGTGGTCGCCAGCAGCCGCTGATCATGCCTGTCCCACCATCAACAAAGGTCGTGCTGGCAATGGCCCCGGCGCTCACGGTCATACTTGAAATACCGAAAATATTGCCAAAAATAGTTGGTAAGGCTGTCCGATGCTTAACCGTCACACGCGGCTGATGGACAGGGTAGTCCGCCGGAAAATCCATGCTGACCTCGCTATCATCCAAAATCATACTACTGGTATCGCCCACTTTTTTTACGGAATTGAGTGCAGCGTACTGTTTGGCAAGATTTCGAATAACCCGGTTGCGCTCCGTAGATGCCCCACCTGGCTCAATCGCAGTGCGGATGCCCTGCGCTCCGGCTAAGGCTGCGGCATCAACTGCGTTTTGCAACTGTCCGCGCCCACTCATCAGATAGCCAATATCCACCGCCAGCGCCAGCATTCCGACGACGACCAGAATCGTCACCGTCGCCAATAACAGGACAGTCCCGCGTTCTCTCGTTCGTTGCTTGAGATGTGTCATCCGGCGTATAACTCTGAAAAATTAATTATCAGTTTTTGGTGTCGCTTTGGCTGTGACTTTTTCTGTCGCGGGAGTCTTGCGCGGGACATCATGCCCGGACATTCCTTCCAGCAAATTAGCGGAAGGCAGCGCCAGATTATTTGGTTGCAGCGTTGGAACTGGTGACAGTTCCGTACCAGAAGAATTGCTGGTGGAATTATTTGCTTTCGGCTGGGCCGGCAAATTCGTTGCGGGTGTCCCAGGCAGACGAGGAATCGCGTCAGGGTTCAGCGGCTCTTTTAATTTGACGGTGCAAAGAAACATTAACTCGGTTTCGTTTCGTTGAAAAGATTTGCTCTTAAACAGATTTCCCAAAATTGGAATATTCCCCAACCCTGGGATCAGCGAATAATTAATATTTTCGCTGTTATCCAATAAGCCTGCGATAGCAAAGCTCTGACCGTCCGCCAACTCCAGCGAGGTCGAAGCGCTGTTGACCCGAAAACTGGGTACGTCAATTCCACCCGTATTAATTCCATTAGCCCTGTCAATACTCGAAACCTCAGTTTCCATGACGATACCAATGTGGTTTTCATCTACAACAGTAGGTGTAAAAACCAGCTTAACTCCGTAATCATGATAATTGACGGAGAAGCCGGATTGTCCGCTTGACGCAGAAGTAATCTGTGGAATGGGAAACGATCCACCCGATAAAAATTTGCCCTCTTTTTTATTGGAAGTGATGATGTTTGGCTCAGCCAAAGTCCTAAATGCTCCTCGCGTTTGGAGTGCAGTTATAAATGCCGAAGTTAAATCAGGCCGTCCAAGGAAAATATTTGTTACCGCCCCCGTCAGGCTCAGATTGTTCGTCCTGCTCAAGCCTGTAGGAGATGTACTATAACCGCCTGCAACATTAGCGCGTGGAGCAGGAGCGGCCCCGCCAGGGTTCAAATATACTGGCGAAAATTGATTCATAATCCCGTAAGCCGCGCCAATTTCTCTGGCTACTGAGCGATTGACTTCAGCGATCCTGACCTGTAGTTCAACCTGCTGTGTGACCACCGCTGGACTCTTGATCAGGTTTACAACATCTTTAATTCCTGCCTTCGTGATAATGGTTTCGACATCTTTGGCGATTTCCGGGCGCGTCACACTGCCGGATAAAACAATTGAATCATTGATCTGGCTCAGTTCAATATTTTCCTTCGGATAAAGCAGCTTGATTTTGTTATCAATCAGGGTCAGGTTTTTTTGCACAAAGACATTAAAAACGAGCATCCGTTGCGGGTCAGAAGGAGCAGCGCGTTTCTTGAGCACAACCAAATCCACCTGCCCAACTCCGGCTCCATTGACGACAATTAATTTTGAGGTGAGCGAGCTGACAGTAATCACATTGGCGATGGAATATGACAGCGTGTCATGTTCATCATCCAGTTCAATAATCCGCGACTGACCGTATAAAAGATCAATGTTAATCGGCTGATTCGTGTCACGCGCAAATGAAACCTGAAGAGTTTGCCGTTCCTGCGCCAAACTGCTGATTTGAAACATGACAAAAAACAGACAATGAATTAACAGCCAGTGTGGTTTCGTTAACGATGCCCAAACCTTAGCCAGACAAATTGTTCGTGGGTTATTCATAATTCGTTCCTAAGTATTTTCTGCGGGAAACCTATTGTTTGACCATCTGAGTAGTCTCTTTATTGCCTGCCTCAATCACTTTAATCTGAATCATTTTGGGGCCAGGGCTGGGAGTTATAGTGGGCCGTGGTGTCGGGTCGCCCCTCGGAGTTGGTGACGGAAGAGGAGGAAAGTTCGCCGCTTGAACAGGCGTGGCTTTTACCCTGGCTTCATTCACATAGTTAGCAGAAACAACGTCAATCGGTGGTTCAAGCTCCTTATTCGTCGGATTGCGGAGAATTAAATGTAAAATTCCTTCGCGCATTGCCAGCGTCAGCCCTGCTGCCTGCGTCGGCGTAACTTCAAGCGTTACCGTACTGCCGACTCTGGCCTGGTCTTCAGGTTTAGCCTGCGTTATCCGACCATTCGCTATAACTTTCAGGTTTTGCGCAATGACTTTGGAAATAGGTCGCGCATTTCCGCCTGGTGTCAGCACTGCAATCACGTCTACGAAATTCCCTGACGAGGCAAAACCGGCGACACTGCTGGCTTCATCCACGCGAATGGTCATCGCCCGTTTGTCTTTATCCAGTTGCGCCCCCAAATTCCCGTTGCCCGAAGATGAAATATTTCTTGCCTGAATCTGCATTTTTGGCTCAAGGTCGGTATTGGCAAATTTACCGACGAGCATTTTCTTATCGGTAAAAAGTCCCTCGGCAAACATGGTTTTCTTGATTTGACCATAATCCAATTGGCCTTCAGTAATCGGAGTATTGGCAGGGATTTTTACTTTGGCAAAAACGACTTGGACTTCATCCTGAATACCAGCCGTTTTCGCTTTATTAATTAATATACTCTGCGCAATAAAGATGGCTAATAATCCGCAGAGAGCAGCGGCAGCCAAAGCAAATAAAAATCGCCTGTTCATAAATTCGGGTTCCTCTCAATAAAAAATCGCTGATTAATGTGCAATAACCTACCGGGCAAATTCTATTCGTGCCGCATCACACTCATTCCGCCGAGGTTAATCATGCCCGTATCCGCCGCAAAAAATCCCTGCAGGATGCTGGAATACTCATAGCGGATTTTAACTCCAACGAGATCACCGCTTTGCGGCTCAGCCCCCAATGGTTCAGTGGTGACAACCCCATTGCTATCAAGCACCTCTCGGACCAGAGTTATTTCGGTGATTGGCGATTCAGTGCCAATGCCCGCGCTCGACAGGTAAAACTTTGTCGTGTTCCGTGCGGCAGCTTCAACACCGGCGGCACTGGAACAATCAATGTCAGGACAACTTCGCCTTTCGCCATAAGGTAGTACCAGAACTCTCGCGCCCTCGCGTGCGGCATTGGTGATCGCCTGTTTGACCGACCAGGCGCGACCAATTTCAATTACTGCAATCGTAGCAAACAAAAAAGGGAGTAGCAGAAAGGCAAACTCAACCATAGATTGTCCGTATTCTGATTGACGGCCAAAAGTTTTGTGCGTGGCTGAATTATGCAAAACTACAATCATAAAAAGAGACACTCAACTTTTGCTTTGCGCTTCTGAGCTTGCTTACTGGTCAAAGATGACAACAGATTCTATGGTGTAACGGCACTGTAAGCAAGTTAAACAGCACGGTTCAGGAACCTCGTTTGACTGTGCATGAAGCCTTGAGCGCAATAAACGGTATGTCAGTACTGCCAAAAGGAATTTTGTAGAAGTAAGTCAAAGTCAGTTTGACCTTGGTCGCATCTTCCAGGCTTTGGGGATTTTGATTCCATTCAGCTGCCGTAAGTTCAGAATTAAAAACCAGCACATCAGGCAGCAAAAGAGTATTCCCCTCAACGCTGTAACCGTTATCCGTAATGTATTTCCTGACCAGCGGTCGGACGTTTTTATAGAACCCGCTGCCTGTTATTTCAGGATCGCAGGTTAAAGATGTCCCTGTACTGACAACAGCGGTTGCGGGACAGGGGCTGGTATCGCCGCGATTACTGGCCCAGGCTCTGGCTCCCTCACGCGCCGCCCCATTCAGCACCATTTGCAGGTTAAAGGCCATGGCGAAGAAAACGACTCCCAGCAGGAGCAAAATAATAATCGGCATTACCAGGGCAAATTCAACGATGGCTTGTCCGCGTTCATTTTTTCGCTTGTTTCTCATGCCAGAAAAGTCGTGTACAACGCAATCAATGTCCCAACACTGATCGTCAGGCCAAACGGCGAGGTTGCCGAATCAATTTCCTCATCATCAAATGCTTTAAGTCGTTCAGCATACAACCTGAAAGGAGGAATGAGAACACCAAAAAACCTGCTGGTCAAGATACCAAACCTTCTGATGGTCAGTTTCACCTTGCGTTGCTGGATCATAAAAATCATTGCCAGCAGGGGATATATCACTAAAGCCAACAGCAAGACTCTGACAACCCCGGAAACTCCGACAAACGAACCAATCGCGGCCAGGAATTTCACATCTCCAGCTCCCATGACTCTGAATAAATAAGGAATAAACAATAACCCAAAACCGACCAGTAACCCTTTACCGCCAAACCATAGCCCAGCCCAGCCACGAAGCCCATTTAAAATAAGGCCGGTAAGCGCAGCAGGAAAGACTATATTGTTGGGGATGCGCCGCTCGCGGAGGTCGAAAAATGCCACCAGCATCACCGTGACCGTCAACAAAATCGTGGCGAGCAAATCAAATCCATTAGCTGCAAGCATAAAGATTCAGAAATGTGCAACACCGGGTCACGGGAAAACAGGCGATCTTCCAGCGGACA
>JANMKB010000429.1:0-3720 GCA_031371805.1 Blastocatellia bacterium | reverse complement strand
AATTCGCCTTGCGACCCAACGGGTCAAAGATCAGGAGGGGCAAATTTATTTCGTGCGCGTGGGGCAATCGCTCAGCCCCTTGCAAAAGGCGCGGCGGCAACTACTGATCCTGCTTGCCCTCGCTGGGCCAGCAGCCTTGTTGCTGGGCAGTTATGGCGGCTTACTCTTGGCTAATCAGGCTTTGCGTCCCGTTGATCGTTTGACTCGGGCGGCAGAAGAAATTGAAGCGGGAGACCTTTCCAGGCGAGTAAATGTCCCGCCGAAAATGGACGAACTCGGTCGTTTAGCTTCGACTTTTAATCGCATGATCGCACGTTTGCAGGCAGCTTTTGAGCGTCAGCGCCAATTTACCGCCGATGCTTCGCACGAATTGAGAACTCCCCTGGCTGTAATGCGTGGGGACATTGAAATTGCGCTCCGCCGCGAACGCCAGTCGGAAGAATATCGTAGTGTGCTGACCTCAAATCTGGAAGAAATTATTCGCCTTTCGCGGTTGGTGGAAGATTTGTTGTTGCTGGCACGCGCTGACGCTGGCCAGTCAATCCTGAATTGTGAGCCAATGAATATTGATGATTTATGCGCCCAGACGGCTGAATATCTTTCCCCCCTGGCAGAGGAAAAAGAGCAGCGCCTAATCTTCAAAGCGCCCGCTGTGACGCCCTTGAAAATTTACGGTGATACGCAGCGATTAAAACAAATGCTGCTGAATTTACTGGATAATGCCATCAAGTACACGCCGCGTGGAGGAACTGTCACATTGAGCTTAAGGCAGGAAAACAAGGACGCCGTTTTACAAATTTCCGACACCGGACGTGGTATCCCGGCGGAGGATATATCACATATCTTCGAGCGATTTTTCCGCCACTCGCGCAGCACCAGTGACAAGACTGTTCAGGGGTTTGGGTTGGGGCTATCAATCGTTAAATGGGTGGTGGATTCTCACAGGGGGAAAATCAGTGCCGAGAGTAATTTGGGACAAGGCACTACATTCACTGTCAAGTTGCCGTTGTTATGACGAAAGATCTGGGTTTATTTTTCGTATAGTCGAAGCTTTTCTTGACATATCCAGCTTCATTTTCTATTCTTACCGCTTTTGTGTAAGGTGCAGTTTTAGCTTTAATTACGCTAGTTGAATATGTTTGAGGCGTTGTCGGATAAGCTTAAGAAGGTTCTCAAGGATTTGCGTGGCGAAAGTCGCCTGACGCCTGAACACCTTGATATGGCAATGCGGGAAATTCGTATTGCGCTCCTTGAGGCCGACGTTAACTTTAAAGTTGTCAAAGATTTCATTGAAAGAGTTAAGTCTAAAGCCGTTGGCATAGAAGTAATGGAAGGACTTAACCCTGGTCAGCAGGTCGTCAAAATAGTTAATGACGAACTGGTAGAAATGCTGGGCGGAACTTCATCACGTTTGCTCTTTACACCCAAACGCCCAAATAGCGTGATGATAGTTGGCTTACAGGGATCAGGTAAAACGACCTCAACCGGCAAGCTCTCAAGCTGGCTGAAAAAAAATCAGAGTCGTAATCCCCTGTTGCTATCAGTTGATGTTTATCGTCCTGCCGCACGAGAACAACTGGCTGTGATCGGCAAAGCGATTGGGATTCCGGTTTTTGCTGGTGAGGGGATAAACGATCCTTTGGAATTGTGTCGTGCGGCGCGCAAACATTGTGAGCAGGTTGGTTTTGACACGCTGATGATTGATACGGCAGGTCGTTTGCATATTGACGACACGCTGATGGACGAGTTGCGTCAGATTAAAGCTGAGATGCAACCGGTTGAGACGCTGTTTGTAGCGGATGCGATGACTGGGCAGGATGCGGTCAAGAGCGCCAGGGAATTTCACGACCAGATTGGCACAACAGGTGTGATCCTGACCAAAATGGATGGTGACGCCCGAGGCGGGGCGGCTCTTTCCATTAAAAAGGTCACCGGGCAACCGATTAAATTCGTTGGTGTTGGTGAAAAGTATGATGCGCTTGATCCTTTTTACCCTGATCGGATAGTCTCTCGCATTCTGGGCATGGGCGATGTAATGTCGCTGATTGAAAAAGCGCAGTCGGAGATTGACGAGAAAAAAGCGCAGGAGATGCAGGAAAAATTCGAGCGCAATCAATTCACGCTCGAAGATTACCGCGATCAACTGGGGCAGATGAAAAAGCTTGGCTCACTTGATAGTTTACTGAGTTTGATGCCGATTGATATGTTGAAGGGCATGCCCAAAATGACGCCGGAAATGACGGGGCAGATGGAAAAGCAGCTCAAGCGGACAGAAGCGATCATCAATTCGATGACGCCGAAAGAGCGCAATGATCATACCGTCATTAATATTTCGCGGCGCAAGCGTATTGCTCGCGGCAGCGCCACCTCAATCAATGAGGTCAATCAAATGCTTCAGGAGTACGTGCAAATGAAGCAAATGATGAAAGAAATGATGGGTGGTGGCATGTTTGGCGGTTTAGGCGGAAAAGTCGCACGCCGCCTGAGTGGAATTGGTGGTAGTAAGAAGAAAAACAAGGTTGGTAAAAAGAAAAAGCGAAGATGATTCGTTTATTTCGATCTGGAGGTAATAAAGTTGTTAGCAATTAGATTAACTAGAATGGGAGCTAAGAAGCGTCCTTTTTATCGTGTTGTGGTAGCCGAGAAGCGCGGTAAACGTGATGGAAGCTTTATTGAAATCGTGGGTTATCATAATCCACTGAAAGATAATGATACAAAGCTCAATCACGAACGCGTTCAGTATTGGATTAAATGCGGAGCGCAACCAAGTGATACTGTGGCGAGTTTGATTCGTAAACATAAGCCTGCGCCCGAGGCAATTGTCTGAGCTTTTGCCCCGACGTAATTTGAACGCTTTTCCCGGTTTGTGTCCCGGATAGACCTATTCCCCCCGCAACCGAAGCGTAAGACAATTCATTTCAGCTTATTGTGGAGGTTAGATCATGAAGGAACTCGTGGAGTTGATAGCCAGGGCGTTGGTGGATCACCCGGACGAGGTCAATGTCAAAGAGGTCGAACAAGACCAGAAAACTGTGCTTGAATTGCGGGTTGCTGCCGGCGATTTAGGCAAGGTAATTGGGCGACAGGGACGAACGGCAAGGGCGATTAGAACTATCCTGGCAGCGTCTGGAACGAAACTTAAGAAACGCTTCGTGCTTGAAATTTTGGAATAAATTTTTCGTGCCGAATGGCAAGATCAATGGCACTTATACAAAATTCAGAAGCTGCTGCAAAAGACTTGGATGAACTGATTTGTATCGCACGGGTATTGCGTCCACAAGGGATTCGCGGTGAGGTGATCGCGGAGATTTTGACTGATTTCCCGGATCGCTTTGACGAAATTGATGAGGTTGAGATTGCGCGGGATAATCAGATAATTGGTTTGCTGAAACTAACTCGATTCCGTTTTCATAAGAATCGGGTACTTCTCAAATTCGCTGGTTACGATGAGCCTGACAAAGCTGAAGAATTGCGAGGTGTTAGCCTTATTATTCGCCGCGATGAATTAGCTGAGTTGGGAGCAGATGAATACTATTTGTTCGATCTGGAAGGTTGTAAGGTCATCACTATAGATGATCGAATGCTTGGATATGTTGTCAAGGTTAACGATTATGGCGCGGCTCCGGTGTTGACCGTTAGGGGAGACGAGCGCGAATACCTGATTCCCCTGACGCATGATATTTGCCCTGAAGTTGATACGGTTAGCAAAAAGATTGTCGT
>JANMKB010000623.1:0-1887 GCA_031371805.1 Blastocatellia bacterium | reverse complement strand
TGTCACCGTACAAGGCGCAGACGGCTTAAATTTTCCTTCGTGGTTTGAAATTCAGCATCGCAAGGAAACCGAAATCATGGCGCGGTTTGTCGGGCATTTCGGCTCAAATCGCTATGCGACTTCCGCCGAATATAAAGACGGACAGCTAACGATTCAGATTCCGAAGCAGTATGAAAGAATGCCGGATGTACTCGTTTTTACGGGCAAACTGAATGGCGACAAATTAGCAGGCACGGCACAGGATGAAACGGGTAAGACGGTAAGCTGGACGGCGGTTAAGGCTCCTGAAATGCGCCGCCCTGCAAAACCTGTCTGGGGCAAAGCAATTCAACTTTTCAATGGCAAAGACCTGACCGGATGGAAGCCGCGCACCAATGCGCATCCCAATTGCTGGTCGGTTGAAAACGGCTCGCTGACAAATAAAACTCCGTGCGCAGACATCATCAGCGACCAGAAATTTACTGACTTCAAATTGCACGTCGAATTCAATAACGTGCCGACGGGCAACAGTGGAATTTATTTGCGCGGACGCCACGAAGTCCAAATCAATGACGCTTACGGACAAGCGGCTGATCCTTTGCGCATGGGCAGCGTGTATGGTTTTCTCAAGCCAAATGTGAATGCTTCAAAGAAACCGGGTGAGTGGCAGACTTTCGATATTACGTTGATTGGGCGGCGCGTGACGATTGTTTTGAATGGGCAGACGATTATCGAAAATGAGGAAATTCCTGGCATTACAGGCGGAGCGATTGACAGCAACGAAGGCGAAGCCGGGCCGATTATGTTGCAGGGCGATCACACGAAAGTAATGTTCAAAAATGTGACAATCACGCCGGCAAAATAATTAAGGAGGAAGCCCGCACGAAGTAAGGGCATGTTGCACACTTACTGCGTGCGTGTTTCTGCCTTAGAAATTTCAAGCAACTGGCAGCGTAATTTTAAAACTCGTTCCCTGCCCGACGGTTGATTCCACCTCGATATTGCCACCGTGCATTTGAATCGCGCGAAAGGCCTGGGCCAGGCCAATGCCGCTGCCTTTTTCTTTGGTCGTAAAATACAAATTAAAAATCCGTTCCCGCATCTCTGCGGGGATGCCTTCGCCTTCGTCACTGATTATCATTTCCACCTGATGATTGTTGATGCGTGCGGTTGTGAGCGTCAGCTTTCCGCCTGCGGGCATTGCCTGACAAGCGTTGATGACGATATTAAGCAAAGCCTGTTTGAGCATATCAATGTCGGTTTCAATCAGCAGCGGCTCGCTGGTGTAATTGGTTACGACCTGAATTTTGCTGTCGGGGTTGAGCGGCGCAAGCAGCATCACTTCGCGCAGCAATTCATTCGCATCATATTTGCGCGTTTGCATTTGGACAGGGCGCGTAAAATCAAGAAAGGTTTGGACGACGCGATTCAGGCGATTGACCTCGGAAATCAAAACCTCGACGTGCGTGCCGGGATCGCGTCCGGCCTCAAGTTTGGCGCGCAATAATTCCAGGTGGAGCACCATCGCGTGCAGGGGATTTTTGACTTCGTGCGCGACGCCGGAAGTGATGCGGCTGAGCGCGGCAATCCGCGTCGCGTAATCAAGCTGTGTTTCCAGGCGCTTCAGCGATTCAAAATCGCGCAGGGTCAGCAGCGCTCCCGCCAGTTGTCCGTTTTCCTCAAAAACCTGCACTGAGGCCAATAGCTTTTGCGCATGGCTTTCCGGCGTGAGCAACGTCAGTGTTTCTTCACGTGGTTGACCCGCCTGAAACGCCCGCGCAGTTAACATCATCAATGGATGAGTCTTATCTAAAACTTCGCTCAGAATTTCACCGCGCAAAGATTGCGAACTTCCATTCATCAATAATCGCTCGGCCTCTGGACTCGCCATCATCACCCGTTGTTCAC
>JANMKB010000410.1:0-20858 GCA_031371805.1 Blastocatellia bacterium | reverse complement strand
GACGATCAAACTGTAACGCTGGACGAAAGATTACCGCTCAGGCCGATGAAGGTTAGGTTATCAATCGAACCGCTTGCGCCTTCGCATCCGCGTCCACACGATGAAGTGATTGCCGAGATTTGGGCGCACCAGAAAACGCGTGGTCACGTTCCCAGAATACGCGCAGAAGTTGATGCCGACAGACAAGCAGAGCGGGACAGTTGGGGAGATTGATTATCCGCCACGATTGATTTTAGAAAATCCCTCATCCGCAAAACCGCATAGACCAATAACCTTCACAACAACCGAATAGCTCGCTACGGCTCGCAGTACAGTCCCGGATATTTACCTGCTGAGTGCGGCGAAGCGTCCGCTGCTTTGCATTGGGAGGGCGTTTACAACTATTCTTAGGTGGCGCACCGCGAGCGATAAAACAATTATCCAGGAGTCACAATTTGCGGCAAGTAATCACAAGGGCAAACATGCATACGTTTAGAATACTAATCTCAGGTTTTTCTCTGCTTTGCCTGACTGCGGCGGCTTGCGCTCAACCAGCCAAACCTACGCAGGCCGCACAGGCTGTTACGCCGCCCAGTGCAACTGCTACACCACCGCCAAAATCTGTCCCTGATCCGTCAAAATTTGCGGTGATAATCTCCGGTGTCAGCGGCGAAGAGGAATACTCTAAAAAATTCGCCAAATGGACAGGGGATTTGCGCAGGGCCTTAATTGACAAATTAGGTTTTGCGCCTGAAAACGTCACAACGCTGACGGAATCGAACGAGCAGGCAAAAGCTACGGCAGTGGAAGTGCGCAAAGTATTCACGGCACTGCGCAGCAATTGCAAACCTGATCACACAGTTTTTATTTTCTTCATCGGACACGGTTCGGCGGATGGTGGCGTAGCGAAATTTAATCTGGTTGGCCCCGACATTACGGCAACGGAATACGGCACGCTGATCAAAGCATTGCCATCGAAGCGTGTGATCGTCGTCAACACAACCAGCGCGAGTGGGGATTTTATCAAGCCACTGTCAGGGTCAGGTCATATCACGATCACGGCGACACGCAGCGGGCAGGAAACGAATGCTACACATTTTCCCGAATATTTCATCGCTGCACTCAATACCAAAGAATCCGATGCCGATCAAAACCAGCGGATTTCCGTGCTCGAAGCATTTGAGTACGCCAACAAATTAACCGAACGATTTTTCAAAGAGCAGAATCGCCTGGTGACCGAACACGCAATGCTTGACGACAACGGCGATGGCAAGGGCAGCGAAAAACCTGGTGAAGGCGATGGCAGCCTCGCTAAACTTACTTACTTCGATTCATTGCTGTATCAACTGGCAGGCGGCGATGTAGAGTTGCAAAATTTTTATGCTGATCGCATTCGTCTTGAGGGCGAAGTTGAACAATTGAAAACTCGCAAAGCCAGCCTGAAAGCAGAGGAATATGAATTGGAGTTGGAAAAATTATTAATTCAACTGGCGGAGTTGAACGAGAAGATTAAGGCAAAGCAAAAGTAGGAGGAAGTCAGGATTATGCTTCGTCAATTTATCCACGCAATAAAATCAAACTCTATTATTTCAATTTTCTCAGGTGTGCTCATTCTTTTTGCCGCCTGCGCTGCCGCCCAGGCGCCGACGCTCGAAGAAGCGCAGGAAGCTTTAAAAAAAGGTGAATATGCCGAAGCCATCACTGCTTTCAATCGTTTGCTGGCGGCAAATCCTGATGAAGCGCAGGCTGGCTTGCTCCGCGCCTATCTCGAAACGGGAAAATACAAAGAAGCCGAAGACGCCGCGAAGAAATTCACCAGTCCCGCTGCCAGGCTTGCGCTGGGCGAAGTGTACGCGACGACGGGACGTTATGCAGAAGCCATTGCCGAATTTGAGAAGGTCAGTAAAACCGCCAAAGGGACGCCCAAACATCGCGCTGATTTACGTCGGGCTGAATTGTTCGTGCTGACTGGCAAAGAGGAACTTGCGACGCCAATCTTTAAATCATTCACGGAAATTTATAATTCAAAAGATGAAAAATCAGCTGCGGACTATACGTTGATTGCCCAGGCGCTGACGTACCTGGAAAAATACAAAGATGCAAACGACGTGGTCATTGAAGCGACGAACGAAGATTCAGAATCTATCGAAGCGCAACTGGTCGGCGGCGAATTGTACACGTCGAAATATAACTACGCCGAAGCCGCAGATTTTTACAAAGACGCCCTCGAAATTAATCCGAATTCAGCCCGCGCTCATCTGGGCGTAGCAGCAAACAAACAAATCGAAGGCGGCGAGGAAATGCAGGCGGCAATTACCAAAGCGCTGGAAATTAACCCGAATTATGTAGCGGCGTATAACCTCCGAGCAAGGACGCGGATCGAAGCTGAAAACTTTGATGAGGCCGCAAAAGATTTGGCGGCGGCGCTGAAAATTAATCCGAATTCATTGGAGGCACATTCCCTGCAAGCGGCGCTGTTCTGGTTGCAGGATCGCAAAAGCGAGTACGAAGCCGAGCAACAAAAAACACTCGCCATCAATCCAAAGTACAGCAAACTGTATGAAACGCTCTCGCATTTTTCGACCAACACCAGACGCTATGCCGAAGCCGCAGAATTTTCGCAAAAAGCATTTACACTCACGCCGAATTTATGGGACGCCCATTTGAATTACGGCATCGCGTTAACACGGCTGGGAAAAATTACCGAAGGCCGTGCCGCAATGGAAATCGGATTCAAAGGCGACCCGTTCAATGTGCGAGCGAAAAACACACTGGATTTGCTGGATGTGCTGGCTGAATATCCAACCATCAACCGAGGATCATTTATCATTCGCGCCTCCGCCAAAGAAAATCCCGCGATTACGCCTTATGCGGGTGGCTTGCTTGATGAAGCCTTGAAAACGCTTAGCGCAAAATACAAATTTACGCCTCGCGCTCCGATCACGGTTGAGATTTACGAAAATCATGAAGATTTCGCGGTCCGCACTTTGGGGCTACCGGGACTTGGCGCGTTGGGGGTTTGTTTTGGTCAGGTTGTCACGCTTGATTCGCCCTCCGCACGCAAGGCCGGAGAGTTCAATTGGGGCAGCACGCTCTGGCACGAATACACGCATGTCATTACGTTGCAAACAACCGACAACCGCATTCCGCGCTGGTTTTCTGAGGGCTTGAGCGTTTACGAAGAACGTCGCGCACGCGCTGGCTGGGGTGATGACTGGAATGTGATGACGCTCAAAGCCTACGCCGATGGGCGATGGTTCAAAATCGCAGATTTGGACGGCGGATTCTTGCGGCCTAAAACGCCGGATTCAGTTCCGCTCGCCTATTTTCAGGCTTCACAGGTTTGCGAATTTATTACAGACAAATACGGCTTCGATAAAATTCTGGAAATGCTGGCGAAGTATAAGGCAGGCACAAAGAATCTTGCGGCTTTGCAAACGACGCTCAAAATATCGAATGAAGAATTTGACAAAGGCTTCAACGAATATATTCAGGGCAAAGTCGGCAGATATATCAAGGCAGCGGAATCATTGTGGAAACGTCCGCCCTCTAATGAAAAGCCGAGCAAAGAATCCATCCTTGCTGGCGTCGCGGCAAACCCCGATGATTTTGCCTCTAACCTGCGAGCCGGAACCCTGCTCAAAGATGAAGACACGAATAAAGCGATTGGTTATTTAAAGCACGCCATCGAAGTTTTCCCTTACTATGCGGGGGAAGGAAATGCGTACGAAACACTCGCTGGCATTTATGAAAAACAGAGCGACAAACAAGCCCAGGCAGACACGCTTGAAGCGTTGCTTAAAGTTGATGAAAATGATTACGAAGGGGTAAAAAAACTGGCGCAGTTGCGGCTGGCTTTGGGTGACAAAACCCGTGCGCTTGAGGCGTTAAAGCTCAGCTTCTATATCAACCCATTTGATCCGTCGTTACACAGCTTGGCCGGAGATTTATACTTTGACCACAACGAATCAAAAGCAGCGATGACGGAATATCAGGTGGCGCTGGCATTAAAGCCTGCAAATTTAGCCGAAGCGCATTACAATCTGGCACGGGCGCTGTTTGCCGACGGCAACCGAGCGGAGTCGCGCAAGGCTCTTTTGCAATCGCTGGAAATGGCTCCGAGTTATGGCAAAGCGCTGGAGTTATTGTTAAAGTTGCGAGCAAATTAATGCTTGCTTAGGAAAGCAGGAAGAAGCGATGCGGTTAATCAATTCTTACAAAGCAAAATATTTCTTACCGCTGACGGTCGCGGTACTGCTGCTGGCTTGTCTGGTGGTTACGGTTGCGATTGCGCAACGACGTGGCGGTGGCGGACAGCAACAACACCGCAAGCTAAATGCCGAAGGCCTCCCGACAGTTTACGAAGTGCCGAAAGATCAGCCTGATTTGTCAGGCCGTTTCATTATGGCGCGGCTGAGGTTTGACCTGGGGATGTCGGCTGGCATGTTTAGATTCGGGACGCATCTGGGAGATGGCGGATTGCCGTGGTCACATGACTGGCCGGGCGCTGGCCGCCATCTGAATAAAATTATTTCGGAGCTTTCTAAAACAGACATCAACCTCGAAGTCAACGAACCAATTTACGGCTTCACTGATCCTGATTTGTACAAATATCCCATCGCTTATTTATGCGAGATGGGCTTTATGAATCTAAGCGACCAGGAAATAGCCGGGATGCGTGAGTATTGTTTACGTGGTGGTTTTATTCTGGCTGATGATTTTCGTTTGCAGGACTGGGATTACTTCGTCCCGCAGGTAAAAAAAGCTTTTCCTGAATATGCGCTAAAAAAACTGGAGCTTTCTCATCCGGTCTTCAATTGCTTTTTTTCCATCAAGACGCTGGACGTGCCGCCGCCTTATACGAACTTCGGTGCAATGAAGCCGGAGTTCTGGGGGCTGGAAGACAGCAGCGGACGCCTGATGATGATTCTTAATTACAACAACGATGTGAGCGATTACTGGCAGTGGTCAGACAATCCCTTCGCGCCAATTGAACAAACGAACGAGGCCTATAAATTCGGCGTCAATTATGTGATGTATGCGTTGACGCACTGAAAAGAGTAAACGGTAGACAGTAGTCAGCATTTCCTGCCTACCGACTACTGTCTACCGACTACCGTCTACCATGAAAAATATTTTCAACTTCACCCTTATTGCCTCGACGCTGCGGCTCGCTACGCCCTTGATTCTGGCGGCACTGGGCGGGCTTTATTGCGAACGTGCCGGCGTCATCAACATTGCGCTCGAAGGCATAATGCTGGCGGGAGCTTTTACAGCGGCCCTGGTCACATTTTATTCGCACAATCCCTGGGTTGGCCTGGGCGCGGCAATTGTTGCGGGATTATTTGTTGCGGCGATACATGCGGCGGCGACGATTAATTTTCGCGCCGATCAGGTCGTGAGCGGCACGGCGATCAATATTTTATTTTTAGGCATTCCAGCTTTGTTGTGTGGCGTCTTTTTCGATACCACCGGAAACACGCCGCAATTACCCCGCGAGCAAACACTCACGGACTGGCAAATATTCAATTCGTCAACCACTCCTGTACTCGCCTCGATTTTCAATCAGAACCCTTTGGTTTATTTTGCGTTGCTGGCAGTAGCGATTACATTTTTTGTGATTTATCGCACGCGGTTTGGCTTGCGTTTACGCGCGGTCGGAGAAAACCCTGAAGCCGCAGATACGGCAGGCGTAAATGTCCTCAGAATGCGTTACGCCGGAGTTTTGCTTTCCGGCGCACTCGCGGCCCTGGGCGGAGCGTATCTTTCGATTGGGCAAAATTCTTTGTTCACGCGTAATATGACGGCGGGGCGCGGCTTCATCGCACTGGCAGCATTGATTTTTGGTAAATGGGACCCGGTCGGGACTTTCTTTGCGTGTCTGTTATTTGGCTTTGCTGAGGCCGTAGCGATTCGGATGCAGGGGACTGTGAACATCCCCAATCAATTCATCCAAATCGTGCCCTACGTCCTAACTATCGTCGTGCTGGCAGGATTTATCAGTCGTGCCAGGCCACCAAAAGCGCTCGGCATCGCTTACTCTAAGGATTAAGTTTCGAGTTTCGAGTTTTGGGTTTCGAGGAAATACCGTTCGAGGTTATTCGTTAAGGATTGCGTTTGAGAAAAGACAATTTACCTGGCTTCTGTAACCGCGAAACCCGAAACTCGAAACTCGAAACTAAGTTCTCAAAACCTGAAACTTGAAACCAATATGATTTCATCAATTTTTGACCGCGCCCAGGCTTCGGCGCATTACATCCAATCCCAAATCGCACGCCCCATTGACATCGCCGTTGTACTTGGCTCAGGGCTGGGCGCATTTGCTGAAACGCTCGAAGATAAAATCAGCCTGCCGTACACAGACATTCCTGATTTCGTGCGCTCCACGGTCGAGGGACATTCCGGTCATTTGGTCATCGGGCAACTCGAACATAAAACTGTCGCGGTGATGCAGGGGCGGTTTCATTACTACGAAGGCTATTCGCTGGATGAGGTGACGTTGCCGATTCGCGCTTTTGGCGTAATGGGGGTAAAAAAATTAATCCTCACAAATGCGGCGGGTGGCATTAATCCGAATTTTCATGCGGGAGCTTTAATGCTGATTTCAGATCACGTCAACATGATGTTTCAAAGCCCGTTGCGAGGAAAACACGATGACCGGCTCGGCGCTCGCTTCCCTGATATGACCGAAGTTTATGCCCGCGAATATCAGCGCCTCGCGCAAAAATGCGCGACTGAAATCGGACTGCGACTTGAGTCAGGAGTTTATCTTGCGCTCCAGGGGCCGAATTATGAGACGCCTGCCGAAATTCGCATGCTGCGCGCCCTGGGCGGCGATGCGGTCGGGATGTCCACTGTGCCGGAAGCGATTGTGGCAAACCAGATGGGCATGAAAACACTCGGCATTTCGCTCATCAGCAATGCGGCGGCGGGAGTCCTGGATCAACCAATCAATCACGCCGAAGTGATGCAGGCAGGCAAAGAAGTGGCAGACGATTTTATTGCCTTATTGAAAAAGGTAATTTCTTATCTTTAAAATTGGTCTTTGGTCCTAGGGCTTTGATCTTTGTTTTTTTGATAAAGTGGCAGCTTGCTATCCGCTTAAAAGCTTACGCACAGGAAAACAAACCAAAGTCCAAAAATCAAAGACCAAACCCAAATTATGATCATTGGCATTTGTGGTGGCACTGGCTCCGGGAAAACTACTGTGGCACGGCGGATTCTGGAAAATGTGCCGCAGGAACACGTCGTGTATTTTCCGCAGGACAGTTATTATCGCAACCTCGGCGATATGCCGCTAAGCCTGCGCAAAAACGTAAATTTCGATCATCCTGACGCACTCGACAATGATTTGTTTGCAAACCATTTGCGGGCACTGAAAGCCGGCGAAGCGATTGAGATGCCGATTTATGATTACACTGTCCACGCACGGAAAGTTGAAACCAAACACGTCACGCCTAAACAAATTGTCATTGTCGAAGGCATCCTGATTTTTAATGACGCACGGTTGCGTGAATCCATGGACGTGAAAATATTTGTCGAGACGGCGGACGATTTGCGCTTTATTCGCCGCCTCCAGCGTGATGTCGCCGAGCGCGGACGGACGGTTGAATCGGTCATCGGGCAATACCTCGACACAGTGCGCCCGATGCACCTGCAATTTGTCGAGCCATCCAAACGCTTTGCCGATGTCATCATTCCTGAAGGCGGCTACAACGAAGTCGGAATTGATTTGATTACGGGAAAAATCCACGCTCAAATCGAAAAAGAATTAACGAAGGTGACCATTTAGTGACCAGTAACGAGTTAATTGATATCGCCCATCTTGCCCGCGAATTCGCGCATGCGCCGTATTCAAATTTCAAAGTTGGAGCCGCGCTTGAAGCCGCCGACGGACGAGTTTTCACGGGCTGCAATGTTGAAAATTCGAGCTATGGGTTGTCTATGTGCGCTGAGCGCATCGCCATTTTTAAAGCTATTTCTGAAGGTGTCCACGACTTCCAACGAATTGCCGTCATCGCCGATGCGCCCTATCCGGTGCGCCCGTGCGGAGCCTGCCGTCAGGTGATTTCTGATTTATTTGCGCCTGATGCGGAGGTGTTAATGGCGAACTTACAAGGTCAGACCGAAATCGTAACAATAGTTGAGCTATTGCCAATTCCCTTCAATCGGAGTTATTTGTAGGCAAAGAATTTAGTCACTGATGATAATGAACTCTGACGAAATGAATTTTATGAAAATTAGCCCGACCCCCAGGATATTTTTTTTAGTTGTTATTTTAGTTGTTGGTTGTCTGCGCAATTTTTCCGGCTTCGGGCAAACTGCCCCGACGAATCCACCACCAAATGCAACGGTACAAAACCTGCCTCCACCGACTCCGCCTCCGGCCACTGCCAAAGATCACATCGCGCAGGGCATTCAACTTTATCGTAAAGGAAAATATGACCAGGCCGCGAAAAAATTTGCGGCGGCGCTCAAGCTTGAACCAGCCAATAATGATGCTTTAGGCTATGCCTCACTGACCGCTTACCAACTCGGCAATCAGGCTCAGGCGCGGGAGTTATTTCAACGCCGCGCAGATTTGCCAGGTCAGACAAATTCAGTTAAGGCATTTTGCTCGTATATGATTGCGCTGACACGATGGCGGCAGTCGCATGAAATCATTGCCAAACGCGGCAATCTGCTGGCTGGCAAAACAGTTTATAAAATGACGGATAAAGAATTTGCCACCGCCAACGAACACGTCACGGCAGGAATAACCAGCGTCAACAAAGCTTTAGCGATTAAATCGGATTATGCCGAAGCCTTCAATATTTTAAACCTCCTGCACGCTGAAGCAGCAGCAATTGCCATTGACGAAGCCAAAGCCGAGGAACAAAGGAAGTCTGCGCTGAAGGCTTTGCGACAAGCAATCAAATTCCACAAGGACGGCGCCACAAATGATTTTGGCGCACCGACAATTCAGATCGGGGAGTTTGCCACTACCGAGGAAGAACAGGAGCAGATGGTTGACCCAATGCTTGCGACCTTTGAAGGCGGGAAACCACTAACGCGCGCCGGCGCAGTTTTACCTGTCGTCAAAACTGCCAAACCCAAACCTGTCAAAACCGAAGATGGAAGCCCGGCTCCAAGTGGCGTTGGCGCAACCGGAGGCGCAGTTTCTGTCGGCCCCGGACGCGGTGCATTAAAAGCTTCCAAACAAGAAATCGTGCAGCTTAAAGGTGGAAAAGCAAAAGTTGAAGTATTGATTTCGACCACCGGACAAGTGGTGTTTGCGCGCATTCTGGATGGCCCGGCGGCAACTACTGGCCCAGCCCTGGCGGCGGCCAAAAAGTGGGTATTTTCGGCGGCTAAATTTGAGGGACAGCCCGTTCAGGTCAGCGGTGTCATCACCTTCAACGTCAAATCCAGCGGTGGGTCAAAATCGAAAACTAAATAATTTACCCAACGCTTTTTACAACCCCAATGTACGGCAGATTACGATAACGCTCATCGAAATCCAGACCATAGCCCACGACGAATTTATCAGGAATATCGAACCCTTTATAATCTAATTCGATGTTTGCTTTGCGGCGATCAGGCTTGTTGAGCAACGCGGCAATCCTGATGGAAGCAGCGCCGCGTGACCGGAAATTTTCCAATAAATAACTCAGGGTCAAACCCGTATCAAGAATATCTTCGACAAAAATTAAGTCGTGTCCTTCCACCGCACCATCAAGGTCTTTGACGATTCTGACTTCACCTGTCGAGCGTGTGCCGGCGCCATAACTTGAGACCGCAATGAAATCAAGATGGAGCGGCAAATCAATGGCGCGAATTAAATCCGCCATAAAAACCATTGCTCCTTTGAGGACACAAACCAGCAAAGGTTTCCGGCCCGCATAATCACGGGCAATTTCTGCGCCAAGTTCGGCGATGCGGGCTTGCAAAACATCCGCAGGAATGAGAATTTCAAGGCTTGAATTTTTGAATTCTGTTTCGTTCATAATGGTGATCGGTAGACAGTGGTTGGTTATTAGTTTTCGGTTGATCCTGATTGATTGTGCATGGCATCCTGTCAGTTAATTTATCCAGTGACGCCTTACTAAAATAAACCGACAACCGACCACTGTCTACTGACCACTGGCATTTACCGATCACCGACTACTGTATTTTATGAATTTTAGATTTCCATTAATTGAAAAACTTCCACCATACGTTTTTGCCGTCACGCACCAGCTCAAAATGGAAGCGCGTTGGCGTGGCGAAGACATCATTGATTTCTCGATGGGCAATCCTGATTTGCCAACTCCCGAACCTATTGTAGACAAGCTTGTCGAGGCAGCTCGGAATCCGAAAAACCATCGCTACTCGCAATCCAAAGGTATTCCGAATCTGCGGCTTGAGATTTCCAAATGGTACAAACGCCGCTTCAATGCGGATATTGATCCTGACACCGAAGCCATTGCGACGCTTGGTTCAAAAGAAGGATTTTCGCATTTGGTAATGGCTCTCGTAGAACCAGGCGACCGCGTAATTGTGCCTGATCCCAGCTACCCGATTCATTCTTTCGCAGCGACCATCGCGGGCTGTGAACTTATCAGAATCAACGTCCTCGAAGGCGCAGATTCGATGCTGGATCAGTTGTATAAACTTGAATATCCGCCTTCGCAACAACCCAAGATTTTAGTTTTATGCTTCCCGCACAATCCGACTACGTTATGCGTGACGAAAGATTTTTTTGTCAAAGCCGTCGCCCTCGCCAAAGATCGCGGCTGGCTCATCATTCACGATTTAGCGTACGCCGATTTGGTTTTTGATGGCTATAAAGCGCCCAGTATTTTTGAAGTCGAAGGCGCCAAAGATGTCGCCGTCGAGACATTTTCGATGACGAAAAGCTATTCAATGGCGGGCTGGCGCGTGGGATTTATTTGTGGCAATGCCCAGGTCATCGCCGCGATTACACGCCTGAAAAGTTACCTTGATTACGGAATTTTTCAACCGATTCAAATTGCTTCGATTATTGCGCTGCGCGATTGTGATGCGCTCGTACCAGAAATCGCCAGCGTTTATCAGGGCCGCCGTGACGTGCTGTGCAAGGGGCTGAACGCTGCCGGATGGGAAGTCACGCCACCCATGGCTACCATGTTTGTGTGGGCAAAAATCCCGGAAGAATATCGTAAAATGGGTTCACTGGAATTTGCGAAACAATTAATTTCCAAAGCCAGAGTCGCCTGTGCTCCCGGCGTTGGATTTGGACAGGCAGGCGATGAGTATGTCCGCTTTGCCTTAATCGAAAATGAAGAACGCACACGGCAGGCGATTCAAGGGATTAAATCTTTTTTTAATGAGTAACCATCTATTGGGCAATTCTTTGTCTACCTGATGGCGCTCAAGCGTAAAGACCCTGAGCAAGTTTTGTTTCTTGCGGTAAATGAAGAAATTTACGATGATGTTTTTGAAGAAGAGTTAGGACGTGCTTTACTTGATGAATACAAAGTACCACTCATCGTTTTTGATTCCGACAAGGAGGTAATAATCAAATGGATAACCTGGAACACGAACGCCAGTTAATTCGCCAAATTTTAAATGAATACGCCGGACATCGCTATCTGAACAGCACGATTACAAACGTCACCGTATTTGATGAGAAGGCTGACCGTTATCTCGTGATGATGATGGGGCGTGAAAATAAAAAACTTGTGCATGGCTGCTTAATTCACGTCGAGATTATTGATGGGAAAATCTGGATTCAACGTGATGGCACAGAATACGGTATCGCCAACGAGTTAGTAGATGCAGGAATTCCTAAAGATAAAATTGTGCTCGGTTTTAAATCGCCGGAGTTGCGGCGACAAACTGAATTCGCTGTTGCGTAGATTTATTTCAGAGAAATACATCACAGCTCATCGCGCCAAATAACCTTTCGTTAATTGAGGTCATTTCGTGCCTTTTCGTGCATTCGTGAACTACCAATCAGAAAGGAACTCCGATGAAAACTCCGCTTACTCCATCAAAAATTAATCGACGTTCGATCTTGAAATCTGCCGTCGCTGCTACGTTTGGCGCAGCTTCTATCACAGCCCAAACAAAATCCAAAGCGCATTCCGAGGAAATCGTAGCGCCGCGCCAGGCTGGTCAAGGCGTGACTCCGAAAGCTAAGGAAATTGTCAAAATTACGAAGCTGGAAACCTTCCTTGTCAAACCGCGCTGGCTCTTTTTAAAGGTTCACACCAATGCCGGAATTTACGGCTTAGGTGAACCCATCACCGAAGGCCGTGCGCTGACCTGCGCCGAAGCCGTCAAAGAAATTGCGCCGTATTTAATTGGCAAAGACCCGCGCAATGTCGCGCATCACTGGCAGGCAATTTATCGCCACGCGTTTTATCGCGGCGGCCCGATTTTGACCAGTGCGCTGTCAGGAATTGATCAGGCGTTGTGGGACTTGAAAGGTAAATTACTCGGCGTTCCAATTTACGAATTGCTCGGCGGCCCGACGCGCGACCGCATTCGTGTATACGCGCACGCACGCACTCCCGAAGACATCAAAAAACGGAAAGCCGAAGGCTTCACCGCTTTCAAATGCGGCCCGGCAAAATTGAATGATCGTCCGGCGCGTCCTGTCGAAACCAAGCAATACATTGACAATTGCGTAGAAAAATTCGCGGCGCTGAAAGAAATTGTCGGTAAAGACGGCGACCTTGCGATTGATTTTCATGGCGCGATTCAACCCGGCACGGCGAAAATTTTGATTAAAGCGCTGGAGCCATACTACCCGTTTTTCTTTGAAGAAGTCATCAATTGTCAGGATGTCGAGGGGATGGCGGAGTTGGCAAAAACTACGCATATTCCACTGGCAACCGGCGAGCGAATTTTCACGAAATGGGGCTTCCGCGAAATTCTTGAAAAACGTGCTTCGATTATTTTGCAGCCTGATCTTTGCCATGCCGGTGGCATCACCGAAGTCAAAATTATTGCCGGAATGGCAGAAGCATTTTATGCGACAGTCGCCCCCCATAATCCGCTTGGCCCAATTTCTTTAGCAGCAGGAATACAGATCGCTGCTTCGATTCCGAACTTCCTGTGTCAGGAACAGGTCAGCCTGGGCGAAGGCTACATCAAAAACCCGTTCAAGGTGCGTGATGGATTTTTAGATTTGCCGACTGGCCCCGGTTTAGGCATTGAACTCGATGAAGAATTGATGAAGAAAAATGATCTGTATGGTCACGATTGGAAAAATCAGGAAAGCTACGACGCGGACGATGGCAGTGTCGTTGACTGGTAGGAAATGGTGGTCGGTGGTCGGTGGTCGGTGGTCGGTGGTCGGTAAATTAGATTGAATTTCGACTGATGGGTTGTCTGGTAACTCTATGAAAATTTTATTGTCCATTTTTTTCGTCACAGTCTTCGCGTCAGCTTCTCTGGCTGATAAATACACTGAAATTACAGGGCTGCCACCTGTTCCCAGCTACGAAGTAAAATCCACCAAAGAAAAAATTTCTGTGGATGGAAAGCTCACGGAAAAAGCCTGGAAACAGGCGGTTCCCGTCGTCTTGATGTTTCCGTGGGATTTTCAAACCGGAAAAAAACAGCGCACGACAGTGAAGCTGTTGCGTGATGAAAATTATCTGTACGTTGGTTACGAATGCGAAGACGACGACATCACGGCTGTTTTAGAAAACCATGATGACCCGGTTTACAAAGACGATTGCGTAGAAATTTTCATCAATACAAATCCGAAAGCAGATCATTATTTTGGCTTCGAGATGAACGCGCGTGGAGTGCTTTACGATTATTTTTTTTCGTATCCTGAAAAACACGACATGACGCCAAACCTTGAAGGAATTCTTTTGAAGACTGCAATCAAGGGGACGCTTAATCAAATCTCCGATCAGGATCGTAGCTGGACTCTGGAAGTAGCAATTCCTTTCAAAAGCCTGAATGCTATTCCTAAAAAAGGTGATCAATGGAAGATTCAACTCAATCGCTGGGACGGTGCGGAACCAAATCGCCGCCTGAGCATGTGGAGCAATTCAGGGATGAAAAAAGCGAACCCGCATAATCCAGAACGCTTCGGGAAGCTATTCTTCAAGTAGCGCAATCTTTCCAGCTTGCTTCGGGTTACGACAAATTATTAATTGAGAAAATCGCAAACTGGAAAGGTTGCGCTACAGCTATGAGAAACGTCGCTATTTTCATTTTCGATGAAGTTGAAGTTCTCGACTTTTGCGGCCCCTTTGAAGTCTTTGCGGTCACAGGCGCGCGCAATAGTGACAAGCCTTTTAACGTCTTTACTGTCGCGGAAACTTCTGCCGCAATTACTGCGCGTAACGGCCTCAGCGTCAATCCAAATTTTACGTTTGATGATTGTCCGCAAGCAGATATTTTAATCATTCCCGGTGGTTACGGAACGCGTCCGTTAATGAATAATCAGGTCGTACTTGATTGGATAAAAGCTCAATCGCAACAGGCAGAAATTGTCATGTCGGTCTGCACGGGAGCTTTGTTATTGGCGAAAGCAGGATTGCTTGATGGCTTAGCGGCGACTACGCATTGGGGCGCGATGGATTTGTTGCGTGAAGTCGCACCAAATTCAGTCATCCAGCCCGACCAAAGATTTATTGATAATGGTCGCATAATGTTATCGGCAGGGATTTCAGCCGGCATTGATCTGTCGTTTCACATCGTAGATAAATTGCTTGGGCGCGAAGTCGCCAAAGAAACTGCGCATTGGATGGAATACGACTGGAAGAGTTAGGACTCAAATTATGTTAAGCTGAGGCGTCAGCAATGAGGTGCCATTATGCCTGAAACTTTATTTGATCTGCCGTATGACCTGAGCGCCCTGACGCGTGCGCTCGTGACGGAGGATGACATTCCTGTGGACAATTTATTTTCCGCCAAGCAACGCCGTTTGCTGGTTGAGCCGCTCTATAGTTCGTGGCAGCCGCCCGTGCTGGAAGACGCCAGCACAGCGCGTATTTTCCTGGCTGATTCAGATGTGGGAATTTTTTCTTCGCCGCGTCAACCACCGATTGCGCCGGATATGTTTTTGAGTCTGGATGTCGAGCCGAATCCGGCTTATTTTGCGAATGAGCATCGCGCCTACTTTATCTGGGAATTTGATAAGGTCCCGGAAGTCGCCCTCGAAGTTGTCTCAAACCGCAAAGGCTACGAGATGGATCAGAAAATGCAGCGCTATGGACGCATGGGCATTTACTATTACGTTGTGTTTGATCCGTTCCGGGTGTTGCGTGGCGAACCATTGCTCGTCCATGAGCTAACTTTTGGCGGTCGTCGTTATCGCCGCCGTCCCGATTTTGCCTTGCCGGAAGTCGGGTTAAGCCTGCAACTCTGGCAGGGCGAATTCGAAGGAACACAGGATGAGTGGCTGCGCTGGTGTGATGCAGATGGTAACGTAATTCCAACCGGAGCTGAACGTGCCAACACCGAAGCTGTTCGCGCCGACGCAGAAGCCGCCCGCGCCGAATTGGAATACCAACGTGCCAACGCGGAAGCCACGGCCCGACAACAGGCTGAAATTGAGCTTGAGAAATTACGCGCTGAGCTATTACTGCTGAAAAACCAGTGAATGGAAAAAGCTAACCTCCACATCGGCACGCAGGGCTGGAATTACGAAGACTGGCATGGTTCGTTTTATCCACGCAGTGCACGGCCTGGTGATTATCTGGATTTATACACAAAGGTTTTTTCGACAGTAGAAATTGACTCCAGCTTTTATGCAATTCCGGCTGAGGCTGCCATTCAGTCATGGTACAAACGAGCGCCGGAAAACTTTACCTATTCGCTCAAGCTCCCACAGGAAATTACGCATCAGAATCGCTTACAAAACAGTGAAGAAATATTACGGCGGTTTTGCGAACGAGTGCGCGGCCTGGGCGAAAAGCTGGCCATTATCCTGATTCAGATGCCGCCTGATTTTTCTCCGCGCTCCTTTCCTGCCCTCGAAAAATTTCTGCCGCTGCTGCCCACAGATTTACGCTTTGCGCTGGAGTTGCGTGATCGTCACTGGTTGCTGGATGATGTCGGCGAATATTTACTGACGTTACTCAAGGCCAATAAAACCGCGCTCGCGCTCACCGACAGCAAATGGTTTGCGCGTGAAACGATGTTGCAACTGGTGGAGCAACCCACGGCAGATTTTGCGTATGTGCGCTGGCTGGGCCTGCGCGAGCTGACCGAATTTTCACACGTTCAAATTCAGCGTGAGCAGGAATTTGCGCAGTGGCTGGAAGCTTTCCAGCCACTGCAAGAAAATGTGAGGGCGATTTATGGTTATTTCAATAACCACTTTCAGGGACATTCACCGGCGTCGGCAAATCATTTCAAACGACTGCTGGGACAAGCTGTCGTTGCGCCATCAGAGCTTGAAAAGCAGCCCTCGCTGTTTTAGCTAGCGCCCATCTTTGCGGGCTGATTTGGCGTTTTGATTATTTTTTATATTTTGCAATTAATTGATCCAAACCAGTCAGCGAGCCTTTGCGGTACTTATAATATTCCTGTAATACAGGTAAAACCTGATCATGCACCGGCTTGAACTCCGCCTTACCTTCTGTGAGTCCGACCACGTGGGCAAAGTAATCAATCGCCTGATCCATAATCACTTCCGCCTTTTTCAATAACTCAGCTTTGGCGGCACCTGAAGCGCCGTTATAATCCACGGCGGCGTGTTGATATTCGTTATCCGCAATATTTCCCAGGACATAATAACTGCGCGGATTGGTCGGATTGAGGTCAATCACTTTTTGAAAGTTCACTTTTGTCTGGGCTTCATCTTTGGTGGCAAAGGCAACAAACCCCAGTGCCTGATACAGTTCCGGCACCCATTGTTTTTTGAAGTTATTCCAAAAATCATCCGTGGCTCCCGCAGGCTTTTTATCCGCTTCAATTAACGCAAGGGCTTTCGTGCCATATTGTTTCGTCAACTCGGCATTCTGGGTTTGATTTTGCGCTGCTTGCGCTCCCCCTTTGAGTGCTAACTGCGTCAGCAAAATCACATTGTCAGGGGATTTCTCAAACGCTCTGGGAGCCAGCTTGAAAGCCTCGTCAACTTTGTCTACCAGGGCCAAAGCGTCAACCTGAGCAGGCAAAATCAAATCTTTCTCGCTGTCGGAGGAAAACATTTTCAGGTAAGTTTCAATGGCTGCCTGTCGTTGTGCGCCATCAGTCACATCGCCAATTTGTCCAACCAGGTAGTCTGCGACTTTGGGACGGAGCGAGCTTTTGGAATTTTTCTTCATGAACTCTTCCGCCGCTTTAAATTTTGCGGGCAAATCTTTCGCCGCATTAATTTTTTTGACGGCTTCGACTTCACCTGATGAAGGTTCTTTTTTATCCTGAGCGGAAACAGCCAGAGCAGCGATGGCGACGACGAGCAAAATTCTTAGTAGTGAAAAATGGAAAGCTTTCATTTTTATTCCTTGTTGTTTCAGCGCAACGAAAAAGTTAGTAAAAGAGGAACGCGTTAATTCCGGGCGGTTTTCGTTGCTCTGTTAGTCTGGTTGAAATAGGGTGTAATTAATAAGTATACGAAAGCACGGCAAAAGATCAAATCGCACTGGGTATGGAGATTTTCATGGCAACAATTCAGACGCAGAACAGCGCCCTTACAGCAACACCAAATGACCACAATGACAAGGGAGCCATCAGCTTTATTTTGCGGCTGGGACGCGCTCTGCATACCTGTGGTTACGCCTCGCATCGCCTGGAAGAATTACTGGAGCAAACGGCGGAGCGCTTACATTTGCAGGGACAATTTTTTTCGACACCGACTTCGATTTATTGCGGTTTTGGCGAGCTTGAAAACCAGCGGACATTTTTGATTCGCGCTGAGCCGGGTGATTTGAATTTAGGAAAATTAGTTGACCTCGATCAGGTGCTGACCGAGGTTATGCATCAGCGCCTCTCTCCGGCCCAGGGTTCAATTCAGATTGACGAAATCAGTCAGGCCAAACCTGAGTATGGAAAATTACTGACGACGCTTGCCTTTGGTGCAGCGTCCGCCTCTTCCTCGCAATTTTTTGGCGGTGGCGTCAAAGAAATGATCGCTTCGGGCGGCGTTGGAATTTTGATTGGTTTGCTGTCTTTGCTGGCCGGAAAATATCAGGCACTCGGCAAAATCTTTGAGCCGGTCGCGGCATTTTTCGCTTCGGTTTTAGCTTCCACTCTAAGTATTTATTTTGGACCATATTCAGTTTTCATCACGACTCTGGCGGGACTAATAATTTTGATGCCGGGATTTACACTGACGGTCGCGTTGACAGAGCTGACGACCCGAAATTTAGTGTCAGGAACTTCGCGCCTGAGCAGCGCCCTGATTATTTTTTTAGGGATTGGTTTCGGCGTGACGCTCGGCGCAAAAGTTTCAGGCTTAATTTTTGGTGCGGCAAGCACCGGAGCATCAATCCCGCTGCCGCCCTGGTCGGAATATCTGGCGTTATTGATCGTGCCGCTGGCCTTTGCCGTGCTATTGCGCGCCCATTTGCGCGACTGTGGCTGGATTGTTTTAGTGGTTGTCTTAGCAGTGATCGCAAGTCGGATTGGAGCGATAATTTTAGGCGCAGAGTTAGGGCCGTTTATTGGAGCGTTGACCGTTGGCGTCGCGAGCAGGCTTTATTCGCAACTGTTACGACGCCCGGCAACGGTCACACTCGCGCCAGGAATTTTGTTACTCGTGCCGGGCAGCATCGGGTTTCACAGCATTGCTTCATTACTGGATAAACAAATTGTGCCTGGCGTAGAAACTGCGTTCAGAATGATTTTGACCGCGATGGCGTTAGTCGCCGGGATTCTGATTTCAAATATTTTATTGCCAGTCCGAAGAAGATGATTGCGCCTGAACTTTCCAGCCAGGAAAAAGAGTTTCTCATGCACGAAAAATATTTTCCTGCCAATCACAGGGAAGAGTTATTTACTGAAATCCACTTTCGGAGCAGTTTTGGCTTCGGCATCAGCCTTGAAAAATGGTTTGTCCTGAAATCCCATCAGACCGGCAATCAGCACCGTCGGGAAGGTTTGGCGCATTGTGTTATAGCCCTGCACCGACTCGTTATAATCTTTCCGTGACTGTGCCATGCGATTTTCTGTTCCAGCCAGTTCGTCTTGTAACTTCATAAAATTTTCGCTGGATTTTAATTGCGGATATTGCTCGACAATATTTAGAAATCTCCCACCTGTACCCAGCAATCCGCCGGCATTCATGGCTTTGGAAAGATTTTCGTTCGCCGCCATTTTCCCATCAATATCACCGCTGGGAACAGCCAGTAATTTTGACCGCGCTTCGGCAATTTTCACAAACACATCGGTTTCCTGTTTGGTGATTCCCTTCACTGTTCCGACCAGATTGCCGATCAAATCGGCGCGGCGCTGCATTTGATTTTCGACCTGCGCCCATTTCCCATCAACGCCATTACGGACACCGACAAGTTTGTTATAACTGCCAACCGCTATGCCGCCGATAATTAATGCGATAAGTACGATAACTGCTAAAATTCCTAATATTCCTTTACCCATGCTAACCTCCGGTACAGCCCTGCTAAGGGGCGAAAAAATAACCAATATCAAACCCGACCTGAAGTGAAGTCCCTTGTTTTGTGCGACAAGGGACTTCCTCAAAAACTACAATGCTTTACTAATGGCACGCCAGATCAACAGTAATAATACTGCGCCAATGACTGCGACCAGCAAGCTGTACAAATTCAATCCGCTCACGCCGGCATAGCCAAGCTTGTTGAAAACCCAGCCGCCGAGAAACGAGCCGATGACGCCGACAATAATATCCATCAGCAAACCGCTGCCGGATTTGTTAACGAGTTTGCTGCCGATAAATCCGGCGACTAAGCCTAAAACGAGAAACGCTAGTAAGTCCATTTTTCTGTCTCCTTAAGTTGAGGGTTTATAGAGAATTGACTGCCTCAATGACTTGCGTCAGACAATCAACGTAGCTGGCGAAAAGATGATTGCTTTCCGTTTCTGTTAATGTAAGTTGTTGTTCCCGTAATTGTAAAATTCGCTCAAGCGATGATGTATCAATCTGCAATAGCGCACCAACTTTTTTTACTGTCGCCAAACGATTTTGCTCTGGCTCTTCACCCAGCAGTTCAAGGATGGGGCGAAAAAATTGGACGAAGCTATAAATACTATCTGTCATTAATCTGAGCAGATTTTCGTGCGATTCACTTGAAGGTAAATAAAGTGACCGCAGACGGAGCAACTTACCGCGTAATTCATATTCAGTTTGTAAGCGTAAATTCTTTTTTGAAGCGTTATTATTAGCAAGTAAATCCGCGCCATGCAAGACGCGATAGGCACGTTTCATCTGGCGAAACTCAATCGCAAAAACATCCAGCGAGTCTTTGAATTCTTTTTCCGTAAAATACACAGGCAAATTGTAGCCGGATTCCACCCACCATTTTGCCACCGGACGAGCCGCGCGCAATTCCTCCGCTGTCAGTTTTGTGGTGACGATCAGGACGTGGATTTCGTCTTTCCGGCTTTTGGTTTTATCAGTCAGTGTCGAACCATAAACGATGATTGAAACCAGCGTCCCGCTATGGGCAATTTTCAAACGACTGACAATTTCTTTCAAATCTTCATCCATATCTGTTTCATCTCAGGGGACAGTACCGCGAATCGGAGCAAGCCGGGTTCCCTGCACTGTCGCTTTATGTCACCACGCAAACTGGAAAGTTTGCACTACTCTTTATAATCATTACCAGCTATCGCTTGCGCCGCCACCGCCAGAACTGCCGCCACCAAAACCGCCCCAGCCACCACCGCCACCACCACTATTGCCACCCCAGCTACCGCCATTGCCCCAGGAACTGCCGCCAAAGCCGCCGCCGCCCTGATGAAAGATCATGGGCGCAATCCACCACCCG
>JANMKB010000381.1:0-2050 GCA_031371805.1 Blastocatellia bacterium | reverse complement strand
TTGTGGCCTAAATGCCCAACGATCAGATATTCGCCATCCGCCGCAGTTTTCAGCGCATTCATCACATCAGCTACATAATCGCCCGGATGTTTGCGCGTAATCGGACTGCTGGGCGGCAACTTTAAGCGCCCACCAATTTTGCGCGTGTCAATCAACCGATTCTTACGACACCATGCACCAAATCTGTCCGGCAAATCAGGAACGACCTGCACCGTATTCATGTGCAGATCGGCATATTTAATGTCGAAGCCCAGCCTGCGCAATTTATCAAGTTGCGCCTGCAATTCAAGCAACGCTTCGTCAGCTTTGGCGGAAGCCTTCACGCCATCATTGGTCTGATGCAAATAGCCTTTGCTATCCAGCAATGACGGCACCTGTTCACGCGGCGCAACGGGTCCCCATTTCACATTGTCCCATTCCGAAGTCAGATCGGTATGCAGCCCGAAACACAAACCTTTCGTTTTCGCCAGAAGCTTTGCCGCCTCTTCAACATAAGGCGAGGCCGCCAGGACGGAACAATTTTTGAGCATGCCCTTTTCGGAACATTCCTTAATCGCCAGATTCAGGCTGCGGGCACAACCCAAATCATCGCCCCGCGTAATCAGCCGAATACGCGGCGCCGGAGCGGCAGCCATTCCCGCAAGGGCAATGGTGCTGTTCATCATAAAAGTTCTTCGGAGCATAAAATTTTCACCTCAATTTTTTGTCTCTCAATTTATTAAAACTTAAATCAAAGCTTGAATTTAGAAATATTACACATTAACTACATCACTCATCTTGTACTGTGGTACGGCACAATTCCAGAAAACGCTGAAAGTATCCATTTGCCGATGAAATTACTCCATTTAATCGTTGTAGTGGAAGTCCTAACCTGAATCACCGTTGAGTACCCACTCCCTTATTTTCAATCTCTGCAAGCACACCATACTCAAGTAAGGATGGAACTGTCTCATCAATAAAGCTTTGTCCATGGTTTCCTGGTTTCATCAGCATAACGCTTTCGCTTATGTGAGTACTTCGCATGAAATACCTAATCAATTTTTCTACATTCTGAAGATCGGGATCTATCTGCATAGAAGCTTGAGCAGATCAATTGCTCAAACTTTCTTGCAATTCAAATGTGATTCCGCGCTGTTCTAGCTGTGTCCGAATTCCGACCGGGTCCCATATTTCTAAATCTCTATCAGCCAGTCGTAACGCATCAACTGTACAATCTTCAAATCGCACTTTGATAATTACGGTGGAAAAGTAAACGTAATTGACTAAGTGCTAACTCATCAGAGACTGATCAGTTTATTCTGTTTTTCAGTACTTCTGCGACTGTGCCAAGAATTCAAGCACTTGTTTATTCTTAATAATTGGTCGCGCAACTTTGCATACAATACACCTATATGTGAATCAGGGGTTCAAAAGTAAAAGTAAGTAGGCGACAGTGAGCTCAAGGTCATCGAGCGCTCTCTGGCGCCAGGAAATCTCCATGACGGATTAGAAGTGTGCCTCCGGTCGGGGAAGCTCATTGGGGGTGTTCCAGGATTTGACCCAGCGCTCGACCTCGGCGTGCGGTATGCCTGGAGTGCCGGACTTCGCCTCCTCAAGCGATGCCGCGATGCGGGCAACCTGCCATGCGTTCTGCTCCACGTAGGACGTGATCGCCTCCCCCGCCAAATACGCCTTGCTGCGCTTGGTATCGTGGGCGAGCGTCTCCAGCATCCCGACAATCTGAGACGGAAGACGGACAGTCATGGCGGTGTCTTTTGGGGTCTGTGTTTGATTAATTTTCATGGAAATGATTGTATCACATCCGAATGCATCTGCAACTATTTCGCATAAATGCGAAAGTTTTTTGGTGTGGTACACTGATGAGTTAGCTAAATTCGCGAAGGAACTCGTATTTTTGAATGTGGCAACGCTTGATTTGCATCACCCTCCAGATCGTGCCAGGAGCCTATGAGGGCGTCGAACACCCCTGACTGGTAGGGTAGGTCGTTTTTGCCATTCCAAGGACTCCTGGAAGCTTGTGGCGCGTCTGGCGCGATGCTTCGGCGGTGAC
>JANMKB010000376.1:0-3804 GCA_031371805.1 Blastocatellia bacterium | reverse complement strand
TGTTGTAATGGCGGAAGAATTGGATGCTGATTGGAGCCGCGTCACACTCGAACAAGCCATCGGTGATCCGAAATATGGTTCGCAAAATACAGATGGTTCCTGTTCGATCCGCGATTTTTACGACACATTTCGTGAAGCAGGGGCAACCGCCCGCATTATGCTCGAACGCGCTGCCGCTGCGAAATGGAAAGTTCCAACGGAAGAATGCAAAGCCCAGAATCATTTCGTCATTCACACCAAATCGAAAAAGAAGATAGGCTTCGGCGAACTTTCAGCTTTGGCGAAACAACAGCCCGTCCCAAAGAAAGAAGAACTCACATTTAAATCATCTGCTGATTACCGTTACGTCGGCAAAGAATTGCCAACACTTGACCGCAATAGTCTCACCAACGGCAAAGGAATGTTCGGGATTGACGCGAAAATGCCGGGGATGGTTTACGCCTCTATCGAACGCTCGCCTATCTTTGGCGGCAAGCTGAAAAAGTTCGACGACAAAGAAGCGAAAGCCGTCAAAGGCGTCACGCAAACGGTGACAATTCCTGATCTCACAGGCCCGACCATGTTCCAACCGCTCGGCGGTGTAGCTGTCATCGCGAACAGCACCTGGGCTGCCGCGAAAGGTCGTGAAAAATTAAAAGTCGAATGGAGCGAAAGCCCGAACGCCGCGTACGATTCAGCAAAATTCAAACAATCATTGCTTGAAACCGTGCGCAAGCCGCAAAAAGTTGTGCGCAACGTCGGTGACGTAGACGCCGAATTTGCCAAAGGCGGCAAAATTCACGAAGCCGAATATTACGCGCCGCACTTGGCTCACGCGCCGATGGAACCCGTCGCCGCTGTCGCTGAATTCAAAGACGGCAAAGTCATTTGCTACGCCAACACGCAAAATCCGCAAGCCGTGCACGACACCGTCGCGCAGGCTCTCGGTATCAAAAAAGAAAATGTTATTTGCAACGTGACATTGCTCGGCGGCGGCTTCGGTCGCAAATCAAAACCCGATTACGTTGCCGAAGCGGCACTGCTTTCCAAAGCCGTCGGCAAGCCCGTCAAAGTTACGTGGAGCCGCGAGGAAGACATTCGTTTCGATTACTATCACTCCGTCGCGGCGATGTATATGAAGGCGGCGATTGGCGCGAATGGCAAACCAACTGCGTGGTTGCAACGCGTCGCTTATCCTTCGATTGGGACCACTTTTAATCCGGCAGCCACTCACGCCGAACCATTCGAAATGATGATGGGATGGAACGATGTACCGTTCGATATTCCGAATCATCGCGCCGAAAACGGCCCTGCGAAAAATCATGTGCGTATCGGCTGGCTGCGCTCCGTAGCCAATGTTTATCAGGCTTTCGCCGTGCATTCGTTCGTAGACGAACTGGCGAATTTGGCCAAACGTGATTCCGTCGAATATTTGCTGGACGTGCTCGGCTCACCGCGCAAAATCGCGCTCGGCAAGGATTACATGAATCATGGTAAATCGCAGGATCAATATCCGGTAGACACAGGCCGAATGCGCAATGTGATTGATTTGGCCGCGCAAAAATCCGGGTGGGCCAATAAAAAACCAACCAAAGGTCGCGCCCTCGGCATCGCCGCGCATCGCAGCTTTTTAACCTATGTCGCGGTCGCGGTCGAAGTCGTAGTGGATGACAAAGGCAACGTCCGCATCCCGCAAATGGACATTGCCGTAGACGCAGGCACGATCATCAATCCCGACCGCGTCAAATCGCAATTTGAAGGCGCAGGCGTGTTCGGCACCAGCATCGCGTTGATGAGCGGCATCACTGCGAAAAATGGTGAAATTGAGCAATCGAATTTCCACGACTACCAGGTCGCGCGAATGAACGAAGCTCCGATGCAAGTCAACGTCCACATCATCAAAAGCTCTGCGCCTCCCGCAGGCGTAGGCGAACCCGGCGTGCCTCCCGTCATCCCTGCAATTACGAATGCAATTTTCGCCGCCACAGGAAAACGCATTCGTGAATTACCCGTGAAACGGCAGTTGGCGTAAGTGTCAGAAGCCCGACTGCGAAGGAAGGCGTAAAAATAGAAATGCGATTCGCCAAAAAGTGGGTCGCATTTTTTTGATAAAAGCGTTTAGTATTTAGTTGACAGTACTTCACCTAGAGAGTTATATTTGGAAGTAGCTTATCTTGATACTTGAAAGAATTATGAACCATGACGGATATTAATAAGAAATTTGGGCAATGCATTCGTGAAGTACGTGAAGAGAAAAAGAAAACTGATCCTAAATTCTCACTCCGACAATTTGCTCAGTCAGTGGGAATCAGCGCAACATTTCTGAGCAAAGTCGAAACTGATGAATTTTCTCCGCCTAGTGTAGAAAAAATTAAATTGATTGCGAAGTTACTTGATCTTGATGCAGATGAACTTCTGGCACTAGCTGGTAAAGTTGATCAAGACCTACCGGAAATTATCCGTGAACAACCCAAAGTCGTTGCAGATTTTTTACGTACCGCACGTCAATATGGATTAACTGAAGACCAATTTAAAAAGCTCACAGATAAAATAAAAAAAGGAAAGCTGTAGTTATTTATGAAGGTTCCTTTCCTCACAACAAACCAAATTGAACGAGAAACCAATAAGTTATTAGCTGATTATGCCTTTCGGTACGGAGAAATAGTCGAGCCACCAATTGATATTGAAGGAATTATAGAATCGTTATTGGAACTAGATTTACGTTTTGATGACCTGAAAACATCGCTTGGGCAAGATGTACTCGGTGCGACTTGGATTAAAGAGCGTAAAGTACGGATTGATCAATCCTTAGACCCAACACTCAATTATCAAAAAGAAGGACGATACCGTTTTACACTTGCACATGAAGTTGGTCATTGGCAATTACATCGTCCAATTATTGAAGCTAAATCTCTACAACATAGTCTTTTTGATGAAGCCACAGAACCTTCAATTGTTTGCCGTTCGGCAACGAAAGACCCTATGGAATGGCAAGCTGACTCATTTGCAGGGTATCTATTAATGCCTGAATTTTTGGTACGGCAAAGGTGGATAGACTATAACGACAAGCTGGAAACACATCTCGTACGCGACATAATAGAAAGCCAGCCAACACAGTGGTCATTAATTGATAGCAACACCCCCATAACCAACGTTGCCCGTGAACTGGCGACTGTTTTCAATGTTTCAGGCCAAGCTATGCAAATTCGTTTAATTAGTCTTAGGCTTATACAAATTGAAAGAAACAATGCCAAGCTATTTAACTAATAATTTACGTGCCAAAACTATCCATTAGAAATATTGACCTTGAGGTTGAAGCAATATGACAACAGAAGTAAAACAACCTGTAGCGTGGGCACTACAAAAAGATTTAGGCTGGCTCGTTGATAAACGCCATCTTATGCAACGAGAAGAATGGGAGCATAAATTTAGAAAGTTCTGTCCACAACATTTTGATGATTTAAGCCAGTCTGAAGAACGACAAGAAATGTTTCAGCAGCTTTCTAATAGAGGTCTCGCCCAGCGTCACTATGCTAGTGAGCTTGATAAATTGATTGCCGATAATGCGGGGTGGAGAGCAAAAATTGCAGACTTCAATTTAGTGTGCAGCGCCTTCCCAATTTGTGACATTGGAGTATGTCATCATCCATCCATTGAAAGCAGAAAAGGATATGTAAATAGATCTATGTGAATCAGGGGTTCAAAAGTAAAAGTAAGTAGGCGACAGTGAGCTTACCCCAGCAGTGGATTTTTAGGGCATCGTCGGAGCGGACGGTGCTGGCATGGGGAAGCCGGGTTTTCTTTTGCAGCCAGCCAAACAAGCTC
>JANMKB010000347.1:0-13356 GCA_031371805.1 Blastocatellia bacterium | reverse complement strand
TTTCGTGGCAAGCAGCCGTTTTTCACGTATCCCAGAATTCTTGGACACGAACTCGGTGTTGAAATTGTCGAAGCGGGCAGTAATAATTTTGGACTAAAAAACGGAATGCACTGCGCGATTGAGCCGTATTTGAATTGCGGTGTGTGTCTGGCATGTCGCAATGGCAAAACGAATTGTTGTGTGAAATTGCAATGCCTCGGTGTTCACACAGACGGCGGATTACAGGAATATTTTTCAGTACCATTGCAAAAACTGCACGCTTCGGAAGCGCTCAATGCCGATCAACTGGCTTTGGTTGAACCGCTTTGTATTGGCGGGCATGCGGTGGGACGTGCGCAATTAAAACTGGACGAGAATGTGCTGGTCATCGGCGCTGGTCCCATTGGTTTGGCGGTCATCGCACAGGCTCAGACAGCGGGTGTCAACCTGATTGCCATGGATGTGAGCGAAGATCGCTTACGTTTTGCCCGTGAAAATTTCAAGGTTGCGGCGACAGTGATGGCAGGTGAAAACGCGCTCCAGGAAATTGCGGATTTGACGAAGGGCGAGATGCCTTCAGTAGTGTTTGACGCGACGGGAAATCCGGCTTCGATGAATCATTCGTTTGAGTTTCCGGCGAACGGTGGACGAATAATTTTAGTTGGACTTCATTTGGATTTTGTGACGTTCCGCGATCAGGATTTTCATCGCCGGGAATTAACTGTGATGTCCAGCCGCAACGCGACAGCGACAGATTTCAAGCGCACAATTTCCTTGCTGGAATCCGGTCAGATTAGCATTGATCCGTGGATTACGCATCGCGTCAAATGTGATGAGTTGATTGAAAAATTTCCGACATGGCTGGATGCGAAAGCTGGCTTCATTAAAGCCGTCGTCGAATGGTCATAAATCTTCGTTGATGAGCTTGCCGATTTTATTCAAATAAAGCCTGCCCTGTCCCTCCAGTAATTCGTTTGAGCCAACCAAAACTAACGCATGATTATCTTTCAGTGCCTTGATCAGAACTGTCCCATACTCATATTTGTGAATTAAATTATCCAGTGCGCCGAGGCGAAATTGTTCCGTTAGATTTACGTAGTCCCGCAGCCAAACTCGATGATATGCGCCGATTAACCTGATTCTTTCAGTAGCGTTGGAAGCCGATTCCGGGGGCGCAAAATAAGTGACTGCCTCGCCTTCGTTATCAATCAGAATGGCTCCGATAGCGCCGGGAACTTTTGCGACTAAATCTTTCAGCGGCTGGGTTAAATCCATAAATATTGGTCAGTGGTTAGTTTTCTGCCCGCGCAGAAGCTAACACTAATCACTTGTAACTGACCAATTATCCCTGCCCTACCACTTCAATTTTTATTGCGAGGTTTTCCGGTTCCGGCACATTGTTGACGCGTGGATCAGGATTAATGCGTTTGGTTTTGATGGCTGCTTCGAGCGCCCGCACGACATTTTCATCGTAGCGTGTACCAATGAAAGTGTTGATGCGATCAATGGCGACTTCAAAGGTCATGGCGCGTTGATAAGGGCGATTGGTGGTCATCGCGTCGAAGCAGTCAGCGACACTGACAATCCGCGCCATCATTGGTAACTCGTCACCTTTCAGACCGAACGGATAACCTCTGCCGTCCATTGTTTCGTGATGCATGGACATGCCTGGAATGTATTCGGCCATCTCAGGATTTTCCGACATGATGATGCCACCAATGCGCGGATGATTTTTCATGATCTCAAATTCTTTGTCAGTTAACGCGGCAGGTTTGCGCAGGATGCTGTCCAGAATGCCAATTTTTCCAACATCGTGTAGCAGCGCCGAAATACGAATTTTCTCGACCTCATCGGGTGGCAAGCCCATCAACTCAGCGATAGTGTGCGAATAGGTCATCACACGCTCAGAATGGCCACGCGTGTACGGGTCTTTGCCATCAATTGCGGCGGCCAGCGATTTGACGGAACCAAGAAACAGACGACGATTTTTCTCCGACGATTCGACCACGATGCGAATGTGCCGCTGAATTTGCTCGCCCATCAAATTAAAATCCGTCGCCAGATCGCTGATTTCCTGATTGTTGGTTTGCAGGCTGATCCGCCGCGAAAATTCTCCTTTGGCAATCGCGCGCGCGTTTTCAGCTAATTGCTCAATGGGATTACTGATTCCACGGGCGAAAAAGAAACCGGTGATGATGGCAACCACGGCGGTTGCCAGGGAAATAATAATTGTCCGGGAGCGCATTTTTTGGGCTGACAGATAAGCCGCCTCTTCATTGACCAGCGCGATCACGCCCAATTTTTTCTCGCTGTTCAATTGCGCGGTTGCATAACTGCCCAGCATATTCAGGGTTTCCTGATTTCTGGTTAGCGAAAAGCCAGCGGTCGCGGCAATATTGGTATTACTCTCCAGCCAATCGCGGACAACTTTCAGGTAGCGTGAATCCTGCTTTTGAAAAGCCAATTGTTCATCAGGATGAGCAATCACCAGACCTTCGTGATCAACGACAAAGAAAATTGTATTTTCCCCATGTAACAACTTCCATTCGTCGTCATTATTCTTTTGCGCCACCAGTGAAAAAACTTTTTGTAAGCTGACGACCGCCAGCACTACGCCCTCGACTGTGCCATTGCGTTTGACGGGTTGCGCCACAATTAAAGCTGGTTCACGGAAAGTGGACAAGATGCGTGGTGCACCAAGATACGACTTGCCTTTCATCGTTGTTTCGGCAGATTCGTGCAATGCTTCTTTGACCTCAGCCGGCGTAATTTTATTAGCGTTTGTCGCCACACTAAGATTGGTTTGATCCTGGCTGGGAGCAACCGCAAAAGCCAGCAGGTTGGCGTCGTCTTCTAATCTGCGGGCGAGGCTTTCCTGACCCAGTGGACTAGCGGCTTGCGACAAATTCCCGGTAATTTCAAACGCACGGGCAAAAGAATCCACTTGCGAGATATACCCTTTGACATACAATTCGATTTGCTGCGCTTTGTTCCGCACCGTTTGCACCTGGTACGTCTTTTCTTTGCTTTGCAGTGTGTCGGTATTGATGGAAATCAACTGCCCTCCGACAAATGCAATCGGAACGACACTGAACAGGACGAGGATAATCAAGATCAGATGGAGACCTTTGAAGCGTTTGGTGGAAGACGACTTAACGATGGGCGGCTTCGGTGAATTTTCAGCCATAATGTTTGGGCGGGTTGTCGAACGGATTGAAAGGAAAGAGGTTAGGCGGCATTAGGGGTTCCGCGACAGAGAGGGCAATGAAATCCTAACAAATCGTGACAAGTGTCACAATAACTTTTTTCAACTTTCTTTTGACTGCAGGCGTCTAAGAGAAATGTTGGTAGCCGATTTTCATCATTGCGACTTGATTTTTACCCCTGATGGCTCCCAAACTGATGAAGGCTGACAAGCAATTGTGTGAGGTTTATTCGTGAGTTTGATGGCAGAAAGCGTCCGGCAAGGACCGGAAACTGAATCTGAATCCAGCGACAATCGTTTGATCGCACGCACTCTCGCGGGTGAAACCGAGGCCTTCAGCGTGTTGGTGAAGCGCTGGGAGCGTCCGATTTACAGTCTGGCGTTGCGGATGTTAGGCAAAGATGAAGATGCGCGTGATGCCTGCCAGGAAGCTTTTATTGCCGCCTTTCGTAATCTGAGTAAATTTCGCGGCGATGCAAAATTTTCTTCGTGGATGTACCGCATCGCGTTGAATGCCTGTCACACCCGCTTGCGCAATGCTGGCATCGTCAAATACTCGCTGGACGAAACAGATGAAAACGGACGCCAGAAAGATGTAGTTGATAAAAGCGCGGTTAGCTTATCCGAGCAAATGCAATTGGATGAGCGCACACAATTTGTCCGGCGCGCATTGCAGGCGCTGCCGCCGGAAATGCGGCAGGTGATTGTGATGAAAGAATACGAAGAAATGACGTTTGTCGAAATTGCCGAGATTTTGCACCTGCCGATCAGTACGGTGAAATCCCGGTTATACACAGGTTTACAACATCTGCGGTTACGTCTTGAACATCTGCGCGATGCGATGTAGCTGGTGCCGGATTTTACGATTGAGGTTGAGGCGTTTTAGCCTGGGAGAAAGTTATGAGAGAAAAAGATTGTGGAAAAAAAGAGCTTTTGCTGTCGTACTTGTACGACGAAGCGAACCAGCATGAACGCGCGGATTTTGCTGCGCACTTAACCGCATGTTCGTCCTGTGATCGTGAGTTACAGGCATTCCAGGGTGTTCGCCAGGAATTAAGCACCTGGCAGATACCCTTTGTGCCGCATATCGAAGTTATTACGCCGCGCTCCGCCACAGATGCTTTGCGCGAATTTTTTAGTTTATTGCCAGGCTGGTTCAAGGTCACTTCAGGGTTGGCCGTCGCTGCCGCCGCTGCTTTGGTTGTGTTTGCCATTTCCGGCACGCAGATTAAATTCGGGCAGGAAGGATTTACCGCGCAGGTTGGCGTGAAAGAAATTGCGCAAACGCAAATTGTCAAAGAGCCGACAACGTCAACATTAGTTACACCTTCACTAGCGGCAAATACTATTTCTCGTGCCGAAGCCGAAAAAATGATCCAGGTTGCAGTCGCTCAGGCCCAGGCGCAAACCCAGGCGCAGGCGCACACGCAATTCGCCACGCTGGAGGCAAAATTAAATTCTGCGCATCAGGCAAGGCTGACCAGTGCGACAATGCGCTTGCAACAGCAACACCAAAAAAATCTTAATGCGGTGCTGGCGGAAGGGCGACGCGGGACGCTGACCGAATGGTTGTTTGCTTCGGCAGAGACTGGCACTGAAAATCAGGAGCAGAAGGGCAATGAAAACAATAATTGAAAAATCATCAGCACTGACAATTCGACTGATTTTCCGCGGCTGCCTGGTTGCCGTATTATTTCTGTGCAACCTCACTGCCCCCAATGCTCAGAATGCGCGTCAACAACGTCGCATGGCGAAACTTGAACAGCAGACAAAACCTGCCGCGTCGTCAACTCCGGCAACCGATGAGCAAAACAGTTCCGACAAAGAACCTGCGATAAAACCTGTCAGACCATTTGTAAAGCAACAACCTGGCATGGGAAAAGTCCAGCTTCCGGCCCTGGATCGTGCGCTGCTGCGCTTAGACCTCAATGAGGGACAGAAAGTAAAAATCCGCACAGTGAGAATTCAATTTGTTGAGCAAATCAAAAAGCTCACGACGCTCCGTCGCGCTAAAGCAATTGTGCTGGATGACGCTCTTTATGGGGCGGATTTCGACCCGAAAGAAGCGGAAAAGAAAGTTGTGGATTTGGCTGCCACGGAGGGCGAACTGCTGAAAGCCCAGCACAAAATGATTATTGAAATTCGGCAGATCCTGACGAACGAACAAGCCCTCAAATTGCGCCAGTACCTGGAAGAAGAACGCGCCCGTCCTCTCCAGAACACCTTCAACGCGCCTTCATAAGGCTGCGTGCAAGCTCACGCACAAAGTACACGCTTCGCAACCATGGCTGGTTGCGCTACTCTCGCTCCAACCTTTCTTTTTCCTGAATGCTATAGCATTGCCAAAATCAGGCCGGCAATAAATCATACGCAGGTGGTGACACCAGCAAAACTGTGGCGCCATGATTGGTGAAAATATCAAGGTGGTCAGTGTCCTTCATTGCCACAATAAAATCGCCTGGCCCATAGGCTAGGCCGTTCATTTCAAAATCCCCCGCAATGACCAGACATTGTTCGACGCCTCTGTGGTGATGGTTGGGAAGACCGCCACCAGCTTCAATTCTCAGTAATGAAGTCACATACCCATTGATTGGTTCAATGAATAATTTTTTGGTGAAAATTTTGGCACCCAGCCTGATCCATTCACCTCCATTCTCCCGAATATGAAAATTAATTACGCGGTTGGGCTGAAAACCATTCCCCAAATTTTTAGGTGGGCGCGGTTCCTGCGCGATCTGCGCTAAAAGATTTTGTCGCACCTCAGCGCTCGGTGTGGCTTCCTGCAAACCCAACCCAAGCTGCTGCACGACCGTATCAAAGTCGTTGACTTCGGTGCGATTTGCCGCCGGCACCAGTTCGTTTTCAAAATCACGCGCCTGTGGAACGATAAAGCTCCCAAAGCGAAAGGTGCCGCTCGTGCCTGAAATTCTTCATTATTTTGATTATTATGAATCATTAAATTTTCCATCCGGTTAATTCCCACCTAATGCTGGTGATAAGATTTCTCGCAATTTTATCATCCCCAAGCGGACGCGTGTTTTGACTGTCCCCAGTGGCTGTCCCAAATGCGCCGCGATATTCCGCGCAACATCTAATTGTAGCGCTGCTTTAGGCATATCATTTGGTGCAGACACGGGGTCTCTCCCTTCCGTTACTATGCAGTTAGTCCTACAACTGGATTTCTTGCAGTGAAAACTTTTTGCTGATAATCAGAAATGAATAGCTAACTTTTTACTAAGCGGGGGAGAGCTTGTGCCAAAAATAAAATAAAATTATACTTGAAAATTATCAGCAAGCCAGTTTTCGAGCTGCTGAAAGGAAATAATTTCTAACTGATAAATCCAACCATTACCCTCATTTCGTAAGGATTAGGGAAAGTAATTAACCAACCTTGAGGTGATTAAAGATGAAAAGCTATCTGCGGTTTTTGCTGGCATTTGTGTGTCCGCTGGCATTTATTATTGTCTTCGCATTTTCCCTGACTGGCTGCGGTGCGGTGCAATCTTCGACGCATGTCGTAACTGAAAACTCGCTCCCGCAAGCCTGCGCTCTGGCCTTTGCACCGCCTAACGGAAACACGCCACTGGATCAGGAAATTGCCAAATTGCAAGGCAAGGCGCGGAGCACGAGCAAAGACACGGCAAATCTCAATCTGGAACAATTAGGCTGGCGTTACATTGAAAAGGCACGGATTAGCTATGATCCGGGTTATTTCAAACTGGCCGAAGCCTGCGCTGAATGTTTGCAGGCCAAAAATAATCAGACAACTCCTGAATCATTGTTATTGCGTGGTCATGCTTTGCATCAGATGCACCGCTTCAAAGATGCCGAACCCCTTGCGCGGGAACTCGTAAAAACGCGCGGCTTATCCTTCGATTACGGTTTATTGGGCGATGTGCTGATGGAACAGGGTAATTTGAAAGAAGCGATTGAGGCCTATCAAAAGATGATGGATCAAAAACCAAATATGCAGGCTTACAGCCGGGCCGCTCATATTCGCTGGTTACAAGGCGATTTAAAAGGAGCAGTTGAATTAGGGCGCATGGCGGCGCGGGCGGGCAGTCCCCAGGACAAGGAAACAACCGCGTGGGCTTATTCCCGGCTGGCCCTTTACGAATTGCAACAGGGTGAGATTGCCAAAGCACAGGCTACGATCAATGTCTCATTTGACTGGCAGGCCGACTATGCACCAGCGTTATTGGTACAGGGGAAAATATTTTTAGCGCAGGACAAATTTAATGAAGCGCTCACGCCGCTCAAACGTGCGGCTGAATTGAATCCGTTGCCGGAATATCAATGGAATTTAGCGGAAGCCCTGCGAGCAACCGGCAAGCAGGACGAAGCCGCTAAAATCGAAGCGCAGCTTGTCGCCAAAGGGGCCACCGATGATCCGCGCACGCTCTCGCTCTACCTTGCTTCCCGCCAGGAACAAACAGAAACAGCCTTAACTCTCGCGCAAAAAGAAATTGCTGCAAGGGCGGATATTTACACGCTTGATGCGCTGGCGTGGGCGTTAAATGCAACCGGCAAAACTGAAGAAGCAACGATCCCCATGAAAAAAGCGTTAGCCGAAAACACTAAAGACGCACGGCTCTTTTATCACGCCGGAGTCATTGCCATGCGTAGTGGCAAAAAGGTCGAAGCGCACAAATTTTTTAATCAATCTTATTCCAGTCGGCAAATGTTGCTGCCATCAGAGCGTGATGAACTGAAACGACAGATGGCGGCCAGCTAAGACGTAAGCAGAGTGCTTACGTTATTTTTATTTACTTTCTTTCAAGGGGGAAAAATGAGAACAGTATCGCAAAAAATGAATCGCTTCATCGCGTTCAGTCTGGCGCTGACGATGACGCTGTTATCCGTACCATTCAACACGTCGGTACGCGCTTCCAGCCACATGGACGCACCATTAATTACGCGTGATCCTTCGGCAAATACGACTGATGTTTACGCCTTTGTTGATGATAAGAGTGGCGCAAAATCTTTGGTTGTCGGGCTGGGCGTCTATCCCCACCAGGAGCCGGGTGTGGGACCGAATAAATATAATTTCGATGAAAATGTGCGCTATGAAATTCACGTGTGCCGGGGAGATGATGTCCGCATCGGCTTTCCCACTCTGACGTTTCGGTTTGAATTTAATACCGACTATAAAAACCGCAAAACGATTTTGCAATCGTATTTAGGCGTTGTGAAAGAGGTTGATGATGCGAATCAAAATCTGACCCAGACCTATACCGTCACGAGAATCAATAATCACACCGGGAATCGCGCCGTGCTTGGCTCTGGCGTTGTCCCACCCAATAATCAGGGCATCGCCACGCCGTTTTACAACCAGGGTAATAATGGCGAAAATCCCGCCAAAAAAGGTGTTGCAACCGAGGCGGCGCTGGATAAATACACACGGCAGGGAATTGCCAAATTCCGCAACGGGTACACTGCTTTTGCCGGCCAACGCGATGATGGATTTTATGCCGACATCCAATCCATTTTTGATTTGCTGCAATTGCGAAATCCTGGCAAAGATTCACAGGGTGGCTTCAATATTCATCTCATGGGGCTGGAAATTCCGCTGGCGGAAATTGGTGGTGATGCACAGGTCGTCGGTGTCTTCGCCACAACCAGTCGCCAGGCGGTTTCAATTGGTGGCGGTCAGTCGAATGAATCTTCGCGTTCCACCGATGAGGAACGCAGTGTAGCTGGTAATGAAAATGAAAATGCTCAGGCTACTCAGGATCGTGCTGAGGCCCGCAACTCACGGACACGCTGGGTGCAGGTTGCACGGCAGGGAAATCCGCTTTTCAACGAAGGTTTGGTTGCACTTGCAGATAAAGATTTGTACAGCCGGACATTACCGACCATTGATCGGTTGATCTTCCGCCGTTATGCCGAAAATCCTGAACTGGCCGCGCTCATTAACGCAATTATTGGGAAAGGTACGCAACTGGCAATTCCCACGGGTCGCGCTGACATTGTTGCCATTTTTATTCCTGATGTTATCAAGGTAGACCTTTCCACGAAGGGGGTCAGATTTGCCGGCAATGGCCCGATGGATGCTACAAATCCTGATGACGCCGGGTTCTCGCGCCTGAGCATTTTTGGGGGTGATGTACTCGAAAGCCCGACGGCGGGACATCCTTTCCGCTTATCCGGAAAAGTGCTGGGCGCTGATGCCAGCAAATTCTATGTTCCTGGCGGTTGGCCTAATGGTCGGCGCTTCGGGGATGACGTCGTTGACATTGCCATCATTGCGTTACTCAGTGATTTGCGTGACGGGAATAACCCGAAAATCAATGATCCGTTCAAAGGTAATTACGACGGTGTAACCAGTAATGATATGGGCTACAACAAAGTATTCCCTTATGAATCAACCCCACAAAATGGACGTAATCACACCCATCCATAACCATTAAAATTAACCTGATCAGCAGTGCGCCGGATAGCTACGGTGTGCTGCTGATTTTTTTAGTCAAGCCGTACTTTTCAGTACTGCCTCAAAATTCCTTCGCTACCTCCGCATTTTACCAAAGCAGCTTTGTGAGAACTACGCCGCCGTTTATTATTATTCTGACTTATGACAAAACAATACTTTCACTTTGGCTGGAAAATATTTTTTTTCGCCGTGTGCCTGATGGTTTCAGCGCAAGCCCATGATCCTGGCTTGAGCAATGTCGAAATGAAGCTGGAAAGTGATCGCCTCACGGCGCAAACTGTCTACAATTACGCCGACATTGAAGGCGCCGTTCTGGTGGACAAAGACCTTGATCGCACCATCACGAAAGAAGAATTTGAGTCCGCAAAAGCAAGCCTGAAGCAATTAGCCAAATCATCGCTTGAAGTAAGTTTTGATGGGAAAAAAATTGCGCCAGGCGAAGTCTCCGTCAAAATTGCCAAAGCTGAAGACGGACGCGAAACAGTGTATTTTTCGTTAAGTTATCCGGGCACTCCAGCCACAGAATTGCTTGTCAAATCTGCGATCATGGATAAACTGAGCCGCGGTCATCGTGAATATTTCAAGCTGACGAATGCCGAAGGACGAACAATTGCCGAGCGTTTGCTTGATGTGAACAACAATTCCGCGACGATTTCCGCCGGAGAATTATCGGCGGCGCTGGGCAGATGGCATACCTTCAAACAATTCCTTGAGCTGGGCATTGAGCATATTTTATTAGGCTTCGATCATCTTTGCTTTTTGAGCGCGCTGTTGCTCGTGGCGAATAATCTGGCGGCAGTTATCAAAATTATTACTTCTTTTACCATTGCGCATTCGATTACTTTGGCTCTGGCAGCATTGAATATTGTGACGATTTCTCCGAGCTTTGTAGAGCCAATGATTGCGGTTTCGATTATTTATGTCGGCTTGGAAAATGTCTGGCGACGTGGCCAGGAAATTCAGGGACGCTGGTTGCTGACGTTTGCGTTTGGCCTGATTCACGGCTTTGGTTTTGCGTCTGTCCTGCGAGAATTAAATATTGGCGCGAGTGGCAGCGGCCTGGCGATTCCGCTGGTTTCATTCAATCTCGGCGTAGAGATTGGACAGCTTGCCATCGCTGCATTATTCTGGGGAGCCATCTGGAAAATAAGGAAAACCGAAATATTCAAGACTCGCCTTGTTCCGATCTGTTCAATTTTAGTCGCCCTTGCCGGTGGTTACTGGTTGATCCAACGAACATTATTCAGCCCGTAACAATATGTGGGCGAACAGTATTAATAAAGATTGCGCTATAAGCAGGACAAGCTTTCCAGATTGTCTGGTGGCTATGTGAACCCTGCCAGAAAAGAAAAACCTCTTCGCAATTTATTTGGTTTTTTCAGTGCCTTTCACTGGCTGAAAGCAATGCACATCTAATTCGCCCTTTAAACTGAAGTTTGTCGGACTTTTGCGGCAGTCCTAAACGTAACCGATATTCCCCCGCAAATCCTCTTAACTTAACGATCTATCGTTTTTGATTTCCCGCCAAGCTTTTGGCCTCGCCCCAAGTTGCTCCTATCGAAATTATTTTACCGCCAGTGAGCCATTTCAATTGAATTTCTGGCGTGAGTCAGTGCGAGCGAAAATTAAGCTGTTGTAGCGCACCCTGAAAAAACTCGAAACCCAGACCAGGCTTGCTATCAGTCGCGCACACTGCAAATAAATATCCAAATTTCTCCGGAAGGAGATCTGATTTGTTACTTCATTTCGTACATGAGAGTGTATTTTTTTACAAAAATCTCTGACCAAAATAATGAGTATGACGAAAAGAATTTTTGCCCAATCGAATATCTTCTGGCTGTTTCTGCTGATTAGTTCACTCGCTGTTGCGCAAGCTACCAGAACCATTTCCGGCACATTAATTACAAAGAAAAATGAATCCGCCCCGAACGTCAAAGTCTTCGCCGGAGGCGCCGAAACTACGACGGATGCGCAGGGAAATTTCAGTTTGAAAATTTCTGACAACGTGACCAGCCTTCGTATCGAAGGCAAAAATATCATTGCCAAAGAATTTCAATTCCGACCGGATCAGAATAATTTGTTGATCCAAATCGAATACACGATTCCTCCGATTCATGACAGCCTGGTGATCGAGGCGACCGCGCTTGAACCTGGCATCGAACGCCGCAACGAAGCGATTTTTAAAGACACTTTATTTTCGCGTGACGATCAGGTTTTTCAGACGCTTGATGCCGGTATTAACGCCGGACAGCACGAAGGCGGAGGCAAATCATTAGAGATTCGCCGCTTCGGATTTAACCTTGATCATGGTGGCGTTAATGGCGGATTAAAAGTTTTGGTTGACGGTGTGCAGCAAAATCAAGGGACGCAGGGACACGGGCAAGGCTACCTCGGACAATTGAAATCCATGACGCCGGAACTGGTGCAGGACGTGAGCATTTTGAACGGGCCTTTCAGCGCGGAGTATGGCGATTTTTCAGGCCTCGGCGTAGTTCACATTCGCCTCAAAGAATCTTTGCCGGAACAGGTGACGGCGCGAATTCAGGGCGGATCGTTCGGCACGTTCAGAACGTTTCTCGGCTTCAGCCCGAAGATCAAAAATGCCGACACAATTTTTGCTTATGAAGGTTCGCGGACAGATGGGCCATTCAAAAATCCTTTGCGGTATAAGCGCGATAACTTTACTGGAAATTACGTTTTGCATTTGAACGACCAGCGAACATTTGGCGTTAAATTTAACGCCGGACGCAATGACTTTTTCTCGTCAGGGCAAATTCCACTGGATGAAGTCGCGACTGGTAAGCTGGATCGCTTTGGATTCATTGATCCTGAAAATGGTGGACGGATCAGAACCGGAGTTGGCAGCGTTTATTTCAAGCAGGAAGCGGCTTCGGGCAGCATTTTTAAAGTTGATGGATTTGTGTCACGTTCGTTGTTTGATCTATTTTCCAACTTCACATTTTTTGCGGCTGATGAAAAATTTGGCGATGAAATTCAACAGCACGATTCACGGCTGCAGCAGGGAATCAACGCGCAATACATCAAGCCCTTTGAAGTCACAGGCAATCACGCGCTGCTGACCGTCGGCGCAAATTTTCACGCCAACCAAATCAATGTCGGTTTATATCCATCCATCAATCGCGCTCCCAGTCGTGCTGTCTTCAACCCCGATGCGTTAGTCACCAGCGCGAATGCGCACGTCACGAATGCTGCGGGCTACGTGCAGCAGAGTATTGATTTACTTCAGGGCAAACTGCATTTGGATGGCGGATTGCGCTACGATTATTTTCGCTTTGATGTCAGAGATCGAATTAATCCAGCGGATTCCGGCGTGCAGGGAGCGTATCGTTTTCAGCCCAAAGCCAATCTCGCTTTTACACCTTCTATAAAAATTCCCGCGACATTTTATTTCAATTATGGTCGTGGAATTTCCAGTCAGGATGCGCGTGGAGTCGTCCTTCGACCAGAAAGCCCGCGCCTTTCAACGACCGATTTTTATCAGCTTGGAACGTCATATAACGCGAATCGGTTTTCTGTCAGTACCGATTTATTTTTGATTGATCGCAGTAATGAACAGGTCTACATCCCGGACGACGGAAGCATTGAATTTAAAGGGCCAAGTCGTGCGTATGGCGTCGAAGTGAAAGCTTCTGCCAAGCTCACTCGCGTCCTCAGCCTCAACGCCGGAATCACCCGCATCGGCAATGCTTTTTATCGTGGAGAGTCGCCGCGCATTTATGTA
>JANMKB010000327.1:0-5875 GCA_031371805.1 Blastocatellia bacterium | reverse complement strand
AAACGGCGATTGCACCGTTCCGGTTCCCTGCACCAGCCAGGTCACCAGCAAAATATCAAAGACCATTTGCAGGTAAGCCTGAAGTTTGTAATTCCCGGCCACCCGTAAGAGCACGCCATAAATCAGACTCAGTCCAAAGGTGGAGGCCGCCACCCAAATTACACTATCAAAGATCAGCACGACCTTCATCAAACGATGAATGGCGAAGGCGACCACCAAAAGCATGAGCACGGCGATGATCCGCCCGATCAAAAGCCAGGTGAGGTTTTTCTTCAGTTGCTCCTCAGAGCCATTTTTCATGCGACCAAGGGGGGTTGTATCCATGATGATTCAGAAGGACAATTCAACACATTTTTGCGATTACCCTTTATTGGACAATTTCCCGATCAGCGAGAACAGCGGCATGTACATCGCAATCACGATGCCACCAATACTGATCCCCAGAAAACCAATCATTAACGGCTCAATCAAAGTTAAGAGACCCGCCACGGCCACATCCACTTCCTGTTCATAGAAATCAGCAATTTTGCCGAGCATGTTATCCAGCGCCCCGGTTTGTTCGCCGATGCCAATCATCTGACTAACCATATTGGGAAAAACTTTGGTGGCGTTCAGCGGCTCAACCAGGGTTTGTCCGCGCTCAACTCCGGCACGAATTTTCATGATTGCTTCCTGGATAATTATATTGCCGGAAGTCCGCGCCGTAATATCCAGTGCCTCAAGAATCGCCACACCTGAAGCAATCAGAGTGGCGAGCGTCCGCGCAAATCGCGCAACCGCGACTTTTTGCACGACCGCGCCAAAAATAGGCGAGTTAAGCATGAGATAATCAATTTGGCGATTACCTTTGGGCGTTGCGTAATACCACTTGAAGCCCCACCACGTGCCAAAAATAATTGTCAGCGCCACCCACCAGTAAGACACCAGAAAACTACTCATATTGACGACTAATTGCGTCGGCAGCGGTAAGCCGTCCTCCGTACCCAGTAACTCCTTAAAGATTTTCGCAAACGATGGAATAACAAAAATTAAAATCACCGAGATCACGATGACCGCCATCACGATCACAATGACGGGATAGGTCATCGCGCTTTTAATATCAGTTTTAAGTTTGACGGCCTTTTCGATATAAATCGAAAGCCGTTGCAGGATGCCATCCAGAATACCGCCCGCCTCGCCTGCCGCCACCATGTTGGTGTAAAGCCGATCAAAGACTTTGGGATGTTTTTCCATCGCGCCAGCCAGGGTGTTGCCCGCTTCGACATCGGCCTGCACACTTTTGATTGACTGGGCAAAAAATTTATTTGGTTGCTGACCGCCCAGAATATCCAGGCATTGCACCAGCGGTAAGCCGGCATCAATCATGACTGAAAATTGACGGGTAAAAATGGCTAAGTCTCTAGCGTTGACGGTTTGGCTTTTGCCGAACTTTGGCAGGGCAAATTCTTTCCCTTTCTCGCGCACGCTGGTCAGAATAATTTGCTCGCGTTTGAGAATTTTATCCAACGCCTCGCGATTTTCTGCGGCGCGTTCTCCCGTCACAATTTCATTCGCTCGATTGCGGCCCTTAAAAACGTAGGTTGGCATTTTGTTCCTCTCTAAAATTTATTCCAGAATTTATTAAGCGTCGAAGCTCGTTGTCGCTGCTCCAACTTCTCCACCTGAACATCTGCGCTTTTCAACCGGGGCCAGCAGTCAAATCGCACAGACAGTTGGCCTGGCAATTTAACGTCGCCCGGGTGGTGTTCCAAATGGATTGGCGCCCGGCGTTGCCGGCGGTGACGTAAACGGATTCGCTCCCGGCGTGGGGGGCGGCGCAACGGGTTGCGCCGGAAATGGATTCACTGTTCCCGGCGGTGCTGGTGAACCCAGTCCACGCCACTCTGACGTAATCTTGTTCGCCGGAGTGTGCGTATTCGCCGTCGCCCGTTCACCGGAAAAATTAATTACGCCCGAACCGCGATTGATCAGGTCTTCCAATTCTTCCGGGTTCGCCGAACGCTGGAGCGCAGACTCAATCGTGATTTGTTTCTGAAAGTAGAGCGACGCCAGGGATTGATTAAGCGTCTGCATCCCATATCGTTCCTGCCCGGTCTGCATCATTGAATAGATTTGATGGATTTTATCTTCCCGAATCAGGTTTCTGATCGCCGGATTCGGGATCAGGATTTCGAGCGCCATGGCACGACCTGTACTGAATGCTTTAGGAATCAGATGCTGACACAAGACACCCTCTAAAACCATGCTCAATTGCGCCCGAATTTGCGATTGCTGATAAGCCGGAAAAACGTCAATCACGCGGTTGATGGTCGCCGCCGCCGAATTCGTGTGCAGTGTGCCAAAGGTCATATGTCCGGTTTCAGCAATGCGCAACGCCGCCTCAATGGTTTCCAAATCGCGCATTTCGCCGATCAGCACCACATCAGGGTCTTGGCGCAAAGCAGATTTCAGCGCCGCACCAAAACTATGCGTGTCAGCTTTAATTTCGCGCTGATTGACCAGACAATTTTTGTGTTGATGCAAAAACTCAATCGGGTCTTCAATCGTCAAAATATGATCGTTCCGATCACGATTAATTTTGTCGAGCATCGCCGCCAAAGTGGTGGATTTACCCGAACCGGTCGGCCCTGTCACCAGAATCAGTCCGCGCGGTTTATCGCACAAAGTCTGGACCGTGGGCGGCAGGTTAAGCTGTTCAAAGGTTCTGATTTCGTAAGGGATGGCGCGAAAGACTGCGCCGACTGCACCTTTTTGATTGAAGAGGTTGGCGCGAAAACGCGAGAGGCCTTTGACCCCGAAGGAAAAATCCAACTCCATGTCTTCTTCAAACCGATGTTTTTGCGCATCAGTCAATACTGAATACGCCAGTGATTTAGTATCCGCTGCATTCATCGGACTAAACTCCGGTAAGGGATGAATGTGACCATCAACGCGAATCTGGGGCGGTGAATTCAACGTGATGTGCAAATCTGAACCGCGCATCTCGGTCATTTTTTTCAGCAATTCAGTCAGGGTAAGATTTTATTTGCCATAGATATTTTCTTTTCCAAGTTGCAGGTAAATTCTTCTCCAGGTTCCAGGGAAAGGCGCTAATAAGTGTTTGCCTCAGATTAATTATCTAATCGTCTCACGCACGACTTCTTCAATGGTCGTAATCCCCTGGCGAACTTTTTCCAGGCCACTGCCACGCAGTGTGATCATGCCATCGTCAATCGCCTGTTTTCGAAGTTCGAGGTTTGAGGCACCGACCAGAATTAATTCTCGTAAGGTATCGTTCATTTCCATCACTTCGTATAAACCGACGCGCCCTTTATATCCGGTGTTGTTGCACTTATCGCAACCTTTGCCCTTGAATAATTTCATGGTGCTGGCTTCCTCTTCAGTGAAGCCAATTTCGACCAGCGCCGGCGGTGGCACCGATAAGTCAGTTTTACAGTTTGAGCAAATGCGACGGATCAGGCGCTGGGCCTGAATCAAATTGACGGAGGTTGCAACGAGAAACGGCTCAATTCCCATATTCATCAAACGCGAAACCGTTGAAGGCGCGTCATTGGTGTGCAGTGTCGAGAGCACCATGTGACCAGTGAGCGCGGCCTTGACAGCAATTTCTGCCGTTTCAAAATCGCGAATTTCACCAACGAGAATAATATTTGGATCCTGCCGCAAAAATGAGCGGAGAGCGGCGGCAAACGACAAGCCAATCTGATCCTTAATCTGCACCTGATTGATGCCCATCAGATTGAATTCCACCGGGTCTTCGGCGGTCATAATATTTGTTTCCGGCGTGTTCAGCGATTGCAGCGCGGAATACAGCGTATTCGTTTTTCCTGATCCCGTCGGGCCTGTCACCAGACACATGCCGTAAGGTTTTTCGATGTTGCGCTTGAACCGCTCCAGACTTGACACCTCAAAACCAAGCTTCGTCATATCAAGCATCAGCTTCTCTTTATCAAGTAAACGAAGCACGACTTTTTCCCCAAATAAGGTCGGTAGAGAAGAAACACGGAAATCAAGTTCGCGCGATCTTCCTTCAAATCTGAGCTTGATTTTAATACGTCCATCCTGTGGCAGGCGTTTTTCGGAAATGTCCAGTTTGGACATGATCTTGAGGCGGGAAATCAGCGCATCACGCAGCTTCAAAGGCGGCGCCATGATGTTGTACAAAATACCGTCAATCCGAAACCTGACACGAAATTCACGCTCATACGGTTCGATGTGAATATCAGAAGCTCCCCGGCGGAGCGATTCGACCAGAATGACGTTCACCAGGCGGACAACCGGCGCTTCCTGACTTGAACCTTCCAGGGAGCGAATATCAATTTCTGACTGTTCCTCCATTACCTCCAGCGCTTCTTCGGCATCACCGAACTCCGATTCAAACTCGGAAACCAGATTGGCAGCCGAAGCCAAATCATTAGAGGAAAGCCCCTGATCCAGCTTCATTTCATCTTTTGGCTTTTTCTTTTTTAACGGACGGTTGAGCGTCGCCTCAGACTGCTGATTCTGCGGATTCATCGCCGACATTTTCATCTCATTGCCGGTCAACAAATCCAGCCCGCGCGCTCCGCCATACCCACGCTCAATTGCCTGCCGGACACCAACTTCTGAAGCAACCACCGGCTCTATACTGAACCCGGTAACGAACTTAATGTCATCCATCGCATAAACATTAGCCGGATCAGCCATCGCCAATGTCAGAGTCGAACCTCGTCGTGACACCGGAATGACGCAATATTTTTGCGCGACTTCGCGGGGCACCAGACGCGTCACACTTTCCTCAATTTCGACCGTTGAAAAATCAATCGCTGGGACTCCGTATTGCTTACTTAAAGCGCCCGTAATTTGATTTTCTGACACCACACCCATACTAATCAGGCTGGCGCTGAGTCCAAGATTATTGCGCCGTTGATACTCGACTGCCTCCTTGAGCTGATCGGGCGTAAGCAGACTTTGACGAATGAGAATTTCACCTAATTTTCCGGACATTATTTTTGACTCCGACGACGCCATGGGGCTTGACGTAAAAGATGTGTATGAGGTACTGGTCGTCAGTGAAGAAGGGGCTTATCACTGTATTTAAACAGCGTCTAACGCAACAAAATGGATACTAAGTCAGGTGACATAAATTGTCAAGAAAAATGCCTGAACTCTTTTATTTCAGGCCTTTTCATTGACTTTTTGGCTGGTTGCCGGATAAATTTTCAATTCTTTCGGCGGTCATCAAAAAGTAGTTTTGTCAGGCATTTTCATCCAGGTAGCGATATGAGGTATAAAGGTTTCTCCGTTCTCACGAAATTAGCTTTTCCACTAACATTTCGCGCCGCGCAGGAAAATAAAATTCGTTACGTCAGAGGAATTTATGTCCGCATCAATACTCCCCCTTATTGCTGACAAACAGCCACCCGATTCACTCGCCTCATTGTTGCGTCACGATCAGGTTGCGCGGGCCTTTGATTATATAAAAAAGAGTTCCGCTCTCTTCACCGATGAACTGATTCGGATTTGTGAAATTCCGGCACCTCCGTTTCAGGAACAGGAACGTGGCGAGTATATCGCCCGACGTTTTGCGGCAGCAGGTTTGACAGATATTCAGACTGATGCGGTGGGAAATGTCATCGGGTTTTATCATGGCAGCAGCGACGATCCATTGCTCGTAGTCTCCGCGCACCTCGACACGGTTTTTCCTGAAAACACTGAAATCAAAGTCAAAACATTCATTACGAAATTACTGGCGCCCGGCATTGGCGATAATGCTTCCGGGTTGGCGGCGCTGATTGCGATGATCGAATCTCTCACGCACGCCCGGATAAAAACGCGCGGCACGATTGCGTTTGTCGCCACTGTAGGCGAAGAAGGCGAAGGAGATTTACGCGGC
>JANMKB010000253.1:0-8437 GCA_031371805.1 Blastocatellia bacterium | reverse complement strand
GATGTCACGCTTACAGTCGATGGACGGATCAGTAATGTGGTACGAGTTAGTTTTAAATAGAATTGCAAACTCAATCAGGAGAAAAACTTTATGAAAAAAATAATCAAGTTGCTGAGCTTTATGATCGTTTGTGCCGTGCTGCTTTCGATTAGTATTTACGCACAAAGGCCAGAAGGCCAACGACCAGTGTCACCTGTTCAGGCGGCATTGGATGCCAATAGTGATGGCGCGATTTCAAGCGACGAAATGGCAAATGCTCCGGCAGTGTTGCGAACATTAGATAAAAACAGTGATGGCAATCTCAGTGAAGACGAAATTCGCCCTAACTTTGAACGACGTGAAGGTGGTGGTCAGTCCGAAAATAGCAGCGCAACCATTGTCAGCAGGCTTTTGGAATTTGACCAGAACAAAGACGGGAAGCTTTCAAAACAGGAAGTCCCCGAACGGATGCAGGGAATTTTTGCCCGTGGCGATCTTAATAAAGATGGCTTTCTGACCAAAGACGAATTAAACAAAATGGCAGAAGCCCAAGCCGCTCCAGCCAATAATGCTGGCGGTCAAGACGATCACGGCGACCGTGGAGAACGTCGCGGCCCCGAAGGCGGGATGATGAAATTTATGCCGATCCTCGCGGCTTTGGACAGCAACGGCGATGGCGTTATTTCCGCTGAGGAAATCAACAACGCTTCCGTGTCTTTGAAAAAACTGGACAAAAATAATGACGGACAATTGACCGAAGATGAAATCCGTCCAATGGGCGGCAGAGGCGGGCGTGGTGGCTTCGGCGGTTCGCCGGAAGAAATGGTCAAGCGCCTGATGGAGTTCGACAAGAACGGCGACGGTAAATTATCCAAAGACGAATTGCCCGAACGGATGCAGGAAATGATGGAACGCATTGACACCAATCACGACGGCCTTTTGACACCGGATGAAATCAAAGTTATGCCACGCCCAAGCGGAGAGCGTCCTCCGCAAAGATAACCGGATGAGCCGCGAATTACGCGAATTTTTGCGAATTACTCACTAACCGTAGCCAGGTAATTCGTAAAAATTCGCGTAATTCGCGGCTAAAAAAACTAACCCCTTTTTTCAAAAAACTACATGAACTTTCAAATCAGAACCCTACTCACTTTTTTGTGTTTTTCATTACTACTAATTTCGGCAAACGCCAAAACAGCACGCACGCATGTTTTTTATCACGAAAATATTTTGGGGACTTCGTTGTCCGTCAAAGTCGTGACCGCTTCTCCAGCAGAAGCGCAAAAAGCTGAAGCCGCCGTACTTGCAGAAATTTCGCGCAATGCAAAATTGCTGAGCACCTACGATCCAAACAGCGAAGTCAGCAAGTGGATGAAGACTTCGCAAACACCGATGCACGTTTCGCCGGAATTATTTGCTGTACTCAACCTCTTTGATCAATGGCGCGGGCGCAGTAATGGCGCATTGGACGCTTCCGCTGAAATCGTATGTCGTTTATGGAAAGCTACGGCAAAACAAAATCGCGTTCCAACGGCACAGGAAATTTCAGCCGCGCTGGCTGAGTTACAACAACCTCATTGGCAATTAAATTCGGAGACGCAAACGGCGACACATTTGAGCAACGCGCCGCTGATCCTGAATTCATTCGTCAAGAGTTACATCATCAATCGCGCTACCGAGGCCGCGCTCGCCGCTGCTCATATCAACGCCGTAGTCGTCAATATTGGCGGCGATCTCGTCGTGCGCGGTGCGTTGATCGAAGCCGTAGACATTGCTGATCCGCTGTCTGATGCCGAAAACAGTGAAGCGATTGCGCGGTTGCTCATCGGCAACAAAGCCGTCGCCACGAGCGGAAATTATCGGCGCGGCGTAAAAATCGGCGAGCAATGGTTTTCGCATATCGTTGATCCGCGCACCGGACAACCCGTAGATCACGTCATTAGCGCAACCGTCGTGGCTCCCAACGCAACTGACGCCGGAGCTTTGGCAACGGCTTTTTCCGTCCTCAATCCTTCAGAAAGTTTAGCTCTCGCCGCGACCTTACCGGAAGTGGAATGTATGATGCTGACAAAGGATGGACAACGCCTGACCAGCGCGGGATGGAATGCGCTCGAAGCGCCATCCAAGCCACTCGCAGCCAATATAATGCCAATCGCTCCAACCATGCAGGCGTGGGACACTTCATTTGAATTGGCTGTTTCATTTGAATTGAGCGCCATCAATGATCGCGGCTATCGTCGTCCGTATGTCGCCGTTTGGATCGAAGACAAAGACCGCTTCCCGGTTCGCACGTTAGCGTTGTGGTATCAAAAATCGCGCTGGCTGCCTGACCTCAAAGCCTGGTCTCGTGGCGACCGCATGCGTTCGATGGCGGAAGGCACTGACCTGACACGCTCTGTTTCCAGCGCCACACGTCAGGCGGGAAAATATTCGCTAAAATGGGACGGCAAAGACAATCAGGGAAAATTCGTAAAACCTGGAAAATACACTGTGTATATTGAAGCTGCGCGTGAACATGGCACGTATCAACTGCTGCGGCAGGAAATGGATTTCCGCAGCGCCGCGAAACAATTTTCATTGCCGGGCAACACCGAAATTGCCTCGGCTTCACTGGATTATCGGAAGAAAAACTAAACTCTCTATGGCTGAATCTTTTCCCCCGAATGGCAAAAACCCTTCCTTCAAACAACGTTTCGCAGTCGTTTCCAGATGGCTGCATATTTATCTTTCTATGGTCAGTTTTGCCATCGTGTTTTTTTTCGCGGTGACAGGGCTGACGCTCAACCACACAGAATGGTTTTCCGCTCAACAAAGTATGACATCGCACAAAGGCAAGGTCGAAGAGAAATGGGTAAAAACCGCCAACGATGAAGCTGTCGCAAAACTTGAAATCGTTGAATTTTTGCGCCGCGCTTACAATATCAAAACTGCTGTCAGCGATTTTCGGATTGATGAATCGCAATGCACCGTTTCCTTCAAAGGACCGGGCTACAGTGCCGATGGATTCATCACCCGCGAAACAGGCGAATACGAATTAACTGAAAATCGGATGGGCTTTGTCGCTGTCATTAACGACTTGCACAAAGGTCGTGACACGGGTCGCGTGTGGTCATGGCTGATTGATCTTTCGGCAATTTTTATGACGCTGGTTTCATTGACAGGAATGGCACTGATTTTCTTTTTAAAGCGGCGCCGCGTCAGCGGATTAATCATGACTGCGATTGGCGGCGTAGCCTGTTTTCTGGTGTATTGGTTCTGGGGTTCATAGCGGGTCAGGCAGCCGCAAAATCACTATCAATCCCTGATTCGGCGCATTGGTGGCGCTTACCGTTCCGTTATGTAAATTAATAGCACGTTCGGTGATGGAGAGGCCAAGCCCTGCTCCGCCCGATTGACGATCACGCGCATCGGCAACGCGATAGAACGGTCGAAACAGTTTGTCCAAGGAAGCTTCCGGCACACCGGAACCGTGATCGCGCACGGTAATTTCAATTGGCAGTTGTTCTTTTGCCGGGCGCCTGAACACGCTTATTTCCACTTCGGTTCCTTCGGCGGTGTAGCGGATGGCATTGCGGACAACGTTTTCGATGGCGCTGCGGAGCAGGGATTCATCGCCAATGATCTCGCAATTTTCAGCCGTTACGACACGTACCGCACGGTTGCGATTGCGTGCTTCAAAATCAGCATCGGTGGTAATCTCTTTGATCAACTCAGCCAGGTTGACCGGCTCTCGTTTGATCAGATGTTCGCCGCTTTCCATTTCTGTCAGCCGCAACAATTGACCAATCAATTCATTCAGCCGCTCCGCCTCCAGTTCAATGCGGTCATGGGATTTGACGGCGAGTTCTCCGGCCTGGCGACGCGCCACGCCCAGCGCCAGATTCAGACGAGTCAGCGGCGAACGTAACTCGTGCGAGATGTCACCCAACAATCTGCGCTGCCCATTCATCAGCGCTTCAATGCGCTCTGCCATCTGATCAAAATCACGGCCTAAATCAGCGACCTCATCCTTGCGCTTACCAATGGAGTTTCCCACTCGTGCCGATAAATCGCCGGACGCCAGTTTCCGCGTCGCTTCGCGCAATTTCACAATTGGGGCAGTTAAGTAATGAGCCAGAACATAACAAACAAAGCCGACGGACGAGAGAACCGCAAGAATTTGTAATGCCAAACGAGGATAAGACGCTGCAATTTGGGAAGGCGGCGGTGGCATTTCGCTGATAAAATAATAAGTATGACCGCTTACACCCTGGACGCGATTGGTCATAAATGGAGGAGGTGGCTCACGCGGCCCCGCATTGCGAGGAATACCTAATGCGGCTCTTTTCATCCTGTCATTCACCGCACGTCCAAAAATTTCCTGCCCGTCCTCATCCAGAATGAAAACAGGCCGTTTGAGATTTTTATCCAGGATTGCCTGATAAGCTTGCAGCGCGTCCTTATCCTGTTGTTCGTAGAGTCTAACTGCCTCTGTGCCGATGGCTCTGAACGGGTCTTGCAAACTGGGTTGCGTGCGAGGCTCCAGTGTCAGCCAGGTCACGACAAACACACTCAGTACCACCAGCGCGGTCGCTCCCCAAAACCAAAGAAAAATTTTAAAGAAGAGAGTTTGCATACAGAGAAACCCGGCTCGCTCCGGCTCGCGGTACTGTACCCGAAGCCGTAGCGACGGGGTTGATTTTCAGCTAGCTTCCTAACTCGGCCTGGCGTAAATATATCCGACTCCGCGCACAGATTTAATCCGTTCGAGGCCGTTGCCGTCAACACCAAGTTTTTTGCGGAGGTTGCTGATGTGCGTATCAATGCTGCGATCCAGTGGATTGAATTCACGGCCCAAAACGGCCTGGCTTAATTCTTCGCGGGAAATTACGTTGCCGGCTGTTTGCAGCAAGATCACCAACAGATCGAATTCCGCCGAAGTGAGTTCGATCTTTTCTCCGGCACAACGCACAATTCGCGCCCCGGCATCCAGTTCCACTTCTCCCACTACAGTTCGTCCGCTTGATGATGTCTCATTATTGGCAGGAGTTGTGCGGCGCAAAATAGCCCGGATGCGGGCCACCAGTTCGCGCGGATTAAATGGTTTGGGCAGGTAATCATCCGCGCCGAGTTCCAGCCCGACAATGCGATCCACATCGCTGCCACGTGCGGTCAGCATCAGCACCGGCAGGCGCGAATTTGTCCGCAAACGGCGTAACACTTCAAAACCATTGAGGCCTGGCATCATCACATCCAGCACAATCAGCGCGTGCTCTCCGGCCAGCCCTCGCGCCAGTCCCAGTTCCGGGTTGTTGACGGCTTCGACCGCAAATCCATCCGGCTCCAAATACTCTGTCACCAAATCACACAACTCAGTATCATCATCAATAATCAGAATCCTTTCCACGATTAATTAAGCTCCTTCGGGATAATGAACTGTCATCGGTTGGCTGATAAGCCAGCCAATGATGCTCGAAATGTAGCATAGGTTGTCTCGCCTGATTGTCGAGAAATGTCAAGCTCAGGCAGACAATTCTCGACACACAAACGCCTTTCAATTTGTTAGATTGCTTCCTGTCACGACCAACGCGCAACGCTTAGTTGCGCCAGATTAATCATCATGAAGAGAAGTTATGCGACTCAACGATTTTATCCTTTGGTTTATTTCGCTTTTATTTGCCTGGATGTTTGCCACAAGTACATCCGGCTAATCATCAATCAATAAAAAAGATTCGCCATTTGCTGGGATTCAACCTTAATGAAGCGAATCATCAGGAGCAATGTGATGAGAACGATCCGGCTCAGTTATTCGTGGTTACGAGCAGTCAACGAACAACCCCTGACCTTTTTGGTGCTGGGATGGGCGACGATGTTTTTGGCAACCTGGGTTTTGCTCACGTTGCTGGACTAACCAAAAAGATCAACAAGTTATTGAGTTGCTCTCGCCTCTCTTAAGGCAAATTGGCGGGAACAAGTGGCAGGTTATCAAAATGGCTGGCCTGGGAAGGCAAAATCAACGCTAATTTAGTGACCTGCCACGCTTACCATTCCCTTGCAGAGATAAATTGTTATCTCTGGGATCGGCAGCTTTGCGCTGCATTAATAAAAAACCTGAGCAGTGTTGCTGAATATCTGCTCAGATAAATTTAGGAGATGTAATGAAGTACCTGAAAAATAAACCTGGCATCATCTGCGGCACTGCCATCCTGCTTTGTGCCCTGCTGGCAGGAAGCGCGTTGGCATTTGATCATCAAAGACAGGCTGCCGATCCGCTGGCATTTTTGAAAAAAGCACTTATTGAGGCTGGGGCAGCCAGTCTGACGACAGACCAGGAATCACAGATCAATGCACTGCTGACGGCATACAAGGCAGCGCTCCCAAACACCGTCAATCAGGCTCTGCTTAATGCGCGGACAGCTTTCAATACGGCGATTCTGGCGGGAAATTTAGCCGAGGCGCAAAAACAGGCTGGGATCATTTCCGGTTTGGTCGCCGGTGATGACAATGCACGTTTGTTAGCCGAGGCAAAGCTGGGAACGGACGTCAGAACCATCCTCAAAAATGGGGGACAGTATGATGCCCTGGCACTAAAGTTCAGCAGTGAACGCCTGGTTGGATTGCTGACCAGCCATGGTGATTTTGGGCGCGGCGGGCGTTAACCCGAAGCTGCTTTTCCAATTAGTAAACCTGACGCAGGCGTTCATTGCATTGAACGTCTGCGCCATCTTATTTTTGAATCTGGAGGCTCAATAATGAAAAAGAAAAAACCCTTACACAACTCACTCAGCCGACGCGACTCACTCAAACTCATGGGCGCAGCCGGAGCGACCTCATTTTTAGGCTGGGGAGAATTATCGGCACTCATTCCTGGAATCGCAGGCGCACCTGGCGCGGTTGGCAAAGAAAAGTTGCTTGCCCGCATTATGCACCCAGCGCTCTATTCCGCTTCACCTGTCAGTTTTACCAGACAAGTCAGCGAAATGAGTTGTGTGGCAAGACCGGCCCTGACGGAAGGCCCGTTTTTCGTGGAGGAAAAACTCAATCGTTCGGATATTCGCCCTGACCCATCCAATGGCACAGTCAAAACAGGGACAAAATTAACGCTCAAGTTCAATGTTTTTCGCACCAGCGGCACGGTTTGTACACCGTTGTCCGGTGCGTATGTAGATATTTGGCACACCGATGCTTCGGGCGCATATTCCGATGTTAACGGACAGGGAAACCCTAATAATATTGGGCAAAAGTTCCTGCGCGGTTATCAGATTACCGATGCCAATGGAGCCGTCACATTTACGACCATTTATCCGGGTTGGTATAACGGTCGGACAGTCCACATCCATTACAAAGTTCGCCTATTTAATGGGACAACTCAGACTTTCACGTTCACTTCACAGCTTTGCTTCGATGACACGTTAACCGATACGGTCTTTCTACAAGCGCCCTACAACGCCTACGGCACGCGCACGACGCGCAACAGTAACGACGGAATTTATCAAAGTGGCGGAACTTCTATTCTGCTCAATTGTACTTCCGACGGCGCTGGCGGTTATACGACAACCTATGATCTTTCATTAAGTGGATTACCGGCGAGTACCACTGCCTTGACGACGGTCTCAGGCGCAAGTTACGTCCCTGGCGGCACAGTGACCAGTGAAGGAATCGCGGCGCTCTTTGGTAATGGTCTGGCTTCGACCACGCTGGCCGCGCCTTCGCTGCCGCTGCCGACCACGCTTGGCGATACGACCGTCACGGTCAAAGATGCGAATAATACGACGCGTAATGCGCAACTGTTTTATACCTCACCGACGCAGGTTAACGTCCTGATTCCCACTGGCACAAGCAACGGCTCCGCGACCCTGACCGCGTTGCAGGGCGGGACTTCCGTAGCGATGGGTGCGGTAACAGTGGCGACAGTAGCGCCGGGATTATTCGGGGCGAATGCTGATGCCACCGGAGTAGTCGCCGGATATGTGCAGCGAATTAAAGCAAACGGTAACTCAACCTTTGAAGCCATTGCGCAATACGACTCGACCGCAAAACGTAATGTGGCAACGGCGATTGATCTGAGTACGCTCACGGACAAAGTTTATTTGATTATTTTCGGGACGGGAATTCGTAATCGAACTTCGCTGGGCGGAGTAACCTGTGACATTGGCGGAGTGGGAACAACCCTCGAATATGCTGGAGCGCATGGGACTTATGCTGGATTGGATCAATTGAATATTTTGCTGCCGAGCACGCTCGCAGGCAAAGGCGAAGTCAATATTACTTTACGAGTTGACGGCAATGCAGCCAACACCGTAACAGTAAAATTTGCCTGAATCACGCTCTTTGGAAAGGCGGAGCATTTGGAGTGCGGCGGCTCGACGCCGCTTTGGTGCGCTTCAGGTTAACGCACAGCCGCGCAATCACAAACGCCAAAGCTGTGACAAGTCACAGCACTCCAAATGTTCGCGCCTGCTAACATTCAACTTTAATT
>JANMKB010000207.1:0-10495 GCA_031371805.1 Blastocatellia bacterium | reverse complement strand
ACTTTTAGTCACCAAATGGACGCCGCCTCGTGCCCTGCCGCGTAACCGTGAATATCGCTGGCAGGTAACGGCGGAAAAAGATGGTCAGCAAATTACTTCTCCCTCCTCGCCTGCACCTGAAGCTCGTTTTAAAATCTCAGGGGCAGTTGAAGCGGCACATCTGAAACGCCTGGCTCGTCAATATCCTGGCATGCATCTTTTGCTTGGCTCCCTCTATAGCCAGGCTGGAGCACTGGACAATGCAGAAGCGGAATTCACTGCCTTATCTCGCAAGAATCCGCAATCAATTGCCGCCAGAAAACTCCTCTCTCAGGTGAAAATATTGCGACACTAGATAAATCGTAAGATGACAGGCTGCCACTTACGGGCAATCATTCAGCAGTTGCACAAGACAGCAAAAAAAAGTAATTGGAAAGCCTGCCATGCGTGGGCTTTTTTGTTTCTGGCACATGCAGCGGAAAAGAAATTATCGGGCAAGATTGCTTTTCTGTTGGCTTAGCTCTTAGACTGTCAGCGCACTTTTCTTAAATTACAATTTTTAACTTAATTTTTACTCGGTAGTGAAAAATGAAAACTTCTCCTGTTGCTTTGGAAGATTTGCGCGGCGTGTTTCCCGTGCCGCCGCTGGCGCGAAAAAATAATGCGGCCCGCGAACTTGATTTCGATCAAAACGAAAACCTCGTGCGTCACATGGCGAATGGTGGCATGACGCGATTTTTATATGGTGGTAACGCGTTTCTCTATCACCTCACGCTCGTCGAATATGAACAACTACTTGACTGGTTGACGGGTTTTGCCGATAACCTTTGGGCGATTCCGAGCCTGGGGCCTTCGTATGGCCGGGCGATGGATCAGGCGGCGCTGTTGCGGCGTTATGATTTCCCCGCCGTGATGCACCTGCCGTGCAGCGATCCACGCGATGCCAAAGGTTTGGAGCAGGGCTTGCGCGAAATATCTGCCGCCGCCAATACGCCGCTGATTCTTTATCTCAAAGAAGAAAATAATTTTGGCGCTGACAAAGAAGCCGGGCTGGATGTCGTGGCGAAGCTTGTGGAAGAAGGCGTTTGCGTTTCCATCAAATATGCCGTTGTCCGTGACGACCCGAAAAAAGATGCGTATCTTGAAGCTCTGCTCCAGCGCGTAGATCGTTCGCGTGTGGTCAGCGGCATTGGCGAGCGTCCGGCAATTATTCACATGCGCGACTGGAGCCTGCCCGGCTTCACGACCGGCTCTGGCTGTCTTGCGCCTGTGCTGAGCAATCAGCTTTACGAAGCTTGTGTCAGTGAAGATTTTGCGCAGGCTGAAACGATCCGTGCGAATTTTATTCCGCTCGAAGATTTACGCGACGGCTGGAGTCCGGCAAAGGTTTTGCATTACGCCACTGCGCTGTGCGGGATTGCCGATACTGGAGCCGTGCCGCCGTTTCTGTCAGCCCTTTCGCCAGAGCAATATGCGCAAATTGAACCTGTGGCGAAAGCACTGCTGGCAGCTAATTAATTAAATTGCAGAAACACGCACGCAGTAAATGTGCTTTTCCTGACGTGAGTAACGCCCTTACTTTGTGCAAGTTCCTGCAAAAATCAAATCCATCAACAACCCACTTATGCAAAATCCAACTACCGATCCCTCAACTGTGGCTGAACGTGCGCGCAAACGCGTGACGTGGCGTCTGCTCCCCTATTTATTACTGCTTTATTTGATCGCATACATTGATCGCACCAATATCAGCGTTGCCAAATTGCAGATGACTGGAGAGCTGAATTTCACTGATACAATCATTGGTCTTGGTTCGGGAATATTTTTTCTCGGATATTTCTTACTGGAAATTCCTGGCACGATCATCGTCGAACGATGGAGCGCCAGAAAATGGATTGCCCGCATCATGATTTCGTGGGGATTCGTGGCTACACTGATGGGATTTATCGGGATGTGGCCGCTTAATTATTTTTCAAATACGCAGCAATTTTATTCGCTTAGATTTATTTTAGGATTAGCCGAAGCTGGTTTTTTTCCTGGTGTCGTTGTTTATTTATCGCATTGGTTTCAATCCGAAGATCGTGCCAAAGCCAAAGCCAAATTTATGATTGGTATTCCGCTGGCGTCAATCATCGGAGTTCCACTTTCACGCTTCATCATGGAAAATGTTCACTGGTACAGTTTATCCGGCTGGCGCTGGGTCTTCATCCTTGAAGGAATCCCTTCCGTGATCCTGGGATTTATTACACTCTTTTACTTAACCGATAAACCGCAGCAAGCGACTTGGTTGCCAGACGATGAGAAAAAATGGCTGGTTGATGAATTAGAACGCGAGCGAAAAATTAAAGAAGTCGAGGGCAAAGCGAGTATGTGGGTAGGCTTCAAGCATCCACAAATTATCCTGCTCGTCGTGATTTATTTTTTCGCCGTGACGAGCAATTACGGCTATACATTTTTCCTCCCATCCGTAGTTGAAAAAATGAAAGGATTGTCTACGTTATCGAAGACAATCGTTACCACCCTTCCGTATATTTTTACGCTGATCGGAATGCTGATAAATGGCGCTTCGACTCGGCGAACAGGTGTTACACGATGGCACATTGCTATCCCCTTATCGCTTATTGGAATCGGATTAATCCTTAGCACATTGACCGGAGATTTTGTTGCCGTGGCAATTGCGTTTTATTGCCTGGCCGGCGCTGGTTACACGTACCATCCAACGTTCTGGTCATTACCCTCAAAATTTCTTACAGGAGCGGCTGCGGCTGCGTCCGTGGGCTTAATCAATTCCGTCGGAAATCTGGGTGGATTCCTTGGCCCGTACGTCTTCGGCTATCTCAACGATAAAACTCATGGACACGTTGCCGGAATGTGGTTTATGGCAGTCTGTGGCTTGATCGCAGCGGTGCTTGCATTATTTATTAAAGTCCCAAAGAAGGTTTAGGAAACTATTCAAAATCCTGATATTGCGAAACCAGACTTATTCCAGGTAGAATCAGTCTGGTTCAGAGCAGGACAGGAGTTCACTATGTCAGTCTTACATCCATCATCTACATCCGTAAATATTAAATTCGGAGCCGTTCCCCTTGACCCGATCTGGCGGCTGCGGGTGGATCAATATCACGAAATGATCCGCACTGGAATTCTCACTTCCGACGACCAGGTTGAATTATTGGAAGGGTGGTTAATTCCTAAAATGCCGAAAAATCCCCCGCATCGAATTGTCACGAAACTTACGCACAATGCGTTGGAAAAAATCATTCCTGCTGGTTACTACATTGATTCACAGGAACCCATTACGCTATCTGACAGCGAACCCGAACCCGATGTTGTCATAGTCCGTGGCAACACGCGGGATTACCAGGAATCACATCCTGAAGCCGAAGATGTCTTAGTAGTGATAGAGGTTTCTGACTCAACTCTCGATAAAGATCGTGGCGTAAAAAAACGAAGCTACGCCAGAGCCGGAATACCGATTTACTGGATCATTAACTTAATTGATGAGACTTGCGAAGTATATTCCAAGCCCGGTCAGTCATTCACGGAATCAGATTATCAACATTGTCAGATTTATAATTCAATCAACGAAGTGCCTGTCATTATTGACGATCAGGAGATCGGACGCCTGAACCTTCAAGCGCTACTTCCATAAAAAATACGGAGAAACAAATTGAAAACCAGAAAGAAGCCTGAAGAATTACGCTCGCATTTGTGGCTGGGCGTGAATGACATGCGCTCGTTCGGACACCGCTCTCGCGTCAAGCAAATGGGCTATGGCGCAGAAGATTACGCGGGCAAACCGGTCATCGCCATCATCAACACGTGGAGCGATCTCAGCCCCTGTCACAGCCACTTTCGTGAACGCGCTGAAGAGGTAAAACGCGGCGTCTGGCAGGCCGGCGGCTTCCCGCTTGAGCTTCCGGCATTTGCGATCACTGAAGTTTTTATGAAGCCTTCGCCGATGATGTACCGCAATTTGCTGGCGATGGACACGGAAGAATATTTGCGCAGCCAACCGATGGATGGCGTCGTGTTAATGGGCGGTTGCGACAAGACTACACCAGGTTTGTTGATGGGCGCGATCAGCATGAATTTGCCGACGATTTACCTGCCTGCGGGGCCGATGCTGCGCGGAAATTGGCAGGGGAAATTTTTAGGCAGCGGCTCTGATGTCTGGAAATACTGGATGGAAAAACAAGCGGGGACGATCACCGATTGCGAATGGAACGAAATGGAAGATGGCATCGCACGTTCCGCCGGACATTGCATGACAATGGGCACGGCTTCGACGATGACTTCGATTACGGAAACGCTGGGCTTCACGTTGCCGGGCGCGGCTTCGATTCCGGCGGTGGATGCCAATCATGCGCGGATGGCTACGTCGTGTGGTCGTCGCATCGTCGAAATGGTGTGGGAAGATTTGAAGCCATCCGACATCATCACGATGGATTCAGTTGAAAATGCGATTACGGCTGACATGGCGATTGGCGGTTCGACAAACGCAATCATTCATCTGGTAGCAATGGCGGGACGCGCCGGAATTAAATTACCGCTGACAAAATTCGATGAGATTTCTCAGCGCGTGCCATTGATTGCGAACATCCGACCATCAGGAAAATATCTGATGGAGGATTTTTATTATGCCGGTGGTTTGCGTGCCTGCCTGAATGAAATTCGCAGCTTGCTGAATCTTGATGCCATGACCGTCAACGGCCAGACGCTGGGAGAAAATATCGAAGGCGCGAAAGTCCTGCACGAAGATGTGATTCGTTCGATAAAAAATCCCGTGGTGGAAATTGGTGGAACCGCAGTGCTAACCGGAAATCTCGCTCCCGACGGAGCCGTCATCAAACCGACTGCTGCTGAAAAACATTTATGGCAACACACCGGACGCGCTGTCGTGTTCAGTGATTACAATGATTTGAATGCGCGGCTCAATGATGAAAATCTCGACATAGACGAAACCTGCGTCATCGTACTGCAAAATGCTGGACCACTCGGAGCGCCTGGCATGCCGGAATGGGGCATGCTGCCAATTCCGAAAAAGATTTTGCAAAAGGGAATTCGTGACATGGTGCGCATTTCTGATGCACGCATGAGTGGTACAGCTTATGGCGCGTGTGTGCTGCATGTTTCGCCGGAATCTTTCATCGGCGGGCCGCTGGCATTGGTTCGCACCGGAGATTTAATCGAACTTGATGTGCCAAATCGTAAACTGAATTTATTAGTCAGTGACGAAGAATTAGCGATTAGAAAAGCAGCGTGGGTCAAGCCGGAACCGAAATATCAGCGCGGCTACGGTGCATTATTTGCCGAGCGCGTCACGCAGGCGCACGAAGGCTGCGATTTTGATTTTTTGCATGCTGGAGCGGAAACGAGTGAGCCAGAAATTCATTAGCTCGGGTTTGCGCGGTACTATACTCGAAGCTGTGGTGACTTAATCCGGCGTTGTGTTGACAATTCGGAAAAATCATATGGTAAGCACGACAAAAATGTATGCTTAGCGTAAAGCCTTCTTTTGATAGTGATTTTCTGGGTTATTCCTCTTACTTTGGGTTTCAAAAGTAGGTTTTCATTTCGACAAACACGTTGAAGAGTCTGCCTCTAAAATTGTATGACTTTGCGTATGAAATTTCCTGAATGTCCCGGTAACCCCGAATAGACACGGGTTTTTGTAAGATGTTCAGCTTGAATGCTGAGCTTATCGCTTGACAAAAAATACGTCCCAAGCCCAGCGCCCGGCTTGAGTACTGTGAGCGTCGTTCACTTTTGCTCTATATTTGAACTTGTTGAGTAAAAGCAGCAAGGCATAATCGCGCGCGCCCGCGACTTTCGTCCGATCCGGCCCCGCCAGTAACTTTCTGACCTCGGCGACAGTGAACGCGCACCCGCGCAAGTCACGGCAAATCAAAAAGCGAAAGTACCAGCACCAGTTTGCACTTCCTGCCATCAACGTTGGGTCTAACCCAACTTGGTCGGGTTAGCAAAGCTCGGCAACCCTGTCAGGATGTAACGAGTCATAAGTCTCACATCACAGCAGGAAGTGACCAGCAGGTTGCGTGAAGCTACAATTTGTCTCTTGCTTTGCCCTGTTGCAAGACACCACAGGAGGCTCTGATAATCAATTTAGGCTCCAGGACGATGTGGCGGAAGGATCGCTTTGGATCGCCCATGCGCGCCAGCAACAATTCAGTTGCCGTGGTGCCAAGTTCAGCGGGTGGCTGCGCTACCGCGCTCAACGGTGGTTGCAGCGAAGGAAACCAAGGCTAGTACCCGGCCTTTATTCCGCCTCCATTGAAGCACCGAATCACCGGAAGCTTTTGCGCAAGGGCATTGAAGTTCGTGTGCAGGATAAGGTGCGGTTTGACGCGGCGCTGTAAGTCGGCGCGATTACCGACTCCGTGACAGTCAGCGCCACCGGCGGGCTGTTGCAAACCGAGTCGGGCAATCTGGGTCAGGTGATTGACCGGCGGCAGTTGACCGACCTGCCCATTGCCGATGGCAACCCGTTTGTGCTGGCGAAGCTCGCGCCGTGCATGGTTGACCTGAATGCGCCGGTCGGCTTGCGCGTCTTCGATACGGGTTCGACAATTGACATCGCCTCGAACGGCGCGGGACGCAAGACGAGCGAGTTCTATGTTGATGGCGTACCGGCGGCGCGGCTCAAGAACGCGGCGCTGTTTGTGCCGGTCGCCGAAACGGTTGACCAATTCAAGATTATCACCAACGGCTTTGACGCCTCCATCGGCCACACCAGCGCGGCGACGATTGACGTTTCGACTAAGTCGGGGGGCAACCAGTTTCACGGCGGGGCGTATTATTGGGGGCGCAACGAATTCTTCAATGCCAACAACTTCTTCGCCAATTTAAATAATCAAGCCAAGCCGCGTCGTCGCTACCACCGCTACGGCGGCACGTTCAGCGGCCCGGTGTGGCTGCCTAAGAAAGTCTTCGGTCCGGCCTCGATTGATGCGCGGCAGAGCACATTCTTCTTTTTCAATTACGAGCACCTGACAGACACCAGCCCGAACCCGAACTACTTCACCGTGCCGACGCTCAAGCAGCGCGAGGGCGATTTTTCTGACTTGCTGCCGGGCATCACGATCTACGACCCGCTGACGGCGCACCTCGTCAATGGCCGCTTCACGCGCCAGCCGATCAGTTGCAACGGGCGCCGAACGTCATCTGCCCCGACCGCATCTCGCCGATTGCGGCAGCTTATTTGCAGTACTATCCGCTGCCGAACGTGGCAGGCAACGCGCAGGGGCAGAATAATTTTTTCAGCAATCAGGTCAGCACCGCTGATTTCGATGCGCAGTCGTTCCGACTCGACCACAATTACAACGAGCGGCATCGCAGCAGCGTGCGCATCACACACAACCTGAGTTCAAGCGTCGGCCTCGGCTTTGCCGGATTGCTCAACGGCGTTGCGCCGACGGGCGGCAAAGACCGGCGCAAAAGCTACAGCGCGATTTACGATCACATCTACACCGTCTCGCCCACGCTCATCCTCAACGCGAAAGTCGCGCTGACCGCGCAGCGCACAAGGGCGCGCGGCCTGACTTACGGCACGTTTCAGGCAAGCACGCTGGGCTTTCCCGCTTCGACCCTGGCGCTATTTCCGTTCACCGAGGTGTTGCCGAATATCAGGCCGAGCGGATGGTCGGCTATTGGGCACGACGGCGCGCAGAAGACCGGCGGGCAGATCGGCACGCTTTCGACCAGTGCGAACAAAATCTTCGGCTCTCATAATGCGCGGCTCGGTTTCGAAGCGCGCCTTTACCGCGACAACACGGTGCCGGGCGGCAGCGGCGTCCGCATCTTCTCCGACCCCGATTATACGAAGGTGACCGACAACTCGGCGACCTTCCAGGGGCAGGGCGGCGCGGCCTTTCTGCTCGGCGTAGTAACGGGCAGCACGCAGTTGCGCAACCTCGGCTCGCGTTCGGTGCAGTCATGGTTTCACGGTTTTTACTTTCAGGACGATTGGAAGCTGACGCCGAAGCTGACGGTCAATCTTGGCTTGCGCTACGAGCGCCGTTGTCATTGGCCCTTACTTCCCAAGTGGTGGGACGGCAGATGTTTTCATTGACGGAAAACTGGCGCGCACGGTGGATGTCTATCTCAACGAAGACGATTTGAAGAGCATGTTTCCGTGGAGCGGCTTTCGGCCAAGCGAGAATGTTTTTCATTTATTCGGGCTAAAAGATGGTCAGCACACATTGCGGCTGGTTGTGCGCGGCGTGCCGGCAGGCATTGCTAAAGGAACCGAGATCGCGATTGAAGACATGGTCGTTTTCAAATGAATCCAAGTCCAGTCCCACTTAATCGGCGCAACTTTCTGGCGCAAACGACTGCCACGCTTGTGGCCCTCGGCGTCAATGCTCGCGCTGCCGTAAAGCTGCCGCGTTTGCGAGTCAGTGCGAGCGGCCATTTTCTGACGACGAATAACGGGCGACCTTTCTTCTGGCTGGGTGATACGGCGTGGACGCTGTTTGAGAAACTCACGCTCGATGAAGCAGCTCTTTACTTCCGCGACCGCGCGCGCAAGCGATTCACCGTTGGGCAGGCACATTTGCTCAACTGGAAGGTAGAAACAGGTAACGTGGAGGGCGAGTTGGCTTTTCTGCGCGGAGACTTCGATGCGCCTAACGAAGCGTATTGGCGGCGCGTTGATAAGCTCATTGACTTGGCCGCGCAGCACGGTTTGTACTTGGCATTGCTGCCGGTTTGGGCCAGAAATTACATGGAGGGCAAAGAGACGCCGCGTCCGCTGCTCGACGCAGCGCAAGCCCGTCGTTACGACAAATTTCTGGGGGCGCGTTACCGTGACCAAACTCATCTGGTATGGGTTTTAGGCGGTGACGTGCGACCCACGCAGCACCCAACCTACGATAGCTTAGCGCGTGGACTGGCAGAGGGTGCAGGCAATGCACGCTCTCTACCATTGATGTCCTATCACCCGCCGGGCGGCACATTCCGCCCACCCGCGACTTCTACGGGCGAGTTTTATCACGATAAAACCTGGCTTGATTTCAATATGATTCAATCGGGTCATCGGTTGGGAAATAAGAATTACGAGCGTATTACCGAAGATTACCACCGCTTACCAGCCAAGCCGACGCTTGATGCCGAGCCTTGTTATGAGGGGCATCCCATCGAACATAAATTCGAGAAGGGCGTCTTCACCGCGTCCGAAGTGCGCAGGCGGGCTTACTGGTCGCTGCTGGCCGGGGCGTGTGGGTTTACTTATGGGGCCAACGGCATCTGGCAAATGGATAAACCCGGTGCCATTTTGCAGGCAACACACCATAACCGCTTCTGGTCTGAGGCACTTGATTTGGAAGGGGCAAAGCAAATGCAGCACGTTCGCGCCTTGTTTGAATCGCGCCCGTTCATCAAGCCTGAGCGCGTGCCGGATCAAAGCATACTGGTTTCATCGGAAGGCGAGACTGACGACCGCGTGCAGTGTGCGCGTGCGGCGGATCGCAGCTATTGACTAATTTACATCACGAGCGGGCAAGCGATCAAAATCAACCTTGATCAAGTCACGGGCGTGCGCGTCAAGGCCTGGTGGTACAGTCCGCGCGACGGTCAAACTTATACGGCAAAAGGTCAAATGTCCGCGCGCCTATTCATAACGCTGCCCGCGCACGGCGAGCGTGAATTCAAATCGCCTGGGGCGGTGGGTGACGGCAACGATTGGGTGCTGGTGCTTGATGACGCGCGCAAAAGCTACCCGCTGCCGGGCAAATCAAAGTAATCATCAACAACCATCAATTGGGGAAGACATGAACAAACGAACAGTATCTATCGGCCTTTCAATCATTCTTACTTGTTGCATCGCGGGCTATGTTACCAGCGCACAGAAAGCAAAAACGCAGCCGCGCCGCATTACGCGGCAGGCTTTGGAAGACAAGATTCGCGGCGGTTGGGCCGGGCAGATGATTGGTGTTAGTTACGGCGCACCGACAGAGTTCCGTTCACTCGGCAAAATCATTGAAGACAACTTGCGTAAGTATCAGGACTGGACGCCAGAACGCATCAACAATGCGAACAATCAAGATGACCTTTACGTCGAGATGACTTTCGCCGAGGTGATGGATCGAGTGGGGCTTAACGCCACAACCGAACAGTACGGCGAAGCGTTTAAGGGGTCGCAGTACCGGCTGTGGCACGCCAATGCCGGTGCGCGTAAAGCACTCAATCGCGGCATCAAAGCGCCGCTCTCAGGTCATCCAAAATACAACATTCACGCCAACGACATTGACTTCCAGATTGAGGCAGACTTCATCGGGCTGATGACGCCAGGCTTGCCGCAAGAGTCAAACAAATACTGCGACCGCGTCGGGCGTGTGATGAATTACGGTGACGGCTTGTATGGGGGTATGTTCGTCGCGGGGATGTATGGCGCGGCTTTCTTTGAAACTGACACACGCCGGATTGTCGAGGCAGGCTTGGCAACAATTCCGCGCACAAGCGGCTATGCGCGCGTGATTCAGGATGTGCTGGATTGGTC
>JANMKB010000203.1:0-2055 GCA_031371805.1 Blastocatellia bacterium | reverse complement strand
ATCCGAATGAGACAATCCCGTTAGTAGTTGAACGCAACGGACAAACTTCCAAACTCACCGCCCAAATTCGCGGCGAGAAAACCAAAGATGGCTAAGAGTATGGTACTCTGGATGTCGAACCGATCCTGAATGGTTTGGGCGTGAGCAGCATCACGCCTGATTCCGCCGCCGCCGCCGCCGGTTTGAAACCCGGCGACAAAATCATGGAAATTAATGGCGTTGCTGTCACCGTCTTTCGCAAATTTAAAGAAGCGTTGAATGACAGCAAAGGTGAGGAAGTCACTTTAAAAATTGCGCGTGGTCAGCAACTAGTCGATCTTAAAGCCAAACCCAAAAAAGATGTCCAGGCCAATGAATATCGACTGGGCTTCGCACCTAAAAATACCGCCCTCGTGCAAACCAGTTCGCTTTCTGCGGCGCTGGCATTTGGCTGGAAATATAATTGGCGCATCATTCGCTTAACGGGCATTGTCTTCAAGCAAATTTTCGCGGGACAACGTTCGGCGCGAACTTCAGTAGCTGGCCCAATCGGAATGGCAAAACAGGTTTCCGATATTTTTGATGTCGCAGGCTGGGCGGGAGTAATTAACATGATGGGGTTGCTAAGCATGAATCTCGGCATCATGAATTTGCTGCCGATTCCTGTGCTGGACGGTGGCATGATCGTGTTGATTTTCGTCGAGGCCTTGCTGGGCTTAGTCGGGATGACTTTAACAATGAACATCCGCGAACGCCTGCAACAGGTCGGTTTTGTCGCCCTGATGGCGCTGATGCTGTTTGTCTTTGCAAATGACATTTTACGCATCCTGCCATTTGGTAAATCCAGCGAGGCTGCACCAGCCACGCAAACAGCGCCCGCACCACAAACGGGCAAATGAACCCGGCTGAAAAAATATGCCCCAGGAAAATAACGACGAACAATTTGTTCGCGGTTTAGGCTTACTAGATTCCACAATGATTGTTGCCGGATCCATGATTGGTTCCGGCATTTTTATTGTCTCCGCCGATATTGCGCGGCAGGTCGGTTCTCCCGGCTGGCTCATCGTAGTCTGGCTTATCACCGGCTTATTAACATTGATTGGTGCGCTCAGTTATGGCGAACTCGCCGCGATGATGCCGAAGGCTGGTGGGCAATATGTGTACCTGCGCGAAGCCTTTTCGCCGCTCTGGGGATTTCTGTACGGCTGGACATTTTTCTTCGTCATTCAAACGGGAACCATTGCGGCGGTAGCCGTTGGTTTTGCGCGTTATCTGGGCGTACTGGTTCCGGGGATTTCCGAAACAAATTATTTAATTCCGCCCATTCATTTAGGCTCCAGTTATGCCGTTTCACTTTCGACTGCGCAGTTAGTGGGAATTATTTTGATTGCGCTGCTGACGTGGATTAATACACGCGGACTGAAAGTAGGAAAACTGATTCAAAACGTCTTTACGTTTGCGAAAACCGGAGCGTTGATTGCGCTGATAGTTTTGGGCTTTGTGATTGGTTGGAAGACGAATGCGGTGAGTTTAAATTTCGGAGATTTCTGGACGGTGCGCGGATCGTTGCAGGATGTCGGACATGGATTACTGGCTTCGTTGCCACTCGGATTATTTGTGGGAATTTGTGTTGCACAAACCAATTCATTATTTTCCGCTGATGCCTGGAACAGCATCACGTTCACCGCTGGCGAGGTCATCAATCCAAAACGTAACATTCCGTTGTCGTTAGCGCTCGGGACAATCCTCGTGATTGGGCTGTATTTATTGGCGAATTTTGCATATCTGGTGACGTTGCCATTTGAGGCTATTCAAGCTGTGCCAAGTGATCGCGTAGCTTCCGCGACTGCCGAAGTAATTTTCCCCGGCATCGGAGCGACGCTTATGGCGGCAGCGATTATGGTTTCGACGTTTGGTTGCAATAACGGATTAATTCTGTCAGGTGCGCGTGCATACTATGCGATGGCAAAAGATGGATTATTTTTCAAGGCAGCGGGAGAGCTTAATAAAAATGCAGTTCCGGCGTGGGGCTTAATGATTCAGGGCTTGTGGGCGGCATTTTATGTCTTGCCGCGC
>JANMKB010000605.1:0-12298 GCA_031371805.1 Blastocatellia bacterium | reverse complement strand
ATACGAACAGCAAATCGCCCTGATGAATCGCCGCCTCGCTCCCAATGTTGAGACTGTCTTTTTGATGTCGGCACAGGAATATTCTTATTTGAGTTCGCGTCTGGTCAAGGAAGTTTTTAGCTTTGGCGGCAACATTGACGGGCTGGTTCCGCCCATCGCCATCGAAAAAATGAGAGCCAAAATTCAATGAGCAGTTCACCCTCACAACTTCCGTTTTTCCCCTCTTCTCATCGCGCCCAACTGACCAGCCTTTCTTCCACTTCTGCGGTCGTGATGGCGGCGGACAAACTTCGCGCCCAGGGCATCGAAGTGATTGACCTCGGCGTTGGCGAACCTGATTTTCCTACGCCTGAAAATATCAAACAGGCCGCGCTCCAGGCGCTCGCCGAAAATTTCACGAAATATACTTCGACCAGCGGCATCGCGCCGTTACGACAAGCCATTTGTGATTACCTCAACCGTCATTTTGCTTCGGACTACACGTCTGAAAATTGTTGCGTCACGGTGGGCGGCAAGCAGGGAATTTTCAATGCCGTGCTGGCTTTGATTAACCCCGGCGATGATGTGCTGCTCGAAAAACCAGGCTGGGTTTCGTTCCCTGAAATTGTTCGTTTTGCAGAAGGAAATGTTGTTTGGGTAGAGACCGAAGCAACTGATTTTCATTTGACGGCGGAACATATCAAAGCGGCCATTACGCCCCGCGCAAAATTGCTGATTATTAACTCGCCATCGAATCCGACCGGACGCGTGATTGCGCCAGCGGAGTTCAAAAAAATTGTCGAAGTCGGTGCCGAAAATGGCTTGTGGGTGATTTCGGATGAATGTTATTTGCAATTTGTTTACGCGCCGAACAAACCAAATTCAGCGGCGGCGTTGCCCAAAGAATTGCGCGACCGCGTGATGATTGTTGGTTCGCTTTCTAAAACGTATGCGATGACCGGATGGCGCGTTGGTTACACGGTAGGTGCGCCGGAATGGATTACAGAAGTGCTGAAAATTCAGAGTCATTCTGCGACGCATACTTCTTCGCTTTCGCAAAAAGCTGCCGTGGCTGCCCTGACCGATGCTCAGGATTCTGTCACCGCAATGCTGGCTGAATACGAGCGCCGTGCCGCGTGGCTGATTCCGGCGTTGAATGAAATCCCGGGTATTCATTGCAGCCAGCCGGAAGGCGCGTTTTACGCATTTCCCAACATCAAAGAGCTGATGAAAAATTGTGGCTTCACTTCCTCAAAAGCAGCGGCTGACGAACTGCTCCACAAATATGGCGTAGTCGTGACCGCTGGCTCGGCGTTTGGTGCTGAAGGATACTGGCGGCTGTCGTATGCAAATTCGCTTGCTGCGTTACAGGAAGCTGTCACGCGGATCAGGCAGATGGTTACAGAACTTAGTCAATGAAAAAGCATGAAAAAAATCCTGCGCCTATCTTCTCACTTGATGCTGAAGAAGTAATCAAAGTCCTCCGTGAATCCGCCGACGGGTTTTCAGCCCACGACCTGGGCGAAATTTTCGATCTCAATCGCGCCGACCTAAAACAACTCACCAGCTTGCTCAATCGTTTGCAGGGGACAGGCCTGCTCAAACGGCGTGGCAATGATTTTTTGTGGGCGGAGGGGAATCGCGTCCTGCTCGGAACGCTGCGGCAACGGCGGCGCAAAAATATTACTTTTCTTCCTGAAGATGAAGCCGAGCGTGCGCGTGGCAGTGTTTGTGTGGGCGCCGAAAATACGAATGGCGCCTTTGATGGCGACCGTGTGATTGCCTTTATTTCACGCGGTCAGGGGCGTGAGCGTGAAGCTAAAATCGAAATGATTTTGCGGCGCGGCAAGCTGAAAATTATTGGTCGTTTGCAGCGCACTTTTCGGTTTAGTTTTGTCGAATCCCTGGACGAGAAATTTCCGTTTGAGATTGATGTCAACGCTCGTGCCGATGATGAGGACGGCAAAATCGTAGTCGTCGAAATTACGCGCTATCCGTCGGCGCACGAACACGCCGCTGGGGAAATTATCGAACGGCTCGGAGCCTTCAGCGATGAACCCGGACTCGACATCGAAATTATCATTCGCAAACACGACCTGCCGCATGTTTTCCCGCCCGAAGTCGAAGCCGAAGCCGCCACTGTTTCCCCGACTGTCACGGAGGAACAACGTGCGGGCAGAGTTGATTTACGTGACATCACGACCGTCACGATTGACGGAGAAACCGCGCGCGATTTTGATGATGCCATCAGTCTGAGCAAACTGGACAACGGAAATTATTCGCTCGGCGTGCACATCGCGGATGTCAGTTTTTATGTGCGACAGGGAACGGCGCTGGATGAAGAAGCGCGGATGCGCGGCACTTCGGTTTACTTTCCCGAACGCGCCATTCCGATGTTGCCGGAAAATTTATCGAACGGAATTTGTTCGCTCAATCCCAAAGTAGATCGTCTGGCGATGTCGGCGCTGATGGAGGTCAATCGCAGCGGTCAGGTCGTTTCCTATCAACTGCGCGAAACCGTCATTCGCAGCCGCGAGCGGATGACCTATACGGATGTGAACAAGGTTTTGAGCAATGTTGATGCAGGTATCAGCGAACGTTATGCGGAACTGAAAGATTTTTTTGGCACGATGGAAGAGCTGGCACACATCCTGATCAAAATGCGTGGCGAACGCGGCGCGATTGATTTCAACCTGCCCGAAGCGGTTTTCAAATTTAACGATGAAGGAATGATGGCCGGGGTGATCAAAGCCGAACGCAACATCGCGCATCGCATCATCGAAGAATTCATGCTGCTGGCAAATGAAACTGTCGCCGGACATTTGGAAAAAATGGGTGTGCCTGCGTTGTATCGCGTGCACGAATCGCCCGAACCGCAGCGCATCATTGACTTCGCGCACCTCGCCACCAGTTATGGTTACAGCTTTCCGGTGGAAGGCGTGAACTCGCAGGATTATCAACGGCTTTCACATTTGCTGACTGGCAAACCGGAAGAAAAAGTTTTGTCGTATGCGATGCTGCGGTCTTTGCAGCGAGCAAAATATACCGCCAAAAATGTTGGGCATTTTGGCCTCGCGGCGCCGGTTTATACACACTTCACTTCGCCGATTCGCCGCTACCCGGATTTGATTGTGCATCGCATTTTGCGGGCGTTGCTCAATCACTCGGTAACGTTGGGTGACAGCCAGACGATTAAGGATAAAGCCGCCAAAAAGCGTAATCCTTTCGTGCCGCTTCCCGCCGCCGAACTGGCCCTGATTGCGGACGAATCCAGTGACCGCGAACGAGCGGCTGATGCGGCGGAAAGGGAACTGGAAGAATGGCGCAAGGCCGCGTTGATTGCGTCGCACGTAGGCGAAGAATTTGAAGGCTTGATTGTGAATGTCCGCGAGTTCGGATTTTTTGTCGAACTGGATGGATTATTTATCGAAGGCCTGGTAGCAGTTTCTTCGTTGCAGGATGATTATTACGAATTTGATGCGCGTCGTCATGCGTTGACCGGACGACAACGACGAAAAATATTCCGGCTCGGAGACCGCGTAAAAATCCGCGTCGAGCGCGTCAACATTGATCGTCATCAGGTTGATTTTTCGATCCTCAATAACTATCAGAAACCCGCGGCCCGAAAAGTCAAATTCAAAATCCCGCGCAGCGCAAATAAGCGGGTGAAGAAACGCAAACCAAAAAAATAGCCTCTTAACGTGAGAGAGAATTTTCTTCATCGTCCACACCAGCGATCAGGAAACCCTCAACGGAGGCGTCCCCGAAATGGGCGTCGCGCATAAAGAAGAAACAAAATTTGCCAAAGACGATCAGGAGCAGGAAATCGCGCTCTGGGGCTTTGACGGCAAAAAAGATACATCTTCATTGTCGAATTTTACGGTGATTTTGAAATGGGAAGAGGACAAGCAAATTGTGATCCCGTTCAGGAATGATGCGCCTGTGCTGAGCGAGGCAAAATTGCCTGCGAAAATTACGGTGGAAATTCCGGTGAAGCAAAAGTGAAATTGGTGAGTAGTAATAATTCTCAGATTCAGGATGGCTCATTGTAACAATTTCCGTCTTTACGCTATCCTTTGTCTCAGGAATAAAAACCTATGGCATTGACTAAAGAAGAAAGACAATATCTCGGAACAATTTATCAGAAGCTTGATCCGCTGAAGCCACTTGAGCCAGGTGATCCATTTTATCAGTCTATTTATGGCGCTCCAGGTTGTGATGATCCGGTAGATTTGTTGCAACAGCATATTGGTTGGAATCCAATTGCTAGTATGCAAATGTTTTCCGGTTTTCGTGGATCGGGTAAAACTACTGAATTAAAGCGTCTCAAAAAGAATCTGGAAGAGCAGGGCTATGTCGTTCTTTACGCCGATGCGTTGGAATATCTGAACCCTTCGCAGGAAATCGAAATTTCTGATTTGCTCGTCGTGCTGGCGGGTGCTTTTAGTGATGCTATCGAAAAAGAATTCAAGGTTGATCTGGGGGAAGAATCTTATTGGAGCCGCCTCAAAAACTACCTGACAAAAACTACTGTCAGCTTGACAGAGGCAAGAAGCAAAACAGAGATAGATACTCCGCTCAAGGAATGGTTTGGTGGTGGCAAGGCCTCAATTGACCTCAAATTTGAACTGCGTGATACGCCAAGTTTCAGGCAAAAACTGCAACAGTTTATGGAAGGGCGCATCAGCGAATTAAAAAATCAAACGCACAAATTTATTGAGGATGGGGTCAAGATTATTCGTAAAAAAAAGGGAGACGAAACCGGCATCGTTTTCATTTTCGATTCACTCGAGCAACTGCGAGGTTCACGGTCAAATGAACAATCTGTCATCCGCAGCGTCGAGCGATTGTTTGCTGACAATATGCAAATGTTGGCGCTGCCTTATGTGCATGTCGTTTATACAGTTCCTCCCTGGTTGCAATTTGCGATGCCGGGTCTCGCCGACATCGTGATGTTGCCGAGTGTGCGACAGTGGTACAACGATGGTGTACGAACTCCGTATGAATCGGGCAGTAATTCCCTGCGCTCGCTGATTCATAAACGTTTTGGTGAGGACGGCTGTCAGAAATATTTCGGCACCTCTGTTGACGGGCTTTATCCTTTGGCAGAACGGCTCATCGCTGTTTGTGGCGGTCACTTCCGCGATTTATTGCTGTTATTTCGTGAAGCTTTGCTGCGGACAAAATCTCTGCCTGTGACAGAAGATGTTATCAATCTGGCAACCACTTCTTTTCGCAGCACTTTTTTACCCATTGCGATTGATGATGCACAGTGGTTGGACAAAATCGGGAAACTCCGCACGACTTCATTGCCGAGCGTCAAAACAGAAGACGTGACGCGCCTGACGCGCTTTCTTGATACGCATTTTGTTTTATATTTGACCAATGGCGAAGAATGGTACGATCTTCATCCGCTGATCCGCGACGAAGTGGCTGCCATCGTGCAGCGACACGGTGAATTAAAATCCAGCGACACCCCGTCAACATGAATGGCGAATCTTCATTAAGTAATTCGGCTCTTCCTGCTACTCAAACATCTGTAACTGAGTGGGAGAAATTGCTCACACATTTTGAATGGAATGAAGGTTTTTCATTTATCGTCATCCTCATTCCCGACGCTGACCAGGCCGAAATTCGCAGGCAGACATTGGAACGCCACTTAGCCGCTTCCGGCAAAAAACTCCATACCATTCGTTTCAAAAACACCTCAGAACTCAAGCTGCTGGCAGTTACTCTCTTTGATTTAAATCTACCCGATGACATCGGAGCAATTTGGGTCACGGCGGTGATTCCTGAAGCCCTCAAGAATTATGAAGAATGGGCGGCAGCGTGGCGCGAAGGTGCAGCCCGCCTCAATCAATTTCGGAATTCGCTGCGCCGCAAATTCTCTATCCCGCTGATTTTTGTGGGTGCACCCTGGTTGCAGGTAGCGTTGCGCGAAATGGCTCCTGATTTGTGGTCTGTCCGCACCACAGTGATCAATATTGAAGCCGATGCTGCGCCGCTCCGTGATTTCCAGGCAGCGAACGCGCGTAACAATCCCATGCCGCAAGCCTTGAGCGAATCTGCGCCGAATGTGCAACTCGCGCTCAATGCCATTGAGAAATTACGTGGCAAAGCAGGCAACAAAGCCGAGCTTGTCAGCTATTTGATCCGTGCTGGCAGAGGCTTGATTTATGAAGCGAGTAATTATCCCCAAGCCGAAGAAATTTTAATTGAGGCAATTCAAATTCAACAAAATCTTGATCCGAACTCTCCGCCAATGGCGGATGCGCTTTTTTATTTAGGCGTCGCGCAATACAGGCTGAGCGAACCAAAAGCCGCACAACATTTGCAACAAGCACTGCCGTTGTATCGGCGAGTGGGGGATGTGCAGGGGGAAGCGAATTGTATCAAGAGTTTGGGCGACATCGCATTAGAGCGGTCACAGCACGAGGAAGCACAGGCGCTGTATGAAGAGGTGTTGCCGCTGTATCGGCGAGTGGGCGATGTGCAGGGGGAAGCAAATTGTATCCAGAGTTTGGGCGACATCGCACTACGGAGGTCACAGCACGAGGAAGCGCGGGCGCGGTACGAAGAGGTGTTGCCGCTGTATCGGCGGGTGGGCGATGTGTTGGGGGAAGCGAATTGTATTATGAGGCTGGGTGAGATTGCGTTGGCGCTGGCGGAGTATAAAAAAGCACAGGCACGGTATGAAGAGGTGTTGCCGCTGTATCGGCGGGTGGGCAATGTGGTAGGGGAAGCAGTTTCTCTTTGGGGATTGGGAAATATATCATTTGCTGAATCCAATTATGTAAATGCGCAGGAACTCTATAATTCATCGCTAACCCTGTTACGCAAAGTTGGAAGCCTTCATAACGAAGGCGAGTGCTTGATTAGCTTAGGTGACGTTGCGTACCAGCTATCTGATAAAGAAACTGCAAAACTCCGTTACAGCGAGGGGCTTTTTATTTTCGAGAAAATCTCACAGCCCGAATGGATTGGAACTGCACAAGTGCGATTGGCGCGAATAGTTATGGATAAACAGGAAAGCGCAGCACGAGTGAAGGCGGCGCGATTAGCCTGGACACAAATTGATCGCTTGGATTTGGTGCAACAATTGGAAGAAGAATTTGGGACAGTATCGGAGGCGTAAGTTGACCAGCTCGCTACCGCTCACCGAACTGTACCGTATCACTGACAACATAACTGGAGATTATCAAATGACTGACAATATCAATCGGCAATGGCGGCTCGCAGCGCGTCCTGTTGGCTTAATCAAAGAAACAGATTTTTCGTGGAGCGAAGAAGCTGTGCCTGAAATTTCAGACGGGCAAATTCTGATTCGCAATAAATATATTTCGCTTGATCCGACGAATCGGATTTGGGTGACGGATGTGCCGTCTTATTTGCCTCCGGTCGGCATTGGCGAAGTCATGCGTGCTGGTGCGATTGGCGAAATTGTTGCATCGAAAAACCCCAACTTCGCGGTTGGTACGCACGTACAAGGCTTACTCGGCTGGCAGGATTATTGCGTCAGCGATGGCAAAGGACTGAGTCCGATTCCGAACAATCCTAACCTTCCGTTGACTGCGTACATGGGCTTGTTTGGGATGATCGGCATGACGGCGTATTTTGGTTTGCTCGATGTTGGGCAACCGAAAGCAGGCGAGACTTTGGTTGTGTCCGGGGCCGCTGGCGCAGTTGGTTCCCTCGTCGGCCAAATCGGTAAAATCAAAGGCTGCCACGTTGTAGGCATTGCGGGCAGTGATGATAAATGCAAATGGATTGTGGACGAACTTGGCTTCGATGCCGCGATCAATTACAAAACGGAAAATGTGCGCAAAGCCCTGAAGCAACATTGTCCGAACGGCATTGATGTGAATTTCGAAAATGTCGGCGGCAAGATTCTGGATGACGTCATCAGCCTGATGAACATCAAAGGACGCATCGCGTTGTGCGGATTGATTTCAGGCTATAACTCCGAAACTCCTGTGCCAGGGCCGTACAATTTTGCGCGGATTTTGACGCAACGATTACGTTGTGAGGGCTTCATTGTTTTGGATTATTACGACCGCGCCAAAGAATGCATGGAAGCGTTAGGTCAATGGTTGATGGAAGGAAAACTCAAATACAAAGTTGACGAAGTTGAAGGCTTGAAAAACGCTCCGCTGGCGTTGAATAAATTATTTGAGGGAACGAATACGGGGAAATTGGTGGTAAAGGTTTAGAAATAGAAGTCGGAATTCGAAAGACGGCAGTCGGTAAAATTGCTTGCCTGCGCGACTCCTGACTTCCGAATTCCGACTCCCTTTAAATATAAGCAATCACATCAATCTCGACCAGTGAATCGCCGGGAATCCAGGCGGCGGCAATAGTAGTTCTGACGGGTGGCTCTTCGCCAAATCTGCCGCGAAACATTTCATTCATCGGCGCGTAATCTTCAGCTTTTGCCAGGTATACGTTGCACTTCAAAACCTTGTCCATCGAAGAGCCTGCGTTGACGAGTTCTTTTTCGATTTCGTCCAGTACGTGTTTGGTATGCGCCTTGATGTCACCCGCAAAATGTGCGCCTTTTCCGGCGATGAATAACAAGTTGTTGTAAGAAACTGCACCCGAAAAAAGCCCCGGCTTGTCAGGCTTCTTACCATCCTTGTAATGCACTTTCTTGCCGGATGCGGCGGGTTTTTTGGTTTGTTTGGGCGTAGCGTCAGCGGTTGCAGCGACGGCGACGCTGGCGGCGGCGGTCAGAATTTTGCGGCGTTGAGTATTCATAATTTTCCCTTCTGAAAATGTGATGCAAGCACCACTACTATTCTTTTACCGCTACGACAGAAATTCTGACGAGCGGCGGATTGCCCTGCGTGCGATCAGTGCCTGGAAACGGTTGTACCGTGGTGCGCGTGGGCGGAGCGCTGGTGAAAAATGTCGCGTAAAGATCGTTCATTAATTTGAATTCTTTGATGTCGTCCAGATAAACGTTACTCGCGGTGACGGATGAAAGTTTGACGCCGTGTGATTCTAATCCGGCATACAATTTTTGCATCACAGCTTTGACTTGCTCCGGGACGCTTTTACCGCTGACATCGTTGCTGATTTGCACGTTACAAAAAATCGTCCTGCCATCCGCAGCACAAAATCCGGCGGATTCCTTGACGCGCACGGCTCCTTTTTGGACGGCAATCACGGACAGCGCCGCCTGCATTTGTTCCGGCAATTCGCGCATCGGCAACAAGCCGGGCGCAGCGGTAGTATAAAAATTACTGGCCACGACATTGTTGATTTTGAGCTTCGCCTCAGCCAGAACTTTTTTAATGCGAGCTTCTGCTTCAAGTGAAGATTTTCCATAGACACCCGATAAATAAACACGATTGCCGACCTGAATTGCCGAACTTGCGTTGCCCAATGGCGGCAGGTTTTTGAGCGTCAGCACTTTTTTCATCTGCAAATCACGCACCGCCACTGCCGTCATTTCAACGGTTGTGTCGGTCGGCATCTTCGTGACGCCAATAACGATTCGGGCAGGCGGATACCTGGGAAAATATTCAGCATAGACCCGATCAACTTCGGCAAAGTCGCTCATCTTCTCCAGATAAAGTTGCATATGAACGACGTGTTTCATCGTCAGGCCAGCGGTTTCAATAATAGCTTTGACATTTTCCAGACATTGTTTGGTTTGCGCCGCAATGCCTTCAGGCAAATTGCTTTTTGCATCACGCACACCCTGTCCTGAAATGTACAAATAATCTTTGACAAGGATGCCGGGACTGTATGGCCCCACAGGTTTGGCAGCATTTGCAGGAACGATGACTTTCCGTTCCTGCGCGAAAGCCAGAGCACTGCAAATTAATAACAGGCTGATCAGCAGGGGTATTCTTTTCATGATGACGCGGATTATAAAGAATGATGCAACGGATGTGTAGTGGCAGCCTGCGGTTGAGCGCAAAAACATGAGAACAGTATGGGGAGCCGGATAGATTATTGGTTAAGCCAACTCTTGACTTGCGGCAAAGTGAGCGTATATTTCTGAGTTGTTCTCTCCTCTTAAGTTTTGTCGTAAACAGATTTGTCAATATCAATCACTGGAGGCCTCTATGATTTATAGTCGCATCAAGCAAAGTTGCCTGTCTTTTCTTTTGGTTATCTGCTGCGCATCTTCACTCGTTACTTTTGCGCAAACTACTTCAACCACAATTCTTGGGACAGTGGCTGATGCCCAGGGCGCAGTTTTGCCCAATGCGAAAATCACCGCCACCAACACGCAAACCGGACAGAAGCGCGATGCAACAACTTCATCAACGGGCGATTTTAGTTTTCCGCTGCTTGATGTTGGCGTCTACGACATCGTAGTCGAAGCGTCAGGATTCAAGCAGGAAGTGCGGCGCGGGGTTATTTTGCAGATTAACGAAAAAGTTAGAGTTGATTTTGGCTTGCAGGTTGGGGCGACGACGGAACGCATCGAAGTTACTGCCGAAGGGACGATCCTGAAAACTGATGACGCGACGCTCGGGCAAACGATTGAGCAACGCCGCGTCGAAGAATTGCCGCTCAACAATCGCAACCTCGGAGCGCTGGCAATTTTGCAACCCGGTGTGCAATACGGTCCGCGTTCCGGTACGGACGGGCAAGGCTTTGGACAACGGCAAGGCTCCAATGGTGTGCCGATTCCCGGCGTCGGTTTGGCGTTTGTCGCGAATGGTCAGCGCGAGACAAATCAACACGCGACGCTGGACGGCGTAGTCGCCACCGAAGCGCGTGTGAATACAATTCCGTTCAGTCCTTCGGTTGAAGCCGTGCAGGAATTCAAAGTGTTAGCGGGCAGTTATTCGGCGGAGTATGGATTCAATGCCGGAGCGCAAATCATTATCGTGACCAAGTCAGGGACAAATAATTTTCATGGCTCGCTGTTTGAATTCGTGCGCAACGATGTTTTTGATGCCGAGAATTTTTTCCAGAATTATTTCAATACAACGGGCACGCGCATCAAGAAAGATAGCTTGCGACAAAACAATTTTGGCGGCGTATTTTCCGGCCCCGTGATCATTCCGAAATTGTATGACGGACACAACAAAACATTTTTCATGGCGAATTACGAACGGCGATTGCGGCGACAGGGAGGGCTGGCGCAATCCGCGAATCATCCGTCAACTGCGTTTCGTAATGGAGACTTCAGCTCCCTGCTTGCGCTTCCAACGCCGATCAAAATTGTAGACCCGATTACGGGCGTAGAATTTGCCGGAAACATTATTCCCGCCAGCCGCATTTCAAATTCCGCCAAAGAATTGATGAAATTCTGGCCGGAGCCACAGCGTGTAAATGCAAACCCATTGACCGGTTTCAACTACACCGGATCAGAACGGCGCACCCTCGACGATGAGCAAATTTTTGCCCGCATAGATCACAATTTTTCTGAGAAGGACAAAATCTTCGGACGCTATGCTTTCAATGATGTCGTGTATAACGTGACGCCCGGCGACAATCCGAATTTTAAATATTTTGTGGCAGGACGAAATCAAAATGTCGCGACAGGATGGATTCACATTCTTTCGCCGAGCCTCATCAACGAATTGCGTTACGGATACAATCGTTCGGTGGACAACACGTTGAATGATCGCGCGAATACGAGCTTCGATTTGGAGACGCTCGGACTGACGGGATTCCGCGTCGTCAATGACGGCAATCGCAAATTCACGCCGCGCGAAACAGGCGTGCCGACGATTGCCGTCAATGGATTTTCTACGCTTTCAGAACAGGACGGCGGCAACGGATTCGACTTCAATAATCTGCATCAAATCAATGACAACGTGACGTGGAGTCGCGGCGCGCACAGCATCAAGTTCGGCTTCGATTTTCGCAACGTGCGGTTGTTTCGCGGTGCGGCCAACGTGCCGCGCGGCGGCTTGAGCTTCAATGGTGACATTGCCGGCACAGGCTTCGCGGCTTTCCTGCTAGGCTACCCAAGTTCGACAGGAACCCCCGAAGGTTTGCCGTTAACTGAAACGCGTCAAAATCGTGTCGCGGGTTATATCACGGATGATTGGAAAGCTTCGCGCAAGCTCACGCTCAACATCGGTGTGCGATGGGAATACAACACCGCCGCCGTAGACATTAAAGGTTTGTGGCGCAGCCTGAGCCTGACGGAACGCACGAATGGCTTACCAACTGTCATCCCGAATATCGGCACGGAATATGCGTTTTATAAGCCGAGCAAAAAGCAATTTTTACCGCGCCTCGGCATCGCCTATCGCCCATCCGAGAATTGGGTATTGCGCGGCGGCTTTGGGATTTATTACAACGTGCATCAATTGAATAACTACACGATTCTGAATTTGAATCCGCC
>JANMKB010000104.1:0-28908 GCA_031371805.1 Blastocatellia bacterium | reverse complement strand
TGGGTGGTCGGAGAGCAGTTCGCAGTTCACCGTTCGCGGTTCGCAGCGTATGCAGGAAAAAACTGCGAACTGTGAACCGGGAACTGCGAACTCTCTTCCGCCCACCGCCCACCGCCCACCACTCACCAACCACCGACTATGCCGCACCGGTGACTATGCCCGCCTGTTACCAGATGGCAATCTTGAATGCCTGGGGCGGCAGGATTTCCAGGTTAAGCTTCGCGGCTTCAGAGTTGAACTCGGCGAGATTGAGGCGCTCTTAACGAATCATCACGATGTTCGTGAGTGCGTAGTCATTGCCCGCGAAGATGTTCCTGGCAGAAAACGGCTGGTGGCCTACATTGTCACACGGAGCCAGCAGGCAGGGACAATCAGTGAATTGCGCGCTTTAGCCAGACAGGAATTACCGGATTACATGGTTCCGTCGGCCTTTGTCAGACTGGCTATTTTGCCGCTCACGCCAAACGGTAAAACAGATCGCAGAGCTTTGCCCGTGCCTGATGAATTGAGTTATGAAACAGCAGAAAATTACCTTGCGCCACGCAATCTCACCGAGGAAATTATCGCCGCCATCTGGGCTGAAGTGCTGGGGATAAAGCGCGTTGGAATCCTTGCTGATTTTTTTGCTTTGGGCGGTCATTCGTTGCTTGCCAGCCAGGTGATTGCTCGCATCCGCGCCGCTTACAAAATTGAAATTCCGTTGCGAGCGATATTTGAAGCACCTACTGTTGCCGGGTTGGCGGAAAAGGTTGCGCAATATTTGCAAACAAAAAGCGGTGACACCCAACTAATATTGGCGAATTTCAAGCGACCAGACGAATTGCCGCTTTCGTTTGCGCAACAAAGATTATGGTTTCTGGATCAGCTTGAACCCGACACTGCTACTTATAACTTAAGCAAAATTATTCGGCTGCATGGAAAGCTTAACGCCGATGTTCTGCACCAGGCATTACAAATCATGGTTGCGCGGCACGAAATTTTGCGGACAAGTTTTGCTTCCTCAAATGGGCAGCCTTATCAAGTCATCGTCCCATCAATTCAACTTGCGTTACCTTTGTCTGACCTCAGCAAATTGCCTGCTGAAGCACAAGCAGCCGCAGCCGAACGAATCACAATTGCAATGAGTGAAGCGCCATTTGATTTGACTCGTAGCCCGTTGTTGCGGGTTGGGCTTATCAGGCTGCGCGAAGAAGAACATCAATTAGTATTCGTCTTTCATCACATCATCAGCGATGGCTGGTCAGTGAATGTCTGGTTGAAAGAATTAGGTACATTGTATCAAGCTTGTGCTGACGGGAATTCATCGCCTTTGCCTGAACTTCCTCTCCAATATGCTGATTATGCAGCGTGGCAACAACAATGGTTACAGGGCGAAGTGCTGGATGAGCAGTTGAGTTATTGGACGCAACATCTGGCCACCGCTCCGGCTTTGCTCGAATTGCCAACCGACAAACCACGTCCGGCGGTACAGGAATATCACGGTGCGCAAATTTCCGTTTTTCTGCCTGCGACATTACGCGATGAATTAAAAGCTCTGAGCCAGCGCGAGGGTACGACATTGTTTATGACTCTGCTGGCGGCCTTCCAGGTTTTGCTGCTGCGTTACAGCGGGCAGGAGCAAATCGTTACTGGCACTCCCATTGCCGGACGCACACGCCTTGAGACAGAAAATCTGATTGGATTTTTTGTGAACACGCTGGCTTTGCGCGGCGATTTGTCCGGCAATCCAACCTTTCAGGAATTGTTGCAGCGCACACGGGAAGCGGCGCTGGGCGCATATTCTCATCAGGAATTGCCGTTTGAAAAATTGGTTGAGAAACTTCAGCCGGAACGCAGCTTGAGCTATGCGCCGATTTTTCAGGTGATGTTTGCCATGCAAAATACTCCCAGTGCAGAGATGCAATGGGGAAGTCTGCGCCTGACGCCGATTAAGCCTGCCAGCACAACCGCGAAATTTGATTTGAGCCTGGATGTGTACGAAAAAGAGGACGGCCTGGAAGTGTGGCTTGAATATGACACCGCACTGTTTGAAGCCGCCACCGCCGAACGAATGTTAACTCATTTGCAAACATTGCTGGCAGGAATTAGCGCCAATCCGTTAACACAAATTCAGGCGCTGCCGTTGCTTACTGCACAGGAAGAGCAACAAATGTTGCTGGACTGGAATCAGTCAACCATAGATGTTCCCGCGCTGTTTGTTCATCAATTGTTCGCGCAACAGGCTGAACAAAATCCAATGGCAATCGCCGTCACGTTTGAGGATCAGCGCATAACTTATCGTGCGTTGAATGCACGTGCGAATCAGGTCGCGCATTACTTACAACAAATTGGCGTCGGGCCGGAAATCATAGTCGGGGTATGTGTCGAACGCTCAATCGAAATGGTCATCGGGTTGCTGGGGATTTTGAAGGCTGGCGGTGCGTATTTACCACTTGATCCAAATTATCCGCGTGAGCGTCTCACTCACATGCTGAATGATGCCGGCGTGAACGTGTTATTAACGCAGCAGCGATTAGCTGACATATTGCCACCGCACAATGCACAGGTGATTTACCTTGATGCCGACTGGCAAAATATCGCGCAGGAAAGTGAAGCCGCTCCAATCACAAAACTAACCAGTGAAAATTTAGCGTATGTGATTTATACGTCGGGTTCGACAGGGCAACCAAAAGGGGTGATGGTCACGCACGGCAATGTTTCCAACGCCGCTGCCGCATGGGAGGCCGCGTATCATACCTCCGCATTGCAAAGCCATCTGCAAATGGCGAGTTTTTCCTTTGATGTTTTCACGGGCGATCTGGTGCGAGCGTTATGCAGCGGCGCGAAATTAGTGTTATGCCCGACGGAATATTTGCTTGAGCCGGAACGCCTGTATCGTTTGTTACGAACAGAAGCCGTTGACGCCGCAGAGTTTGTGCCCGCCGTCATTCGACCATTAATTCAGTATTTGCAAAGTACAAATCAACGCCTCAATTTTATGCGGTTACTGGTCGTTGGCTCGGACACCTGGCAACGCGAAGAATATCGTCAGTTAAAAAAATTATGTGGTAAAGAAACACACGTCATTAATTCTTATGGAGTTACCGAAGCGACGATAGACAGCACATTTTTTGCGGCACCAGACTTAGCTGGCGAAGGGATGATTCCGATTGGAAAACCATTTTCTAACACTCAACTTTATATCCTTGACCAGTATAAAAACCCTGTGCCCATCGGCGTATCAGGTGAATTGTACATTGGCGGTCAGGGCATAACGCGTGGCTATCTGAACAGGCCGGAATTGACGGCGGAGAAATTTATTGGGTGGTCGGAGAGCAGTTTGCAGTTCACCGTTCGCGGTTCGCAGCGTATGCAGGAAAAAACTGCGAACTGTGAACTGCGAATTGCGAACTCTCTTCCGACCACTGACCACCGACCACCGACCACCGACCACCGCCTCTACCGCACCGGCGATCTTGCCCGCGCGCTCCCTGATGGCACGATTGAATTGCTGGGGCGCGTGGATACACAGGTAAAGTTGCGTGGTTATCGCATTGAATTAGGCGAGATTGAGGCACTTATCAGGCGTTATCCGTCAAGCAAAGATTGTGCGGTTATTGTGCGGGAAGATGAGCCGGGTAATCAGCGGCTGGTCGCTTATCTGGTGACTGAAAAACCAATCGTCAACCGCGAATTACAAACATACTTGAAATCGCAAGTGCCAGAATATATGGTTCCGGCGGCATTCGTTTCACTTGACCATTTACCGCTCACTCCAAATGGCAAAGTTGATCGTAAAAGATTGCCGTTACCCGATGATGCGAGACCACAGCTATCGGACTCTTTTGTTGCTCCACGCACAGTAACCGAGGAAAGCGTTGCCAATATCTGGGCTGGCTTACTCAGGCTTGAGGAGGTTGGTAGCAACGATAATTTTTTTGACCTGGGTGGTCACTCCCTGCTCGCCATCAGAGTCAATGCCCGATTGCAGGATACGTTTGGCATCAGGCTGTCATTGCGGAGCATCTTTGAATGTCCCACGGTGGCGACTCTGGCAGCCGCAATTGACGAAGCCTTAACATCAGTCGCTACAGATGAAGACCTCGCAGCGTTGTTAAGGGAGATTGAAGAGATGTCAGATGATGAGGCGCAACATTTGCTGGCAGACCTTGTTTGTTGAGATGATTGATTGGATTACTATGCAAACTGAATGGGAATCAGCCCCCGATGATTTACCTCTGGTCGCGGGTGAAGCGCATCTCTGGCGCATCACAATTGAGGAAAAATCATTTGACTTGCAACGCCTCACGCAATTGCTTTCCGAAGATGAGGTGAGCCGGGCGAATCGTTTTCGTTTTCAGAAAGATCGCACGCAATTCATTATTGCGCACGGGATGTTGCGCACTATTCTCGGTCGCTACTTAAACATGCAGCCTGCCAGCCTGCGCTTTGGTTATGGGGCGCAGGGAAAGCCTTACTTAATCAATGAAAATGGCGAGCCACATAACTTGCGTTTTAATCTCTCGCACAGTGAAGAAATAATTCTTTATGCCGTAATGCTCGGTCAGGAATTGGGGATTGATGTTGAGCGCATCCGCCCTGAATTCGCCACTGAAACCATCGCCGAGAAATTTTTCTCTCCATCAGAAGTGAAATCATTGCGCGGGCTTCCAATAGCTTTGCAGCCCGAAGCATTTTTCAATTGTTGGACGCGCAAAGAAGCTTTTCTGAAAGCCAGAGCCGAAGGCTTGACCTATCCACTGGATCAATTTTCCGTGTCATTGTTGCTGGGCGAGCCACCCGCTTTGCTCAGCCTTGCCGATGATTCCCAGGAAATTTCGCGCTGGGCATTTTTTCACCTCACGCCAAACCCCAATTATATCGGAACTCTGGTCGTCAACGGAAATTGTGCGCGGCTTCGCTATTTTACAGATACTTACAATTGATCAAGTTAGTACCGCGAGCCGTAGTGAGATGGGTTTTAGACAATGAAATCCAGTCTAAAGCGCACAAGCCTTTTGTCCCACAGCTTTTCGAGCGATAATCATTTTCCGATTCAAAGTAGTATTTTCAATTTTAATTCTGAGGAATTTTCACATGAAGAAAGCAGCAATTTCTGTTGTCAGTTTTTTGTTTGCCGGAGTCGTGGCCCTTGCGCAGGTTCCAGCCCCGGCACAGCCAAGAGGTGGAGGCCAGCCGCCTCCGCCGCCAAGTCCGAATCCGAATTCACAATACCGATTAGGCCCCGACTCGTTGCCGCAGGAAGGCGTTCCGAAAGGCGAAATTCGCGGACCGTTTGTGTTGCCCAGCACTGCCTATCCTGGCACGCAGCACACCTATTGGGTCTACGTTCCTGCGCAATACGATTCGGCGGTTCCCGCAGCGTTGATGGTGTATCAGGACGGGCAGGCCTTCAAAGATGAGAATGGCGATATTCGTGCGCAGAACGTGATGGACAATCTGATTTATCGCCGCGAAATTCCGGTGATGCTTGGCGTCTTCATCAATCCCGGACGTACACCGGAGCAGCCCGAACCAAATGCGCAGGAATGGGGAGATCGCACGACGAATCGCCCTACCGAATACAACACGCTGGATGATAAATATGCTCGCGTGATTACCGAAGAATTAATGCCCGCCTTGACGAAGGATTACAACATTTCCAAAGACCCGGAAATGCATGGCATCGGCGGTTCAAGTTCAGGCGCGATTGCGGCTTTCACCGTAGCTTGGGAACGTCCCAACGCTTTCCGTAAAGTTCTCAGCAATGTCGGGAGTTTTGTGAATTTGCGCGGCGGGCATGTGTATCCTGAAAAAATTCTGGAGAGCGAGAAAAAGCCGATCCGCATCTTTTTGTGCGATGGGCGCAATGACAATCGCGGCTTGCGCAACGGCGTATACGATCAGACGCGTGACTGGTTTTTTCAGAACGTTCGTTTGATGAAGACGCTGACGCAGAAAGGGTACGATGTGAATTATACGTGGGGCATAAATCTGCACGGGCAGAAATTTGGCGGCGCTATCATGCCGGAAATGATGCGCTGGCTGTGGCGTGATGGCCCGGCTTCTACGGATGTGAATGATATGGTGGAACGCGCCTTCCGCCAACCAACTGCAAAGAAGAATTAACAACCCTCGAAAGCGGCGACTATTTGTGTAGTCGCCGCAATTTTTTTAGAGTTCCGCCAGTCGCTTATCAGCATCGCCGAAACGATCAAGTTGTACACCCATCTTATCCATTAGTGACAGATACAAACTACAGGCGCGACGATTGTCATTGCCTTTGTCGAGGTAATTGAGGACGCGCCCTGTTTGCAAGGCCCCGCCCGCTTTTCCGGCGAGGAGGATGGGGAGTTGATCGGCTCCGTGGGCGTTGCCATCGTAGAGATTTGAAGCCAGCATTAGGATTGAATTATCAAGCAGCGAAGTGCCGCCTTCATCAATCGCTTTGAGGCGTTGCGCGAGGTAGACAAACTGCTGCATATGAAACTGATTCGTCTTCAAATACATCGCTTCCAGTTCAGGCGCGTTCCCGTTGTGCGTCAGATCAAGGTGCAAGGCTCCGCGCACGCCGTCAATAAATTTGAAGTTCATTTGCGAAAGATCGTTGTTGAGCATCAGCGTGACGATGCGCGTTTTATCCATTTGGAACGCGAGGACTACAAGGTCAAGCATGAGCTTCATGTGATCGGGAACGTTCTGTGGAATTTGCTCAGCCGGACGCGGCAGGTTTGGTTGTTTGAGCGTCGGTCGCCAACCTTCAAGGCGTTCTTCTTTCGCTGCGTGGTCAATGCGCTTTTCAATGTCGCGGATGGATTCTAAATATTCATCAAGTTTTTTGCGGTCGCTGGAACTGACTTTTGGTTGCAGGGATTTCGCATCGGAAAGCACGATGTCGAGGATGCTGCGATCAAGCTTGCGGCCTGTGCCGTCGCCGACCAATTGGTCAAAAGTACGCGACGGATAAATTTCTTTTGTGGCAGGTCTGGTCGGAGAAGTCCACGAAACGCACGAACCGTATAGCATCGAAAGCCCGTCTTCAAGGCGCAATTCATTTGGCTCAATTCCGAGTACCAGACTTGGCACAGCAGTCTGATTTCCGATGCGCTGCGCGAGAATCTGGTCAAACGAAGTCCCAACGCGAATGTCGTTCGGGTCGGAACTGACGAGCGCTCCCGACAATAAATTCATTCGGCCCAGATGCGGGCTGGTCGAAGTGAAAGCTTTCTGATGGTACAGCCCTTTCAGAAAAATCAGGTCTTCGCGGATCGCCGTTAAGGGCTGCGCCGAAGGGCCAAATTCCATCGTCACGCCGCTGCCTTTCGCCCACCAGTTGGCGGGTTTGATGCCGTTCGACCAATAGACATGCGCAAAGCGGATCGGAGGTTTATTCGCTTTATTGTCCTGCGCAAAGATTGGCAAAGATTCCAGCCAGGGAAGTGTGAGCGCTACGCCTGCGCCACGCAGAAAATTACGTCGAGATTTTTGGTTGGTGGTTTTCATAAAAATATTTTACCGCATTGCGATCTTTGATTTTGCTGGCACTTCAATCGGATTTTCTTCACGTCCTAAACGATTACGGAATTGCTTGCTTGTTACAATCTCTGCAACCAGTTGCGAAAATGTAGCTTCGCCGCCAGCTTTCACCATCCGCTCAATCAACAATTGATCGGACGCCTGAACGGTGCGTCCCAGCGCATAGCCTACCAATTTATAGGAAAGTGTTTTACGAATTTGTGGTTCTTTTGATTTTAAATATTTGACTAATCCGTCAATGCCAGCGATTTCGGTTTTGTCGGGGAGCGGGGCAGAATCTTCGATTTGTTTTCCGTCGGAATAAGTATCGCGCCAGCGTCCCATGGAATCGTATTTTTCCAGCGAAAAGCCCAGTGGGTCAATCCGCGTATGGCAATTCGCGCACGTTGCGTTGCGTTTATGCTGTTCTAATTTTGCTTTTAGTGATAACCCGCCAAACATTTTTTCATCTGCTGGGAGCGATCCCGCATCGGCAGGTGGCGGCGGCGTTGGCGTTCCCAGGATTCTCCGCAAAATCCAGTCTCCACGTTTGACGGGGCTTGTTCGCAAGGGTGCGGAAGTGGTCGTTAATACAGCACCAAGTCGCAACAATCCGCCGCGATGAAAGGCGTTGGCTCCGTCCACAAATTCAGGTTGATCGGTGGCTTTGATTTCTTTTTTGACACCGTAAAATTTCGCCAAATCTTTGTTCAGAAATGTGTAATCCGCAAACAAAATTTCCCTTACCGGACGGTCTTTGCGAATCACATGCTCAAAGAACGAAACGGCTTCGTCGTACATCGCTTCTTTCACGTCGTCGGTGAATTCTTTAAAGCGACCTGAATCTACGCCGGTGTATTTATCGAAATGATAGAAGCCCAGCCACTGCCCGAAAAATTCGGTTGAGAGCCGTCGCGCTTTCGGATCGGCTAACATGCGTTTGACCTGGCGCTGAATGCCTTGCTCACTGGTCAATTCACGCGCATCGGCAGCACGGCGCAATTCATTATCGGGAATCGAAGACCAAAGAAAATAACTGAGCCGACTCGCCATTTCCTGATTCGTCAGCGGTTTGACATCAGGTGCGAAAGAGACTGTTTTGATTGTTGATTCATTCGCTGCCTGCTCGACGCGATACAAAAATTGTGGAGCGATGAGGATGCGGATTAATAACGCTCGAATTGCTTTCGTGTGATCTGGGTCAGCGGTGAACGCTTTGTTGTAAAATGCCCGTAGTCCCAGCTTTTCTTTCTCACTTAAAGGACGCCGCCACGCACGGCTGGCAAATTCAAGGCAATCGTTGATATGTCCTGGACGCGCTGCGATTTGCGCTGCATTTACTGCATCATATTCACGGCGTAATGGTGTCACATACTTTTGCATGTCAGCGGGCAAGGCTGCGATTTGCGCTTTGTCCATGTCGGCAACTCCTTTGCCTTTCAGGTCAAAAGAATAATGTTTGGCAAGCAGGCGCAGATAACTGTCGTGATATTCAAACGAAGCGTAAAGATCGTTCCAGGCGTGATTCAACTTAACTTTCGTTGCCGTATCAATCAGGTTGTCTACGACAAATTTATCATCGCGGATATATTTTACCTTTACTACGAATTCGTCGTGTTCAGGAACGTTGTAAGTATTGTCGAACGGCTCCGGGACAGGGTCTTTATCCGCTGGCGTTGGTTCGCCGTGTGTGTTCGGAGGCAGTATTGATGCGTATTCCGTGATACCTGCTCGGAAATTCTGGTAGCCTGCACTTTTCATGTCTCCGATAAGCGCACGGGTTGGTTGTCCTCTGGTTTGCCCGTCAGCGCGGTCAGAAATTACGATGCGGACAACCTGATCCCGATTGGCGCCGATTTCTGCGTCAATGTACATATTCAGGAGGGTCGGTTTTTCCGGCATCGGAACCTCAAACATGACGGAACCTTCTGAGGCGAAATCGTCAGGGCCAAGCGGTGTGCCGTCAGGACTTTTGCCGAAATTTAAGCGCTGCGCCGTTTCAGGGCTGACAATATCTTTTAATTTTTTACGTTCGCCCGGAGGCAGAATTCCACGTCGTAAATTCGCCGCAGCTTCAGCATCCTGGGCGAGGACGACGACAGATTCTCCGGCGGCGACAGTGCCGCGAGGAACGATGGGGCGATACCCGACCGTGACGTTGCGCCAAATAACGACGGGCTTGTCGCCCATTGCCGGATTCACGGTGGAGACATTTAAATAAATTTTTGCCGGCCCTGATTGAATTGGCCCACGTCCCGCGCCGCGCACGTAGGCGAACCGATGCGGGACTTTTACATTGAGCGTTCGATCACTGAATTCGAGCGGACTTTCGTCGCCTGCGCCACCGGCGGCGACATCGCCACGGGCGAACAACCAGCTTGGCCACGTCACCATGAATTTTTGAATTTCATCACAGCCAGCGCGAGCAAGAGCCGTATTTTTGTTGTCAGGCGGCGGCAACTTGCACCAGCGTGCAGCAATTTCTGACGACGGATATTTCAACGCCGGATTATTCACTACCTGCCAGATGTGTTGTGCAAAGCGAAGCGAAATTCCTTCCCGCTCGGCAAGTTTTCTCAAGGTAGTCGTAGCTTCGCCCAATGCCGCACGGTTTTTGAATTGCCATGCAACAAATAATGCTTTGCCGTATTTATCCAATCCGAATGGTTTTCCACCTTCGCCCGAAACAGTACGAATTCCGTTCGCGGCGTAAATATCTTTGATGCGTGTGACAGCGGAGAGTTCAAATCCGGTCTTGCCGGGATGCGTGAAAAATTCGAGTGGACCGGAACCGATGACGGCGTGGTCAGCTACAATTTTTGCGGCTCCGAGGTAACGTTCAAGATTGGCATCCTGCATAAATTGCACGTCGCCAAAATTCGTAAATCCTTCACCGCCGACCGCATCACTTGAGGAGTCAATTCCGACTTCCAGATCAACGCCGGTCAGATCTTTAATGGTGTAGGCGTATTCGCCGCTGGTTAATTTTCTGACGGTAACTTTACCCGGATCGCCGTCGTGTTTTTCGGCGTAGGCACTGAGTTCTCCGCGAATCCAGGCGATGGCTTGCGTGCGCTCGGCGTCGCTCGGCTGCGGCATGGATTTTGGCGGCATGGATTTTTGTTCGAGTGCCGAGGCTACCTTTTCCCACTGCTGAAAACTTTCGCCAACAGAAACCTGCGTCATCATTCGCTCCAGGCTTACGCCTGCTTTCGGAGCCGCCCCACTGTGGCATTGCATACAATATTGGCTGAAGGTCGCCTGAGCATTTGCGGTAGATTGTTTTGCTCCCTGCGTGGTTCTGACAAGACTAATGGCAAAGACACAGGTAAGTAACACGAGCGCAAATTTCCAGGCGCGTGATTTTTTAACTGCCTCCCGATTCGGTTGGATTCTCATAAAGTTGTCGAAACCTCGTTTTTACTGGTTGCAAATCACTAAAGACACTCAGATTTTGCGCCTCTCCCCGGGCATAGTCAATTACCGAAAAATTTGCTCCGTTCTTACGCCATGACGCAAGCTGGAAAGTGTGCGTTACATTAGAAATCGAATTTATCAATATTGCTCTTATTAAAAATGAACGGCGCACCCAATACGACTTCATTATCTTTTACTTCTATTTTTCCCAGGCGTCCGGCAATCAATTCTTTAGTGCCGGGTTTCAATTCTCCATTTACGACAGACCGCGCCGCACTGACAGTCAGATAACCCAAATTATTTGTATTCCAAAGAATGACACTTTCAATCACACCATCGTGGACATACGGTTTGCATAAATTTGGTAACGACAGTCCCATGACCTTTACGTCTTTGCGGCCTGATTGCTTCACGGCTTCGGCGGCTCCGGGCACGGCAGGCGCAGAAATTCCCATAATCAATTTTACGTTGGGGTGAACTTTCATGATGTTCTGTGCTTCTGTGAAGGCGCGGTCGCGGTCGTCATCACTCGGCTGAATACCAACCAGTTTCAGATTGGGATATTTTTCGGCGAGGCGAGCTTTGATGTGTTTGATCCATTCGTTCTGATTCGCGGCACTCAGGCTTCCGGTGATGACTGCGAATTCTCCAGCCCCGTTCATAATCCGCGCTGCTTCATCAACCAGCGTGTAGCCAATGCCTTGCGGCGTCGCCTGATTGATCAGAAAATCACGCGCATCTTTTTCGGCATCGGCATCCCACGTCAGCACTTTGATCCCTTTCTGACGAGCTTTGCGCAACACCGTAGAAATTCCTTCGCGGTTCTCGACACTGACCGCAATCGCATCTACACCGCGCGTAATCCACGCTTCGACAACTTCATTTTGTTTCGCCGGATCAAGGCTCGTCGGGCCGTCCCATAATAATTCAATGCCTAATTCCTTCGCCGCTTCTTCTGCGCCGGTTCGACAACTAACAAAATACGGATCGCCTTTGGCTTTCGGCATCACCGCGATTGTCAGCTTGCGATTGGCCACAGTTGGCGCGGCAGTATTATTGTTCGCGGCAACTGGCACACTGCCGGCTTGCAATGAACGAGCCAGCCTCCAGTTACTACCCGCGACGATCATGGCAGCCGCCAGAATGACGGCGCTGAGAATGGCAACATGTGAATTTTTCACTTCGAATTCCTCGTTAAGATTTGCTTGCGTTGATTCTGTCACAGTCCGCGTAGCGCGATGATGCGCCAGGCGATCAATAAAAATTGTCGTCAGCAATAACACGCCGGTCAGGATGCCTGCGAGTTCCGCCGGTTGTCCGCTGAGGCGTAAACCATTTTGCAAAATTACCACGGCGAACAATCCCAGCACCGTCCCCGGCACTGTTCCGCGTCCACCATAAATTGAAGTTCCGCCCATCACTACGGCGGTAATCGCCATCAGCTCATAGCCTGTCCCCGCATCCGATTTGGCTTGTCCCAAATGCGCGACATAAATAATTGCTGCAATGCTGGCGACCAGACCGGACAAAACGTAAACCCACATCAGTCGTCGTGCGACGGGGATTCCGGCATATCGTGCGCCTTCAGCCGAAAAGCCTATCGCATATAAACTGCGCCCATAAATACTGCGATGGAGCCACCACCAGATGCCAATGATTGCCAGGACAAGGACAAACAATTGCGGCGGAATTACTCCGCCTAAATAACCCTGTCCCAAAAATAAAAACTCCGCCGGAAAACCGCGATAACTTTCAAGCCCACGCGTGAAGCCTTCCGCCAGTCCTCGATACAACGAAAAAGTTCCGAGCGTAACAATCAATGGTGGCAGGCTCAAACGCGCAATCAGGAATGCGTTCAGCCCTCCGCCCAATGCACCCAGCATCAGCGCACCCAGCGCCGCGAGTGGTAACGGCAAATGCGCATCGTGCCATAAGCCGCCGAAAATAACTGCCGCCAGTCCCATCATCGAACCGACCGATAAATCAATCCCGCCCGTGATAATGACCGGAGTCAGCGCCAGCGCCAGCAAACCGATTTCGACGCTCAAGCGGACAATTTCAAAACCATTATTTGTCGTTAGAAAATTATTGCCCGTGACACTAAAAATTATGCCTTCAACCAGCAGCATCAGCAGGAGCGCCCATTCCTGATTGGGGAATAAACGCGCAGGCCACGGCGCGATTAATCGCAGCGCACGATTTTCAGCTTGTGGAGTTGAGAGATTTTCCAGAATTACCTCATGTCAGTATAGCGTTCAATATTTCTCATCTACGAAGAAGAGCGACGGGGCGAAAGGGTGAGAGGGCGAAGCGGCGCGAACAAACCTGATCGCCCCGTCGCCCATCGCCCAGTCTCCATTTCCTTCTTGTGGCTTTGTGGAAAAATATTTGCTTTAACTTTAATCACACTGCCACAGGTGACGGCGACCGTTTGAATCGGTCAAGTACAATTTCAGCTGCCACCGCCGCCAGGATGATCGCACCCTGAATCGCTTTTTCCCAAAACGGATTGATGCCCGCAAACGTTAGTGCCGTGCTAATTGTGCCGAGCAAGGCTGTCCCGATCAACGTTCCGAGCAATGTACCGCGTCCGCCTGTGATGGCGGTTCCGCCCACGACGACTGCGGCAATCGCTTTCATTTCCAGGCCAATGCCTAAATTGATGGGAACGGAATTAAAGCGAATTGTATTGAGCATTGCGGCTAAACCTGTGAGCGCTCCCATCAAAACAAAAATCCAAAATACGATACGGGTTGGCTCAATCCCGATCAATCGCGCCGCCTCTGCGTTGGAGCCTGCGGCATATACCGCGCGTCCAGCTCCCAAATTATTTGTCGCCCACCAGAACACAAACAAAATCACGGCGGCAACTCCGACAATCACGAATTGACTGAGTCCCTGACCCAATCCGAACCATTGAAAATTTGCGGGTAAATCCTGGACCCAGGCACCTTCTGTAATCCAGCGCAACGCATCGCGCCAGATCACAAGCGCGGCCAAAGTTACGACAATTGCAGGCATTCTGAATTTTGCGATGAAGACTCCATTCAACGCTCCCAATAAACCACCAAACAACGGCAGCAGCAATAACAGCAACGGAACTGGCACACCGGACTTTGCCATCCATCCGGCGACAACACTACACACAGCTAATTGTGAGCCGACCGAAATATCAATCTGTCCGGCGATGATGACCAGCGTCATGCCAATCGCCACAATCAAAACCGGAGCATTCGTCACCAGCAAATCGCGCAGGTTTCCGGCATTAAAAAATGCCGGCGCGACGATACCGACGAAAGCCAGCAGGGTAATAAACGCGAGTAGCGCGGCAAATTCACGTTGATATTTTTTGAGCATGTCCATAAATAACAAACAAAATTTGAGCGATGTTTTACCGCAAAGAGTCAAAGGGACAAAGGGACAAGCTACCTATAGTTGTCTGATATTCTTTGACCCTTCGTCCCTTTGCCCCTTTGCGTTGAAAAAACTCGAATTTTGACTGCCTTTAGTGATGACCCAGCGCCAGTGCCATCACATTTTGCGGTGTCGCTTCAGCCCGCTCCAGCACTCCTGCAATTGTGCCAGCATGCATCACCGCAATGCGATCACTCATCCCAAGCACTTCCGGTAACTCCGACGAAATCATCAAAATAGCCATGCCCTGCGCCGCCAGATCACCCATCAGCTTATGAATTTCTGCTTTTGCGCCGACATCAATTCCCTGGGTTGGCTCGTCCAGAATCAGCACGCGAGGTTTTGTCGCCAGCCACCGACTCAGTGCAACTTTCTGTTGATTGCCGCCGGACAGCGTGCTGACAGGGGCAAAAATTGCCGGCGTTTTGACCGCAAATCGTTTGACGTATTCGCTTGCCAGTTCTCGTTCCTGACCAAAATTAAGAGCGCCGAAATTTGCCATCTGAGGCAGGGAAGCGAGCGTCATATTCTGGCTGATGGGCAGTTCCAGCACGACTCCGTGACGGCGACGATCTTCCGGCACATAGGCGATGCCGTGTTTAATCGCTGCTGCCGGATCGTTAATTTGCACGCGCTGACCGTCGAGCAATATTTCGCCTTCGTCCGCCGGAGTCAAGCCGAAAATCATCCGCGCTAATTCTGTGCGACCTGCGCCAACCAGACCCGCTAATCCCACAATTTCCCCGGCATGCAAAGTCAGATTCACGTTGCTGACGTGCGTAGTAGTATTGCCAAGCTTGCGTAATTCCAGCACCACTTCACCGCGTATGACGGTGCGTTTTGGAAAGACCGCCGACAATTCGCGCCCGACCATCAGGCGAATTAATTCGTGCCGATCTACCTCCGACATTTGCCGCGTTTCGATTGTTTCGCCATCGCGCAAAACCGTGACGCGATCAGCAATGATCGGCAATTCTTCCAGCCGATGGGAAATGTAAATCATTCCGACACCACGCGCACGCAGTTCACGAATCACGCGAAAAAGATTTTGTGTGTCTTCTTCGGCCAGCGCCGCCGTCGGCTCATCCAGAATCAGCATTTTTGCATCAGCGCCAACCGCCCGCGCAATTTCCACGAGTTGCTGTTCCGGCATCGAAAGTTCACCCGCCAGTTTTGCCGGATCAATTTTTGCGCCGACCTGGGCCAGTAATTCAGCCGCCCGCTTACGGCGTCCGCTCCATTCAATGCGTCGCCACAGGCTTTGCCGCTCCAAACTAAGCGCGATATTTTCGGCGACGGTGAGCTCAGGAAAGAGCGCGGGTTGCTGATAAATTACCGCGATGCCGCGCGATTTTGCCAGTTGCGGCGAGTTGTGTGTGATCGTTTCGCCATTAAAAATTATCGTGCCACTGTCAGCCTCGACCGCGCCCGTGAGGATTTTGATAAACGTAGATTTTCCCGCACCATTTTCACCAATCAACGCATGAACTTCGCCTGCGTGTAATGCAAATGAAGCAGCCTTAAGCGCCTGCACTCCGGCATAAGATTTGGTGATGTTGTTAGCCTGAAGCAGGGCAGGTTTGGTCATAAAAATTAAAAGCGGCGGAGCATTTGGAATGCTCCGCCACGTGACCCCGGAACCGTACTGCGAGCTGTAGCAAGCACTGTGAAAGTTTGCGGTAATTAGAGCGACTCGCTACGGCTCGCAGTACGGTTCCGTTGTGAGAGGTAATCAGACTTTCGTGCAAACTCCCTCTCACAACTGAGATTAACAAAACAGCTTAGAAGTACATCTTCAGCCCCAACTGGAAACGTCGAGACGGTGCAGCCGCCGTGAACTGACCGAAGTTCGCCGTTCCATTAACGTTGGCAGCACTGAATGAACCTGTTGTTCCAACGCCAGTGTATTGCGTGTGATTGAAGATATTGAACCCTTCAACACGGAACTGTAATCGGCGCACTTCCGAACTGCCAAACAGAAACGTCTTGAACAATGCGATGTCCCAGTTATTCAACCCAGGTCCATAAATTGGAGCCTTGGAAACGGAGCCAATCCCATTCACACAAAATGAACCGCAATTTGTGATACCAGCCCCGCTGGAAAACGGCACTTTGAAGGCATTGGGATTGAACCGATAACCGCTCGGCAGGCCGCTCAGGTCATAGGGATCCGCCACCTGGACACAACGCGAATCAATTCCCGAACCGCCGCCACCAACAAGGTCTGTCCCGCCTGGGGGGTTACAGCCGATGCCCAACGGCGAACCAGTTTGGAACGTCGAGACACCTGAAAATTCCCAGCCGTCCAATGCAATGCGTGAGGTTACATTATTGCCAAAGTTCTTGCTGAAATTCGGCAGGTTGTAAGTGTAGTTGAAAATCAGGATTTGACGGCGGTCAAATCCTGCAGGGCCGTAATTCCGTACGCGCGGGTCAATATACGCGTTTAATACTCCACCTTCACCGTCGGTGTAATCCAATGCCTTCGAGAAGGTATAGCTAACGTTGAAGGTCATGTTCTTGGAGAACCGCTTGTTGACCTGCACTTGCAAGCCATTGTAATTACCATTCCCGCCAAAATCTTTATAGATAATGTCGCCATACCCTTGCAATGGGCGTAGGAAATTTCCTGGCAGGGGAGCAGTGCCGTTCGTGACATCACGATTGGCAGCAAGGAAGTTGGCACCATACGGAATGGCGTTTAGGTTGCGGGCGATTAACAAATGACGTTGCACGTTACCGACGTAAGCAATATCTACGACAGTGCCAAAGCCAATATTTTGTTGGATTCCCAAACTGTAGTTATAGACTGCCGGTGGACGAAAATCGCGATTGAGGAATTGCACGCCAACCGGACTCAGGCTCAGCGGAGTGGCGGCCAAACCACCGATCGTCGTGTAATTCGCCACTGGCGATACTACGAGCGGCGGCAACTCTCTGGACTGCAAGACGTGGTCGTCGGCGAAGCGGTCATAATACATACCCGCGCCCGCTCGTACCGCTGTCTTACCATTGCCAAACACGTCCCAGGCGATCCCGACACGTGGCCCGATTTGCACAGGTGGAAGTTTCAGCAACTTCTGATCATAAATGGTCATCCCCTGATAAGGCGTGCCGACTGATGAAAAAGTTCCGATTTTCACTGCGGGTAATAACAGACCTGTGCCTGGATCACGCGCAATACGGCGACCAGCAGCGGTGCCGCAAACTCCCTGATTAGCAACGACAGCAATGTCGGCTGCGGTGCAGAGGTAAGGCGTGACCAATTTGGGTTGTTTGGAAGCGTCATATACGCTTGGATCAAACGCCGCCAGTTTATCGCCCGCGCTATAACTGCCCTGCACGAGAATAAAACGCACACCCGCATCAATGGTCAGTCGCGGGGCCACCTTCCAAGTGTCCTGTGCATACCACTCAAATTGGTTGTAACGCGCGTGTCCATCCGGGTGTCCCGTTGCTTCGGTATAACTGGTGACAGTACCCAACAAAGCATTGGCGTATCCGTAACCATTATTGAGCGGGTTATTAGTATCAGGTGAAAAATTGAAGGTCCCATTGAAGTTGGTGGAACGTGCCGCGTTACGGGCGGTATGCTCCCAGAAGATTCCAAACTTCATGTGATGATTCCCTTTATTGTAAGAGAAATTGTCACTTGTATCCCAAACGCTATTCGTACCAAAGAAGGGAAACCGCCCTTCAATCGCAAGGTTCGTCGCGCTCGTCACACCGAAAGTAATATTCGGAATCAAAGCACGAGGATTCGCTGCGGGATAAAATTCCGGCAGTGCGGCTAAGCCGGTTTTCGTCCGGTTGTTGAGATCAAGCGCATTTTCAAAGGGATCAACGCTTTGTGCCGCACGATTAATACCAACGGTCAATTCGTTGAGCATGTTGCTGTTGATGGTACGAATCCAGGTTCCTACGGCACCGACACTGCGGACGGTATAGATAGTTTTGAATTGTGGCAATGTACCGGTCGAACCAAGGAACGTCCCACCTTTGCGCGCTTCAAAATCCTGAATCAAACGAACATAGGTTTGATCTTTTGCCGTCGCGTTGTAATCAACTCTGAGGATGGTGTCACGTCGCGGACGCGTGTCAATAATATCGTCCTGACGATTACATTTTCCAGCTGAACAAGTTGTCGTAGCAGGAATATTTGGCTCGGGCAAAAGTTTAAGAATTGCCTGTCCACGCGGATCAATCAGATTTGCGGGAATGACATTTTTAGTAGCAAATGGCAGGCGTGTCACAGGATTGACCAGCTCGGCGAAGGTTGCGCCGTTGAGCGGTGCCTGACTGAAATCACCGGCACGTTCCAATGCAGTGGGTACAACAGTCTGCACAAACGATCCGATCTTGCGTGGTAAAAATTCCTGCGAGAAAAAGAAAACCAACTTGTTACGATCACGGTTAAATTTCGTCCAGGGCAACAGTACTGGGCCACCAACAAAATAACCGGGATTATTGAAGCGATACTTCGGAATGGGAATAGCCACGCCAGTGGTATTTCGATTGTTCACCCACTCATTGGCATTCAACCATTCGTTACGGAGAAAGTAATAACCACCTCCGTGAAATTCGCGCGAACCGCTCTTGGTCACGGTCGTGATATTGCCACCTGAACTGTGTCCGTATTCAGCTTGAAAGTTATTGGTTAGTACTTTTACTTCGCCAATCGCGTCAATATTCGGAGCCAAATAATTGGTTCCGTTTTGCCCTGTATCTGAAAGATTGACTCCATCAAGATTCAAGTAAACGGCAGTTGTACGCGTTCCGTTGATGGAAATACCACCAGCGGTTGACCAGCCCGGGGCATCACGACCGGTCGCATTACCATCCACAACGCCAGGGAGCATACGAATCCCACTCATCCAGTCGCGGCCTTTGAGCGGAAGCTCCTGATACTGACGGGTATTAATGACGCCGGAACGTTCGGCGCTTTCTGTTTTGACGGCTGATTGTTCGGCAGTCACGGTCACAGTTTCGCCGACCGCTCCGACTTGCAGCGCAAGCGCAGGCAGCGAAACACGTTCTGCGGCTGACACTACAAGATTCGCCTGCTCAAGCTTCTTGAAGCCAGTAGCCTCAATCAATAGAGTAAAGGTTCCCGGCAAGAGTTCCGGGAAAACGAACCGACCTTCTGAACTGGTCGTGGTCGAGCGCGTTTGTCCTGTTTGCGCGTTGGTAAGTTGAAGCGTTGCGTTGGAAACAACGGCGCCACTGGAATCTGTCACTGAGCCTGAAATTTGTCCGGTGAGTCCCTGTGCCAGAACTGCCCCCGAACAGACCCAGAGTGACAATGCAAATAATGTAGCAGTCACGAGGTGACGACTGGACATCTTCAGCATAGTACTTAGCTTGGTCATAATTATTCTCCTAACAAATTTTGCGATGAAAATTCAACGAAAAGCCTAACTAACAGCAATCCGCTGCAAGATGAAAGTACAGCAGTCTCAGTAGACTACGGTATGAATCGCATCCTGCGATTCCTCAGCCCAGCTAAATCATTAGTTCTGTCTTTTTAGTTAGCGATCTGTTTGACAACAGCGCTTTGTATTCATTCCAGCAAGGGTACGATAGACGTCCCGCCTGTCGAAAATTATTACTCGACAGGCGGGAGACCTATCATACAAGTTCTACAAATTCTTCAGCCACACATTGCGGATTTCTAATTTCATCGGCGCACCAACATGCATTTGGAAACCAAGCAATCCGCCCATTGAACGCCCTGCCGGATCGTCGTCAATCGCTTCGGAAAACAGATGACCATTGATGATGTGCGTCAGCCGATTGCCACGTGCGATGATGTGATAGGTGTTCCAGTCGTTCACCTTGATGGTTGCCTTGAGATCGTCGGGATTACGCAAATTGGCAATCACACGTTTTTTGTTGCCCGGCCCGATATGCACCATTTGCCCACGCGGAGCCAGAAATTGGCGTCCACGCTCTTCATACAAAAGTCCGGTGAACTGGTTGGCGAAATCCATGTCGGCCTGATAGCCCTTAAGTACCCACTTACCTACGTCGGGCATCTCAATGCTGCGGTACTGAATACCGCTGTTAGTCGAGTTCAACTTGAGGTCTGCTTTTAATTCAAAGTCGCCGGGCTGCCCGCCACGCCAGATCAAAAAGGTATTCAACTTGACGGGCTTTTCAACAGTGCTTTCGCCGATGATTGTTTCATTTTCGACGCGCCAAAGATCAGGATTGCCGTCCCAACCTTTCAGCGTCTTGCCGTCAAAGATAGCATCAAATCCAGTGTGATCGTCGAGCGTCATCGGTTCGATGCCAGTCCGCATTCCGCCGCCACCGGGACGCGGCGGGCCGCCACCTGGAGGACCTTGCGGAACAGCCGGTTGTGCTGGCGCTTGCTGTGCATTGGTATGATGATAAGCAAAGAGCGCTGCGATGAGCAGCGCGGCAGAAAGAATAATAGTTTTTTTCATGTAGTTCCTCATAAGAAATCAAAAGGCAAATATCAAAAATTAAAAGGCAAAAGGGCGGTACTTTATTTTTTTAGAAACTTTCTTAGAGGGTTGGGGGAGTTCTTCCGAATTTCACTTTTGCCTTTTGATATTTGCCTTTTGATTTTTGATTTACTTCCCCACCGTTTCCCATTGACGACTTTGGGCGGATTTCAATACAGCATCGGTCACATAATCCGTCGCCAGACCATCTCTGAAAGTCGGCGCGGCGGATTTGCCTTCGCCTAAAGCTTCCAGAAAATCTGCGAATTGATGAATAAACGTATGTTCATATCCGATTTGCAAGCCGGGAACCCACCAGCGATTCATGTACGGATGATCGCTGTCGGTAATGTGAATGCTGCGCCATCCGCGCAACTGACTTTCATCGCGGTGATCGAAGTATTGAATGCGATGCAGATCGTGCAAATCCCAAATTGCTGACGCGTTTTCTCCGTTGATTTCCAGCGTATAGAGAGCCTTGTGACCACGCGCATACCGCGTCGCTTCAAACGTAGCCAGCGAACCGTTCGCAAATCGGCATATAAATAAACTGGCGTCATCAATTCCAACCGGAGTCATTTCTCCGGTCAGGCTGTGCTTACGTTCCTTGATAAAAGTTTCGGTCATCGCGGAGACTTCCGTAATCGCTCCATTCAACCACAAAGCTGTATCAATATTGTGCGCAAGCAAATCTCCCGTGACGCCGCTGCCAGCGACGGATGCATCCAATCGCCACAGGCCTTCACCGCCCTGCGGCAAATCCTGCGAGATTGTCCAGTCCTGCAAAAACTTGGCGCGGTAATGAAAAATTCTTCCGAAGCGTCCTTCATCAATCAAATTTTTCAACATCGTCACCGCCGGAACACGACGGTAGTTATACCAAACCATGTTGGCGACTTTGGCGGCTTCGACCGCTTCAACCATCGCCATCGCTTCTTCCGCTGTACGTCCGAGTGGTTTTTCGCACATCACGATTTTGCCAGCCTTCGCCGCAGCAATCGCAATCTCCGCGTGTGTATCGTTAGGACTGGCGATGTCAATAAGATCAATGTCATCGCGCTCAATCAGCTTGCGCCAATCACTTTCGACGGATTCATAGCCCCAGTTTTCCGCGAACGCTGCGGCGCGTTCAGGATTGCGCGCACAGACTGCTTTCAAAACTGGTTTGTACGGAAGATCAAAAAAACGTCCCGCTTGCAGAAACGCATTCGAGTGTGTGCGCCCCATAAATCCGTAGCCGACCAGCCCAATGTTAAGTTGTTTTTTTGCCATAGATTATTCTGGTGCTTAGTTGATGGATCAGTATCATTAATTTTCTTGTACTGAAATTTAGTGCTTAATCATCGTCCTTGTAATACTTGCTCGGCTCAGTTGTCTGACCATCCGCCAGATCGCAAAGTCGTCGAAAATTCGGGAGCATTGTCAGCCACGCATCTTCTCCGGCAGTGCTTATTACTTTCGCTTTCACGGTTGGACGATCAACCATTTTTTCCTGCTTGAGAAGAAAGACAATGTCATCCAAATCCTTTTGTCGTCCGGCATTGATCTTGAGAATCACCAGCCACTCAGGAGTGACAATTCGCAAACCGTTGGGAAATTCAATCGCCTCTTTTAAAGCCGCTTCGTAATACTTTCGATAGCCGTCGCTGCGAACCAACCAGTCAATTTGGACTGCATATTTTCCGACTTGCAGCGTATAACTGTTACCACCAAAGGTCAGCGGATGTTCCGGGGGCAGCGATAAATTTTTAGAAGCGATAATGTCTACATCTTTTGTGAGACGCTCACTGCCGTAAAGATGCATCGCTAATCCACCTACCACCGCCCAAACAATTTCTTCCTGCGCCGCCAGCTTGCTAATTTGTTGTACCGCTTCAACACCCGTATCAGTCGAAATCATCGGATTGGAGACGCTGTGCAAAACTCGTTCGACAAGCTGTTGATAGTCGCTTTCACTCATTAGAATTCCAGCCATTCACGCAGTGAAAGTTCTAACTGCTGCTGATCCATCGCACCAAGTTGTCCGCTGGTTTTCACAATCAACCTTTCCTCAACTGTGTACAATCCTTGCTTAACTGCCGATGGAACATTCAGACCTGATTGTTGCCAATTTTTGAGAATGAACTCACCTTTTAATAACCCCGTCAGACGACTCGTCAATGGAACGATAAAAACATCTTTTGAAACATGCGGCGCATTCACTACTACAGCCGGACGCACTTTAGCATTTGCAAGATTGGAAAAAGGGTAGCGAACAGGCACAATGTCATTACGCAAGAAGCTCGGCATAGACATTATCCTCAGCATTACCCCAGATCGTATCCAATGCAGGATGACTGGTCTTTAACCAAAAATCCTTTTCATCCAGCAGTGGAGTAACGAGCATTTCCGTACCTTCGGGTAAATCCATTTCCTCCAATAATTGAATTTTTCCTTCTTTAAAAATTGCACAAACTGTGTTGAGCATAATCATTCCTCTCAATTCAGCATGAAAAGGCTCCTAATTCCAACCATGTGCATCTCGCACCGCAAGCATCGCGCCTAAAATATCATTCCATGTCTGCGGATCAGTCATCGTCTCATTCGAGAACATGCAGCCGTCCCAATTGATGTGCTGCACGCTTTTAGTGAGCGCACCAGTTTCATCGCGTAGCCAAAGCCCTGCGCCGCGTGTGATGTCCAATTTTCCGTTCGGGTCTTTCGGCAAACAATGTCGTCCCGTTTTGTCATGCGAGCCGGAACCTTTCACCGTTGCATCATTCTGCGCAACGTGAAAATCTTTCACCCACGGGCGCAAAACTTTCGTCATCCTGCCTAATGCTTCGTACAAAATTTCTTTGTCTTCCCAATCGTAGCCTTCGGGCAATAAATTATATTCAGGTGCGTTGTAGCCCAGCGTAAACAGCAGCGTATGCGCCATGTCCGCTTGAATGCCGAGCGTTTCGGGGTGCCCGACTTCTTCCAGCAAATCGTTCAGGTCTTTCCAGCTATGCATGCCGCCCCAGCAAATTTCACCTTCGGCAGCTAAACGTTCGCCGTAGCCTTCCGCGATGTTGCAGGCTTCGCGGAATGTGTCGGCAATGATTTTTGTATTGCCGACGGGATCAGCTGCCCAATCGCCGGGACTGCACGAAGAATCAATGCGGACTACACCGTAAGGCCGAATGCCGATTTCTTTAAGCTTTTTGCCAATTGCGCAGGATTTTTGGACTTGCGTAAGGAAGGCTTTGCGCTCTTCTTCGGAACCCATCGCGGAGCCGCCGCCAGTGCCGCCCCAAACTGGAGCTACGAGTGAACCAATGACGAGATTGCGCGAAGCTACCTGCTCGGCAAGTTCTTTTAATTGGTCATCCGTCGAATCAATATCGGTGTGTGGGAGCGAGAGAAAAATATCTACGCCGTCGAATTTTTGACCATTGACTTCAGCAGCGGCGGTCATATCCAGCATTTTTTCAAATTCGATGACGGGTTCTGCATCGGGGCCGCCTTTGCCGACCAGACCGGGCCACGTTGCGTTGTGTACTTTAGGAAATTGATTCATAAGTTTTTAAGGTACGATAGGCGTCTCGCCTGTCGAAATTTCGATTGCAATACAAGGACAGGCGGGGCCGCCTATCCTACCTTCACTAAATGTTCTGCATCGGGATTGCCGGGGCCAAAATGCTTCAGCATCACCAGCGGATCGGTTTCGCTTAGATTCGTAATGCTTACGCCGTTTTCAGCAACATTGAGCGTCACAAAAAATTCATCCTGCGTCATTTGTCCGAAGCGAATCATCGCCGGCGTTGATGCCGTATGATTGCCAATTTTGCCGTAGCCTTCGGTCAAAATCATGCCGTATGCCGCGCTGTCTTTGATCGTCACGGTCTGTTTTGGAAACACCGTTAATTCTTTCGCGGAGTAATGACGGTTGCCGTAGGTAATCCAGTTTTCGCGGTAGCCTTCCGCCGCCATTGCTTCAATTTCTTTCACTGGTTTCGGGAAAATTTTATTGGAAGCCGCAAACGTTGGATTCACGTTTCCTTCCCAATCCAGCATTCCCACCAAATATTCAAAATCGTAGTGATTTTCTTTCGGAACATCTTTCGTCAATAAACTCCAATCAACGACGCGACCTTCGACTTCGGATTGAAACATTCCGAAAACGTCACTGTTGACTTGCGGTTCGTAAGTCACAAGCGAGCCGGGAGCATGCAAAACTCCGGCGTTGACCTGCCATCCGGTTCCAGGTTCCAGACGATAGGCGCGTGAATGATTCAGGATTCCGTTATCGCCTTTGTTCCAATTTTCAAGGCAGCGGAAAACGTCTTCTTTCGTCGTGCCGGGTTCAAGCCCCATGTAAGTGTGCGGAAAAAGATTGACGACGGAATTATATTGCGGAGGGAAATAATATGCTTCGGGTTTGCCTTTTTGTCCTACTTTTTTCGCGTGTTCATCGCTCTGGTGCATGTGGTGCGGGATGGCTCCCAGGTTATCGAAGAATTTGCAGAGCATTCCCCAGCCGCCGACTTTTTCCATTGTCTCTGCGCCGAGAATTTGATCGCCTGCAATTTCGATGGCGTCTTTGAGCAGAAAATGTTTTCCATTATCTAAACGAACGTAACTCAGGCCTTCGTCTTCCAAAGTATGTTCGCCGTTGGAAGCCTTCGTAGTCGAAGAAAACCAGCGTTCATCAATGCCGCCGCGATGTCCGCCAAAAGCATAAAGATCATCAGGATGAAGTTTCAATCTTCTGCCTGGAATGAGGAAAGAGCGCGGAACCCAACAGGGTTCAAGCCGAAAAATCCCTGCTCCTGCATCAAGAGCATCCTGAATTTGCGATAGATTCAACATAAGTGATTAAGTCCTATGGATAATGTAGTTTTTAAAATTAAATTTCTTCGGAGCTATCGAACGTCCAACGAACTTCAGTTTGTTGGGGCTTTTCAATAAAGATACAGTGATGAAAGAGGACAACAAACTAAAGTTTATTGAACTTTGCCCAGCGCCTGTGCGATTGCTTTTTCTGCCAGCGGAGCCATCACTGCATATCCGGCATCATTCGGAAGCAGCCCGTCGTTCGTAAATTCTTTTTTGAAATTTCGACCTTCCGCCAAAGCGGAATAATAATTCAAATATACGGAACCACTCTGTGCGGCGTAATCTTTCAGCCAGCCATTCATCCCGATAATTTTCCCAACTGGTCTGAGCAGCGATTGATTGTTGTAGCAATCACAAATCGGTGTCATCGAAGCCAGCACCACTTTGATATTATTGGCTTTCGCCAGTTCGACGATGGACATAACATTTTCCGCAAACATCGCCTGCGTAATCGGGCCAGTCACGCTGGCAAGGTCATTGGAGCCAGCCAGAAGGACTACTACTTTCGGCTTGAGCATGATGACATCCTGCCGAAAACGCACCAGCATTTGCGGTGTCGTTTGACCTTTAATGCCGCGATTCAAATAAGGTTTGCCAGAAAAAAATCCGGTCGTCCCGTTTCCCCAGAATTCGGTAATTTCATCGCCTAAAAATACGACGCGATCTTCGCCAGCTTTCGGGCGCGGCAGTTCCGTATTTTCGCTGCCGTACCGCGTCAGCCCAGCCCAGTCCATCAGATAATGACGTTGCGCTTCCATCCGCTGTTCAAAGGCGGCGGCGACCGAAGCGCAATCCTGCGGCGAACGTGCCGCGAGAATTAATCCAAGCGCAATCACTCCCGGCAAAATTTTGAGCGAACTATTTTTCATCATCAAAAATCAGGCGATCTTTTTTCGCTTCGATCTTTTCGGCTTCGATGCCGGGAATTTTTTTCAAATCTTCGATGGATTTGAAATTGCCGTTCGTGGTGCGGTACTCAATAATCGCTTTGGCCTGTGAACGCTTGAGCGATAATCCGCTTTCAAGTTCAAGCGCGGTTGCTTTATTTATTTTGATTTTCGGAATTTCGTCCGCAGCGAAATGAGTAGAAAGATAATTTAATGTGGCGTTGAATTCTTCGTCCGTGGCTTTGGCTCCGAACGCCAGCATTTTCTCAATTGTAGTCTGCCAGCCGCCGCGATCCTGACGCAGAGAAACTGATTTTTCTATATCGTGGCAGCTCCCACAAAGCTTTTGCGTCTCAGCTTTCCCTGGTCCATCCGGTAGCGGCTTCGCCTGATTCGCAGAAGAATTAAGCACCGTTGTACTGACGAAAAAAGCCAATGCTACGCCGAGTAAAACAGAGCGCAGGATTAATTTATTATTCAAAAGTGACGACATAGGCTCAATACAACTCCAAAATGTCTATGTAAAGTCGGCGGGCAAGCTGCCCGCCGTACATTATTAATGTTCCATCGGAATCCCGAACGCATATACCGTCCCATCGTTCGTGGCTAAATAAACCTGACCCATTCCACCGGAAATGGCTGCGCCGTGCACGAACCCGACAATGGTTTTTCCACTATTCCAGAGTTCCTTTCCGGTCGTCGCATCAAGGGCGTACAACACTGCGTTAGATGAGCGTTTGGCGATTTGCGCTGCATTCATTTTGGGGTTGCCGCGAAATTCTCCGCTGGAAGTCACAAACGCGATTCCGTTGATAACTGTCGGAGGTAACGGCGAAACCAGCACAGGTGAAGTCCAGCCTGATTCCAACGCAAACGATCCGCCATTCTCAACAATTTTCCAGGCAGCTACAGCATTGGCGGTTGGCACTAAAACCCAACGAGTTCCACCTGCATCCTGCCAGCTTGCCAGCGCAGATGACGAAGAGTCAGAAGCTTTCGCCGCAGCGGTATTCAAGGCTGCGCTGAGATTCCCGCTGTCCACTAAATGAAGGTTTCCATCTTTCGTGGTTGCCGCGATCAACGTTTTTCCTTTGAAAGTGAAAAGCACTGGCGAAGTCGAAAATGCCTGAGCGCCAGCCGAGTAGGCCCCTTTGACAGTCAACGTTTTTGGATCAAGCGCCACGATGGAATTTGGCTTTTCGCCACCGCTTCCGGTCGTCACGTAAATGTTTCCGTCACCATCAAACGCTGCACCAACTAATCCCGTGACGTTGGCTTTCCACGAAGAAACTTTTTTGGAATCCAGATCAAGCGCCCACAAACCATTCGGGACTCCGGCGCAGTTCTGATCCGTAATTACATACGCAAAACGGTCAGTCACGATCAAACCTTTCGGACTTGCATTCGGCGGTAAAAACGGAATCGCGGACTCATAATCTGCGCCGTTCGAGAGGTGCACTCCGTGCAACATCCCATCGCCTGTCAGGGCATAGACAAGAAATGGCCCGCGACCAAATTGTCCGCCAGGAGGAGCCGCTGCGTTCGGGCGCGGCGCGGCGCCAGCCGGTGGATTCGCTCCAGGAGCCGGACCGGGCGGAGGACCAGGCGGATTCGGGCGAACATTCGCCAGCGTCACTGCCCCTTGCCCTGCTTCGCCTACGCCACTTTTCGCTGGGCCACTACGCCCAAAGCCGCCGCCACCGCCGCCAGCAGTGGTGGAAGGAATCGCCGTGATTGTGGGGCGAACCACACTTGTCGTCATCCCGCCGGGACACGCTACCGTGCTTTTGAACGCCGGCGGATTAGAGGTAAATTTCTTCTCCCACTCCATTCTTCCCAAGTCGGTATCAACGGTAAAAATGCTGTCTGAGCTTCCGCCGAAAAATCCCAGCATGCGAAATCCGCGATAGCCAATCAGCCGCTCAAGTGTGGCGGCAGGAGTGACGGAGTTCAATTCCTTACTCTCGTTTTTGAACTTAATTTTCCAAAGAAAATCAAAGCCCGGTTTCTCCATTGTCGCTTTTGAAATTTTTCCATCCGACCTGACCCAGGCCGAACGTTGTGCATCTCCATTTTCCGTCATCCAGTCACGCTGAGCGTAGGCAGTGCCAGTCAATACAGCACAACTCAAAGCGACGATGATTACAGTGGCTAATCTTTTCATTCCAGAAACTCCTTCGGGTTTTATGGCAAATTTATTTATAAAAACTGTCTCGGAGAATTATTCGCCGGAGCCTTTGATTCCAAAGCAATACTGCATGCCGTCGAATGTATTAATATAAACGCGACCGTTGGCCGTCGAGAGTCCACCCCAGTGGCTCCACGAAGTAATCTGATCGCCGCTCGACCACAGTTCCTTGCCCGTC
>JANMKB010000092.1:0-1506 GCA_031371805.1 Blastocatellia bacterium | reverse complement strand
GCCTGTTTCCACGCCTTGATAAATTTCAAGCCAGCGCCAATTCATTAATCGGCTGGGAGGCAGACAGCGCAGCCTCAATAATCAGGTCTTCCGGTAACACGCCAGCATTGATTAATTCGCGCGCCACCTCTGCGTCTGTTGCATCACGTTCAACATGGACTTTATTGTGATCTATCCGAAAATGTAAAACAACATCGTGAACGCGACGCATTTTTTCATTCCAGCCGATGTCCAGCACTAAGTATTCATCATGCGCAGCGTCGTGAATAGCATACGTGCGGATGTGCCCATTGGCGGGTGCGTATTGTGCGTGGCGATTGATGGTGTCTTGTAAAATCTGACGATATTTTGTTACTCGATCCATTGCACTATCTCCTCGGTTTCTGCGTTGAAAACCAACAGCCGGATTTCCTGTTTTCTGACAATCGCTTTAATCGAAGGCAATTGGAAAGCTCCTTCAAACGCGCTCAAGGCAACAGCCAGATATAGTTGACGTTCAGGAAACAGGTCTTCTAAAAATTGACGATAGATTCGATATTGCCCGACAGCCTTTTCAAATTCGGTAATAAAAGACAAGCCGCCGAACACTTTGATTTCGACCGCGATAGTTTGTTGTGTATCAGCCATCGAAACAGCTTTTTCAGCCGCAAGGTCTACATACAATTTCAGGTCATCTAACTTAATCGTAAAAGGATCGTGTGTCACCGTCCAGCCATCTTTGACCAGCGCATTTTTGACAGTGTTATGATGCAAATCATATTGCGGCATCAGAATTGTTGTACTCGGTCAAAAGTTAATTTTGAAGCGAAGCCTACTTCGCATTACTCGCCACGCGATATTCCGCCGCCTTTTCCTTCGCTAATTTCATCTCCGGCAAATCTTCATCCGCCTGTTTCCAGGCCTTCATAAATTTCGCGTAGGTTTCACGCGCTTCGGTTGTTTTGCCGGAATTTTGTTGGGCTTGCATCAGTCCGAACCAGGCGCGTCCACTGCCGGGATCACGTTCTAAGGCGGCGCGGAAAAATTCTTCGGCTTCTTTCCAACGTTTCAATTGCAGGCAAACTTTGCCCGCGACTTCTTCCATTGGCTGCGGATAGAGCGACGGTTCGGAATAGCCGAGTTTTAGTTCTTCTTCGAGGGCATCGCGCAACAATTTGATCGCTTCTTCGGCTTTGTTTTCGTGCGCAGCGAAACGCGCTTTGAGTTCGATAGGCGCTACGCCGAGCGCGCGTAATTGCTGTTTTTGGCGACCAAGTTGCGGTAAATCTTTTGCCTTCGCCAGCTTGTCTTTCATCCACGCGATTTCACGTTCCAGCGCGTCCAGCGTGATGTGCGCAGCAACATTTTCGCCTTTGCCAATTTGCGCGAGTGCCGTAGCGTAATGCCGCCAAGCCTTAAAGACTTCGTAATTGCCTTCGTCGGGCAGCGATTTTCCGTCCAGAATTTCATCCCACTTTTCAAAACGTGCGAGGATTCGCAGGCGTGCTAATCGCCCTTCAAATCCAG
>JANMKB010000751.1:0-2631 GCA_031371805.1 Blastocatellia bacterium | reverse complement strand
GGCTCCATAGTGCACTTCCTATCCACCCGCTACCGCAGGTGGTACTAACATGCTCAATTCTTAACGAAACAACTTCTGCGCGAAATCATTCAGATAAATGCGCCAGTTGATCCACGTATGTGCGCCGCTGCTGATATTCATTTCGTGTTTAATGTTGCGCTTCTTCAAAATCTCATCAAGATTTTTTGAGCCGGTGAAAGCCAGCGGATCTTTCTCACCACAACTAAGCGAGAAAAGTTTGATTTGCTTATTAAGCTTCTCGCTACTATTCAAAAATGCTTCGTTACGTTTTTCAAAATCGGCGCGGACTTGCGGATTGACGCCTGCACTCCACACCGCGACATAAGCAAACTGATCGGGATTCGTTGTCACTACCCGCGTTGTCTGGCCGCCACCCATCGAAAGCCCTGCGATAGCGCGATTCGCGCTGCCTGGCATGACGCGATAAGTCTTTTCGACAAAAGGCACAACATCCTTCAGCAATTCACTGGTGAACTTATCCTGAAACGCAATCTGCGCCGCCGGATCAACTGGCGCTCCCGGCACGACAGGAGGGCGCGGCAGGCTGCCATTCGGCATCACGACGAGCATCGGCTTCGCTTTGTTCGCAGCAATCAAATTATCAAGAATAAATCCGGCGCGTCCAATCGTACTCCAGCCGGAATCTTCATCGCCGCCACCGTGCAGCAAATAAAATACGGGATATTTCCCTTTGCTGCTGTCATAGCCTGCCGGGAAATAAATGTGCAGGCGGCGCTCTTCGTTCATCGTCGTGGACTTGTACCAGACCTTGCGAATTTCGCCGTGCGGCACGGGCTTAGTGTCCTGAAACGCAGCGGCATCACCCGGCACAAAAACCATGTTGTCTACGCTGGTAGTGCCTTGCTTGATGAGCGCATTTTTCGGATCAAGCGTGCGCACACCGTCTACCGTCAGCGAGTAACTGTAAAAATCCGCCGGTAACGGGCCGACCGTAATTGACCACACACCTTGTGCATCTTTTTCCAGCTTGCCGCCTGTGCCGACTCCTTGCGAAATCCAATCGCCGCCAAGCGTCACCTCACTGGCGTGCGGCGCATAAATGCGAAAAGCGACGCGACCGTCAGGCAACACTTCAGGGGATTTCAAAGTGTCATTCGGCGTTGGTTGTCGTGGCGGTTGTTGTGCCAATGAAAATGTAGTCGCTATTAAAAACAAACCAATTAGAGTCAGGAAAAAAATTTGCTTTGTCATAAATAAAATCCTCAAGTCTCGAATCTAAAACTTGGCTTACGCCCTGGTTTTATTACCTTGAAATAACAACGGCGTAAATTCGCTCAGACAGTGTCTCCACACCGGCCAATTATGAAATCCGCCTTCAATCACACGGAATGTGTGACGAATCTGATTTTTGTTCAGCATTTCATCAGCTTCTTTCGCGCGCGTAAACACAGCATCTTTATCGCCTACGCCATACCAAAACACATTCAATTTTGCATTCGTAGCTTTCGCGTCGCTGAGTACCGCTTTATTTTTCTCAGCAAATTCTGGTGCAGGCGCGGAACTGAAAACACCAATCGAACTGAACAAATCTAAATGCGCAAAGCTAATCGCAAACGTTTGTCCGCCGCCCATCGAAAGCCCTGCCAATGCACGATTTTGTCGCCCCGGCGCGACGCGATATTTTGCTTCCGCCCACGGTAGAATTTCTTTGAGCATGTACTCTTCCATCAGTGGAACATTTTTCGCCTGTACTTCACGCGGCGAACCAAATGGGACGGCATGACCAAGCGGCATGACTACGATCATTGGCTTCGCTTTTTTTTCAGCGATTAAATTATCGAGAATTAAATTTGCGCTGCCTGCCTGCGTCCAGCTTTCTGCGGTGTCGCCGCTGCCGTGGAGCAAATACAACACGGGATAACGCTGCTTCGGATTCTTATCGTAGCCGGGCGGCAGGTACACAAAAACCTGGCGTGTCTGTCCGTTGATAACCTGTGAGCGTTGCCAATTCACTTCTACGGTTCCGTGCGGCACATCATGGATTTCCCACGGCGCGGATGGATGCGCGGGAACTTCAACGATGCTTCCCGAAGTCCGTTGCCGCAATTTAATACGCGGATTCACTGGATCAGCCATCGTGACTCCATCAACAGTGAACGAATATAAATGCAGCGTAGCTTCGATGGGATCAATTGTGATGCTCCAAATTCCTTCCGAATCTTTTGTCATCGGAAGCTTTGATCCAACGGGCAGCCAATCTCCACCGAGCGTGACTTCATTGGCTTTGGCAGCGCGAATGCGAAATGTAATTTTACTGTCGGGATGAACTTCTGGCGAAACGACACCGTCAATCGGCGGCGCTTGCGCAAAGCTTGAAGCCGTGATGAACAGCGCAGTGATGAGCAGAAATAATTTGGTTTTCATAAGTTACTCCACAATCGCCTGCATCACTGCATTCTCGAAATCCCGATGCAGGCCACGATTGGCGGTTTGAATCATCAACACGGCGACAATTTTTTCTTTCGGATCAATCCAGAAATGTGTACCGAATGCGCCGTCCCAGCCAAAGCTGCCATTGGAGCGACGCGAATCTGCTTTGATCGCGTCTACGACAACTTCAACCGCGAAGCCGAAGCCCATTCCCGGCGG
>JANMKB010000747.1:0-14224 GCA_031371805.1 Blastocatellia bacterium | reverse complement strand
CCAAATCTGGTCGTGGTGCACCTGATTTTGATTTTGGGAATATTAACTGGGGCGACTTGAATCAGAATGCAGGAGCCGGTGCAGGTCCCAGCATCAAAGATATTTTCAGTGATTTGTTCACTGGCGGCGGACCGCGTTCTTCCACCAAAGCGCGGCCCCAGGTACAACGCGGCGCAGACATCGAATTACCTATTTCATTGACGTTTGAAGACGCCATCAATGGCACGACAAAAACAGTAAGCGTCCGGCGCAGTAACATCTGTTCACGCTGTAATGGCTCCGGCGAAGGAGCTGGCGCCCAAGTTACCTGTTCGACTTGTCGCGGCGGCGGTAAAGTTTCAGCCAGCGGTGGATTTTTCAGCGTTGACCAGCCCTGCCCGGATTGCAAAGGCACAGGCAAACGTCGTCCGCCCTGCCCTGAATGTTCGGGCAAAGGCACAGTAATCAAGACCGAAACCGTCACGATTCGTATTCCGGCAGGAGTTGACACCGGCTCGCGTGTGCGCGTTGCAGGCAAGGGCGAAGTGGGCAGGCGGGGCGCTCCGACGGGCGATCTGTTCATCATCACCAAAGTTGCGCCGCATCCAATTTTCACCCGCAAAGGTGACAACATTGAATGCACTGTCCCGGTTACACTCACTGAAGCTGCGCTTGGAGCAAAAATCGAAGTGCCAACTGTCAGCGGCAAAGCGCAACTCCGCATTCCGCCCGGCACGCAATCAGGTCAAAGGTTCCGCTTGCGTGAAAAAGGTGCACCAAGTTTGCGCGGTAACACGCACGGCGATCAATATGTCGAAGTAAAAATCATCTTCCCCCAGATTATTGACGAAGATTCCAAAGAATTGCTGCGCCAGTTTGCCAAACGTAATCCCGAAAACCCGCGCACGGCAATGGGACTGGAGTAGTTTCGGGTTTCGCATTCTGCGTTTCGAGGAAGATTATTCTTTACCTCAAAACCCGAAACCCGAAACCCGAAACAGCTATGAAGAGAAGAGCCAAAGGTTACACCATCAGCGCGATAGCCGACCATTACGGCATCCATCAGCAGACGCTGCGCCTCTACGAACGCGAAGGGTTGCTTAAGCCATCACGCTCAGAGGGTAATGTACGCCTTTACACGGAAGAAGACATCGAGAGACTGGAATTAATTCTGGGATTGACCAGAGATTTAGGCGTTAACCTTGCTGGAGTAGATGTAATTTTGAATATGCGCGAGAAGATGGAACAGATGCAGCGCGAATTCAACCGCTTCTTCGAGTTTCTTCAGGAATACGCTGCCAACACGACAACCGACCAGGACCCAAAAGCCAAAGAAGCACTCGTTCCTGTCCGCCGCCCGTCAATCATTATCCGCAGCACCAGTAAGCGGAACAGTGAATAATCTTTCCATCATTAAGCTCGTCTTTGGGTACGCAGGCATTCTGCCTGCGAAGAGCGCGTGCAACTACGCTCTCCCACCTTATGTATGAGATCGTTTTCTCGTCAGGAATTTCCTTCGCAATCAGCTTGCTTTGCTGTGCTCGCAAATTGCAGGCAGGATGCCTGCGCACCCAGAGTTTGTTCCTACAGATTCCAATCTTCTTTCTTGCCGCGCCCTACACCCAGCGCATCAGCAACCCGGTTGATGTAATTGAACCACGAGGCAATCAGCGTGATTTGCAAAATAGCCTGTTCATTAAATCCTACCGCTTGCAATTTGTGGTGGTCATCCGGGGTAATTTTCGTCGCGTCTTTCGTTAGTTGAATGACGTAATTTAACATTACGCGGTCTTGCTCGCTGAGCGGAGCATTCGTGTAATCATCGCGCAATGCAGTGATTAATTTTTCATCTAATGTCACCATACGCAGAAACTCTGCGTGCGATTCCGTTCAGTAAAAGCAGCGGTTCTGTAACGAAACCATCGTCGCAATCATTTCGTGCTGAGCGCGGCGGAGTGGCAAATCAGGCGAGAGCATTGCGACATATCCACCAAAAATATGATACATCACGTCGGGAATGAGCGAGTGTGAAGCGACTACGCTATCGCCGCCGGGTGAGTTTCCTGAAGCGTATTCGGGTGGGTAAAGCGCACGTTGCATGTCCATCGCCAGCCGCATTTTCTCATCGGCTTCATCCATCGAAATTGTGCGAATCCAGGTCATAGAAATATTCCTCTCAAAATGTAGCGCGTGCGCCCAGCGTATACACCAGCGAATCAGGATGATAAATTTTCCAATCAAACCAATAATCTTTCAGCACGGGAACCGGTTTCAATTGTTTTCCAGTCAACGCGCCGCTTACGCTTTTACCACTGAAATCCCACACGGTAGCGGTTTCGGCGTCTACGATCTGTAACGGATCAGCATCGGTCTTAACGAGGAATTCCAACTCACGTCCATCAACCACTCTTTCAAAAGCGCGGACTGATTTTTTGTCATCGCCAATCACTAAAAAAATTGGAGTGGTACCGATTACATCAAGAATCAGTTTTGATTTTTGGATGTCTTCGACCGGATAAGCTTTTGATTTATTATTGAGGGTGATACCTGCCATCAGGGTACGCGGCGCAAACCTGTCCTGCGGATTTTTCGGTGTTACGACAGGCAATTTAGCATATTCTTCTTCCCAGTTCGCAGCTTCATATTTTTTAACTACGCGCTCATCAGGACGCAGTACGCGACCGTTTGGATGTTCTTGTTTCCAGACAGCAAAAGAAATTTCATCATTGAAAACTGAATTGAGTTTCCTGCCTTTGAGCATTCCGTGCATCGCTTCGCCCGTGACCTGTTGCCACCACGAACCAGTTTCTTCATCGCGCATGATAAAGTTCTGGTTATTAATTCCGGCCAGATGGAACGTTAATTTTTTGCCTTCAAGTTCGGATTCCCACACCAGACCGGTGTGACAGAGCGTTCAGTAAGTCGCCGTGATTGGCTTGCCTCCGACGATGTCCTGAACGACGTGATGATACGCCATCTGCCGCACTGGATACGCGACCGACTCGCCATTGATTTCGACCGCCATCACCATGTCTGTATCAGCGACAAAACCTGCTTCGCCGACTTTGGCATACGCGGGATTGGGAAGCGGATTGAACATCCACTCGAAATGATTTTGCCGTGCCATCCACGTGGCGGCAAAGACAGGAACCAGCAAAAGCGGCATTGCCAAACGGCTCCACCATCGTGCGCCGCGCCACAACCGCCAGCATAATCCCAGCGCAATGATTGAAGTCAGCACTGTCACGATTGGCGACAAACGACGCAGCCAGAATGACCACGCGACGCCGGCAGACGTTTGCGCCTTGAACGGCATGATAACGAAGACAGGAATTGCTACGATTGCCAATGTCAGGACGACAAGAAAAATTAGCCAAAGCCAGAGTTTCCAACGTCCGGCAGTGATTGTGTGTGGGGCTGTATTCATAATCCTAGAGCGCAAACCCAGGGAGCGCTACGGCTTAAAATCGCTACCATACGTTTCATGATAAACCTTGATGGCTTCATCCTCAGAAGGTAAGCGCAGTCCGTCTGTGAAGCGATTCATATAGGCGAAATTGCTGCACTGCAACAACACTTCCAATGCGCCTTGTGGCTGAAATTCTTTGACGAGCGCATCGTAATCAGCTTTCAATAATTTCGTAGGTTCACGAGTTAACTTTCGCGCAAATTTCACAGCCGTTAATTCACGCGCAGTCAGCGCCGAATCATCCTTCGCCATTGCCATCAATTTTGACGGATCAACTCCCAGCCTGCGCAAACCTAATACTTGATGCAACGTGCAATAACGGCAGCCATTCGCCATCGAAATTGCAAACGACACATGCAATTTAATTTCGCGGCTGACACTTTCATAATTTCGGGTCGGAGTCGTATACGCTCGCCATGCGCGATTGATGTCAGGCACTAATAGAAATGCCCGCTGCGAATTGGCAATGCCGATATTCCAGTTGTTGGCTGGCGTTTTTGCCGCAGTCAACATCTCAGTGACCGCATTCATTTCGCTGTCAGAAACCAACGCCACACGCGCCGGAGGTAATTCAAATTTTGTCGCCGCAACTTTTGCCACAGGTTCATCCAACGCCCATTTTTCAACGGGCAAATTTGTACCTTCGCAAAATCGCAGGAAGTAATTGAAGAAGCAGGTCGTCATCGTGAGTTCGACTACCTGTGAGTCATTGAACGATGCGCGAGTCTTTTGGAATTCTGCATCGCTCACACCGTGAATGTCGCGGGTCAACAATTCGGTGTAGCGAAGCGCCGCTTGCTCACTCATCGAAAGAGCCGCCACGTTCCCTGTTTTCAGGGCTGCGAGCAACTTCTGTCCGTTCTCTGAAGCGCGTAATAATCGTTGTAAATGAACCGCCGGATACGCGCTGCCGTACACCTGCGCGATCCGCAATCCCATCGCCATTTTCGTTTCCGGCGCAATTGTGCCGTTGTAGAGATACGCTTTGAAGGCAGCAGCAAACGGTTTGGCGGCATTCGGCAACAACGATAAGGCAAGCACGTAATTCGGGTTTTTCCCCGCTTCGAGAATATCCGCACCGTTGACAAATTCGGCGTTTGCTTCGGCCAGTGGCACATTCGGCTGGGCATTAAGTTTTTGTTGCGCTGCCTGATTTAAGGCGTCCAGCGAAGTCAATGAATTCTGCGCGAAAGCAGTCGCACAGAAAATTACGAGAAGGAAGGGCGTTGCTAGTTTCATAAAAATTCTTTGATTATTTATCGAGTTTATAATCCATGCTGAAGCGTCCAATTAGAATTGTTCCTTTATCATTGTTGGGTGGATTAATTAACAACGAACGAATCGGCCCCGGCTTGGTTTGCTTGATGGCTTTAACCGCACCGAGGTATTTGCCCGTTGGAGCTTCATAAAATTTCACTTCCATCGTGTCATCATCAATGCGCTTATGACCAAAAACGTATTCGCCGGGACTGAGAGATAAATCACCAATTTTGATGGCTACCTGCGTGATGAAAAATTGTGCGTATTTGCCATCAGCGGCATATCCAGCCGTAATCATTACAACTCCGGCGATGAATTTACCTTTGCCGTTCGTCACGCCCGAAGCGGTACGAAATTCCGTTTCGATGCGTTCTTTTTCAACCGGAGCGCGAGCCGGAATCAAAGCTCCCAGATCTTTGCTGCTCGCCTGACGCCAATCTGATTGCGAGTTGGCTGGAAAGATAGAAAAAATTAGCAGAGTTAAGATTGTTAATTTCATGTTTATTTCACCTGATCCTGAGAGCGTTTTGATTGAGGAATAACCCGGTTGCTACCGCTCCCAGTACTGTACCCGGAGCCGTAGCGACGGGTTTCCGAGTACCAAACTAAAAAATAAATCGTGCGCCGATTTGCATCATTCGCGCTTCAAACGCCTGGGTAGACTTACCAAAATTCCCAAGCGATATATCCGCATTCGGCAAATAGAGATTGACGTTATTGAGCGCATTGAACGCTTCAAATCGCAGTTGAAGTTGCTTCCCTTCGACGATTGTAAAGCTACGTCCGAGGGATAAATCAATCGTAGCATATTTCGGCCCACGAAATGTATTGCGTCCCAGCGTGCCTGACTGACCGGGCGTCGGCGCAGGAAAGAGGCTCGCCAGAAATAAGCCGCTCAAAAAAGCCCGCCTGTCGAACGCAGATGTAATCGCGCCTGCTGCCGGGGCGTTAGGGCGATCATAAAATCCGCCGCCGACCGCACCGCCGCCGCCATCACGATTATAATCTCCGCCAGCAGTTGAAGCGGCTCCGTTCCACACGGAAAATGGACGCCCTGATTGCTTCGTCAAAATCGTAGAAAGCTGCCATCCGTTCACTGCCTGCGAAATCATTTTCTTGCCGCTCTCAAATTTCGGCGCCCACAATAATTGCGCCGAAAAACGATGCGGAATATCAAACAGCGAAGACCCGCGCTCACAACGCAAACAATCAATATTCACCGCGCCTTTGCCCGGTTCAGAGTTGTCAGCAAATTGTCCGGTTGAAGTGTCCGAAGAAGTATCCAGCCATTTTGACCAGCGATAATTTGCCTGCAATGAAAATTGTTTTGACAGGTTGCGGCGTACTTCGACCGTCATTCCGTGATAGATCGAATCTACGCCATTTGTAACGTAAAGCAGCGTACTAAAATTCGGATTGATGCGGTCTTCCTTGCCGTCCAGCAAATCTCCAGCAAAGCGATTCACATCGTCAATGCGTTCCAGATTCACGCCGCGTGTTCCGGTGTAGCCGACTTCGACAATCCAGCCTTTCCACACCTCGCGTTGTAAATTCAAAAACCAGCTTTCACTGTACTGCGTCTTGATCGTCGGATTCACAACAAATCCTGTTGGACGAATTGCGTTCTGTCCGGCAGGCGTATTGACGCCGCCTTGCGCATTCAAGCCGCGTCCAAAATCTGGATTGAACGGCACAGGAATGCCATACAAAATTTTCGTGCCAATTTTATTTGAAGGTTGCACAACGCCTTGCAACGCATCAGGCGGCAGCGCACGTGCGCCGGAAATTGATTGTCCGTGATGCGGTTGGTACGCCAGGCTGAATCCTGCGCGAATCGCCGATTTACCATCACCAAAGGGATCGTAAGCCAGTCCAATGCGCGGCGAAAAATTTGTCTTTTCAGGTGTGTAAAGCCGATCTACCCGCGTCAGGCTCGCGCTCGCTAATCGTTCACGAAAATTATTTCCCGGCCCAAAAACTATCGAAGACAAACGGCCTTCGCGTTCGCTGACATCGCCAAAATAATCATGGCGCAATCCTAAATTCAAATTGAGTTTTGCGTTGACCTTCCAATCATCCTGAAAGAAAAATGCCGTTTCGTATTGCACAAAATATCTAGGGAAATTTGTGCGCTGTCCCGTATTCGGATTCACCGTCAACGTTTGCCGAAAAGGTTGGTCGGTAATGAAACTCGCAATACTTGTGAACGCATACGTTCCTGCATCCGGCGAAGCGATTGATAAGCCCTTAAATAAACGACGATATTCGGCTCCCACGCGCAGCGCATGTTGCCCGCGATCCAGCGTCAACACATCGCGTAACTCATAGGTGCGAATCTTCGTCGCGCTATTGAAAAAATCTCCCCAGCCTGCCGTGAAGCCTGTCACCGTAATGTTTGGCACTTCGGCATTATCATTGCCGCGATTGGTCGAAATCGTTTGAAAAGCAAAGCGCACGTCATTCACCGAACGGCTGAAAATTTTTGTATAGCCAATGTTCGTATTTGAAAATGTTCCCGCGTAGGCGCCTTTCATTCCGCGCATCACGCGACCCAACCCCGCCTGCGCGACTGATCCGCTTGATCCGCCGTTATTGTCCGCCTGATTTTCAAAAATATAGCGTCCGTAAATTTTGTCTTTGCCTTCATTGAACGAATGATCTACGCGCCCCAGAAATTGATTGAAGCGCACAAAATCATTGAGCGTTGTGAAGACCGTCCCGTTCGTTGGGATGAATTGTCCGTTGCCGATACTCAAACAATTATTACTGGCGGCAGCACAAGCGGCGACTGTTTGCGGTGCAGGCGCGGCAAATTTTGTGAACAACTGATTAGCAATGCTGTTCGGCGCAGTGCTTTTGACGTAATCGCGCAACTGCAGAGTTTCGACCTGAAACGATGCAGCGCGTCCGGCTGCATTGCGTGTGCCCTCATAACTGCCAAAGAAAAAAGTTTTGTCTTTAATAATCGGGCCGCCAATATTGCCTCCGAATTGATTAAAGACTTGCGGCGGATTCGCCGTCGCAAAAAAGTTACGCGCATTGAGCGCCGCATTACGATGGAATTCCCACAGGCGACCGTGAAATTGATTCGTCCCTGTTTTCGTGCGCAAGCTGATCACGGCTCCGTTGCCGCGTCCAAACTCACTGGAAAAATTATTCGTCTGGATTTGGACTTCTTCGATAGCTTCAATGCTCGGCACAATCGCAGGCTCACCGGAATTGTTTGAATTGGAATTCATTGCGCCGTCCAGCACGTAGTTATTACCGCGATACCGATTGCCGTTGACCGTCACCACTGGCGAACTGGTCAGCTTCGTAGAATTCGCTGTGCCCGGAATAAACGTAGCTCCGGCGCTGAGCTTGGTCAGTGCAAAAACATCGCGTTGCGGAATCGGCAATTCGGAAATTTTGCGCTGATCCAATGAATCCGACACGCGCCCTTCCGTAGCGATTTGCACCTGTGCGCCGCCGCCTTCGATGTTGACAACTTCCTGCAAATCTCCAATTTCAAGCTTGATAGAAATTTCCGAAGTCTGCCCCGCATTCAATCTGATCGTGCGCTGCTCGAACGTTTTGAATCCCGCGACGCGCACAAAAACGGTGTACGAGCCTGGCGACATTCCCGCCAGCAAAAACGCTCCGTGGTCATCCGTAGTCGCCGAGCGCGTTTGCCCTGTTTCATTATTTTTTGCGACTACCGGCGAAGCAATGATGACATTGCCTGTCGTGTCAGCCACTGTGCCTCTGAGCGTGGATTCAGTGAGTTGCGCGTAGGTTGTGATGGAGAATAATAATAAGGCAAATAGATGGAATGGGGACAATAGTTTTCGATTCATATAGCAATTTTCCATTGGATACGACTCAAGCTTGTCGCGACGAAGAATCCCTTACTTTTTTACAAAAATTTGGAGATTGAAAAATGCTCGCGAAAATTATCACGCAGCCTCAAGACTGTCTTGGACTCAGAGTTTCACAAAACATTCAAACTTTAGATGGATTAATCCAGATGCACCAACCCGCGCTGAATCGCAGTCGTCGCCGCCTGCGTGCGATCCGTAACGCCAAGTTTGCTGAGGAGAGAATTGATATGAGACTTAACTGTGGCTTCGGAAATTTTCAATTCGGTGCCAATTTCTTTGTTGCTTCTTCCGCGTACAATTAATTCAAGCACCTGCTGTTCGCGTCCGGTTAATGGCTCAACCGAGAAGCGTTCGGCGAGGCGTTCGGCGACTTCCGCCGGAATTCGTTTTTGGCCGGCGTGAACTACCCTGATGGCTTCGATCAGGTCTTCAAACGAGACGCCTTTCAAAAGATAACTTTGCGCTCCAGCCTGCAACGCACGAAAAATATCTTCGTCACCATCGTAAGTCGTCAGCACAATAATTTTCGCATCGGGAGTAATTCGTCTGATGTGATTGATCGCTTCGACACCACCAATTCTCGGCATGCGCAAATCCATCAGCGTGACATCCGGCGCGTGCTGCTTGAATAATTCGATTGCCTGTTGACCGTCGGAGCCTTCCGCAATCACCGTCAAATCGTCTTCGGTATTGAGCAACGCAACCAATCCCTGCCGCACGATTTGATGATCGTCAATAACCATGACACGAATTTGTGGAGAAGAATTCATTGGGACTCCATTCAGTTTTTCTGTTAGCCCAGTCCGTTTACGGCTGGGGAGATATGTTGCATTACAAAACATCCAGCCCGGCTCACCGGGCTTCAAAATATGCTTTAGCTGAAGCTCTTTGCAAGCTCGATAAATCGGGCTTAGATAATTAATTCGTCCCCTGACCCAGCCGTAAACGGACTGGGCTAGTAGAAAATGTTCATATCGTTCTTAGGTCTAATCCCTAAATAAATCTTAGCAAAGTACTAATCGCCAGCCTATGATTTTGCTTCGCGGCTTTCTCAAGCCAGATGCGAGCATATCGCCTATTTATCGCTACGCCCTCGCCGTTCAGGTAAGCCATCCCAAGATTGTATTGCGCTTTTGAATCCCCTTTTCGAGCAGCTTTTCGTATCCATTCGATTCCTTTGGCAAGATTCTGTTTCGTTCCCAATCCCTCAAGATAGCAAATCCCTAAATTGCATTGAGCGAATTCATCCCCAAGCGCAGCAGCCCGCTGATAAAATGAAAAGGCTTTCTTGTGATTAACCTCGACTCCCTTGCCCTTTCCATAATGCAACCCCAAATTAAACAACGCTTCAATGTGATTGGATTTTGCAGCTTTCTGATACCAGCACAGCGCCAAGGGAATATTTTTCTCTACGCCCAAGCCAAGATCATAGCAATAACCAACTAAATTCTGACAATGAACGTCTCCCGACCTAGCGGCTTCGAGCAACCAGGGAAAGGCTTTTTGGTAACTCTTTCTTCTTGATTCCCCGTAGAAATAGCACTGTCCGCTTTCAGAAGGGTTTTCTTTTTTCTGCTGAGTAGCCATATTTCAAAAAAAGTCAGCAAACTAAAGTTTACTGGACATCTACATCGTCAACGGAACCTGTACCACAATCTCCGTCCCTTCATTCAATTCACTTCTCACAATCAAATTCCCACCAATTTGCGTAGCGCGTTCTTTCATTCCAATCAAACCATAATGCTGGTTGCCGAGCTGAATTTTATCATCAAACCCGCGTCCGTCATCCTTCACCGTGAGCCGCAAATTTTTAGGCTCGTAGTTCAACTCGACGCTAATCATTTCAGCCTGTGCGTGTTTGATGGCGTTTGTGATTGCTTCCTGCGTGATGCGCAATAAATTGTCTTCAATCAGGCGAGAGAGTTGACGATAGGTTCCACCAACTTTGACGTTTACCTGCGTCGAAGTCCCTGCCGTAAGCTGTTTCGCGGATTCATTCAAGGCCGCAGGCAAATCATTATTTTCAAGCGCCTGCGAGCGCAAATCCCAGACCGAACGCCGGGCTTCATCTAAATTGCTGCGCACCAGTTGCCGTGTTTGATCCAGCAGTGCTTTCGCGGCTTCCGGCTTAATCGAAAGCATCCGTGCGACCAATTCCAGTTGCAGCGAAATCCCCGCCAGACCCTGCGCCAACGTATCATGAATTTCTCGCGCCAGACGATTGCGCTCTGAGAGAACGGCGGAAAACTGCCGCTCGATCAGCTTGACGCGAACGTGATACCAGTACCAGATTGCGCTCAAAATTCCAGCTAAACAGAAAAGATAAAACCACCACGTTTGATAAAAATGCGGCTTGAGATAAAAATCAAACGAAGTCCCAACTTCGTTCCAAACCCCGTCGTTATTGCTCGCTATCACTCTGAACGTATATCGTCCGGCGGGAATGTTGGTATACGAGGCGATGCGGCGCGTTCCCGCTTCGATCCAATCCTGGTCGAATCCTTCCAACTTGTATTTGAATTTATTTTTCTGCGACGCAATAAAACTGAGCGCCGTGAAATAAAAATCAAAACGCGATTTTCCAGGTGATAATTCAATCGAAGTTTCCGCGCGAAACGTTTGGTCATCCACAATTATTTTCTCAATGGCAACGGGCGGAGGCTGCGTATTAAGCTTGAGATGCGCCGGATCAATCATCACTACGCCCTTGATGGTAGCGAACCAAAGCTTGCCATCTTCGCCCTTCCAGCCGGCAGGATGACCGCCGCCGCCGCACTCGTTTGTCTCCATTCCATCGGCGGTTCCATACAGAAAAATATCTTTTAGTTTTGCTGGCGAAGTGGAAAAATTCTCAAGCTCTTTTTTGCTGGCGCGGATGATTCCTTTGTTGGAACTCATCCATAAAAATCCCTGATTATCTTCGAGAATATGGTAAATCGCATCATCGGGAAAACCTTCCTTTGTCGTGAAGTGTGAAAATTTCCCATCCTTAAAACGATTCAGTCCACCGCCCAGAGTTCCAATCCAAATTGCGCCGTCAGCGTCCGCGTAAAGTGAAATAATTACTTCATTCGACAAGCCTGATTCAAGGTTGTAATTCGTGAATTTTCCATCTTTGAAAAGGCTCAATCCGCTTAGCGTTCCGATCCAGAGATTGCCTGCGCGGTCTTCGCAAATTGCGCCGACTAAATCACTCGCCAGGCCATCAAGCGTCGTGTACGACGTAAAAATTCCATCCTTGAATTGATTCAACCCGCGCCGTGTGCCGATCCAAAGCGAGCCTGTACGATCAATAAAAAGCGAACGCACATAATCATCCGAAAGCCCATCTTTCATTGAATAATTTGCGATTTTTCCTGCTTGTATTTTCTTTAGTCCGGTGGGAGTTCCAAGCCACAAATCTCCCCGACGATCATTCGCAATGGCAAGAATATCCGTCGTTGCCAAACCTTGTTTCGCCGGAAAATTTATCAACTGATTGTTGCGCAATAAATTCAATCCGGCGTCTTTCGTGCCGATCCAGACATCACCGTTTGCGCCGCCGGAAATAGAACGAATCAAATTCGCGGACAGCCCTTCGCGCATTGTGTACGTCGTGAATTTTTTAGTTTTAAGTTGGCTGAGTCCGTTCACTTCTGTGCCGATCCACAGGCTGCCTTCGCGGTCTTCGAGCATTGATAAAATTGACGTGTGAGAAATTCCTTCTCCAGCGTAGGCTTGAAATTTTCCATCAATAAAGTTTGCCAAACCGTTGGAAGTTCCAACCCACAAAACACCTTCACGTGTTTCCAAAATTTGACTGATGTGATTTCCGGGCAAGCCCTGCTTCGTCGTGAAGCTTGTAAATTTTTCGTCCTGAAAAAGATTCAAGCCATTCGGCGTTCCCAGCCAAATTCTTCCTGTATGATCCTGCGCAATGACTTCAATATTTTTGTCTGACAATCCACTGTTGTGCATTACAAATTTTCCGTTTGTATATGTGCTTAATCCTTCCGTTGTACCAATCAACAACTGTCCTTTTTGATCTTGAAAAATCGTATTAATGTTATTTTCGGCGAGTCCATCCAAACGCGAATACGACGTGAATTTTTCATCCTTAAAGTGGTTCAATCCATCCGCCGTTCCAATCCAAAGATTGCCTTCGCTGTCTGCTAAAATCGCTTGAATACTGTTGTGAGATAATCCATTCGCAGTCGAATAAGCAGTGAACTTTCCATCACGAAATTTGTTCAGACCATTGACCGTGGCAATCCAGATATTGCCGGCGCGGTCTTCATCCACGGAAGAAATATTATTGCTCGAAAGACCGTCTTTATTAGTGAAGACCGTGAAGGCTCCGTTGGTAAATTGCACCAATCCGTTCGGAGTACTGATCCACAAACGCCCTTCACGATCTTCTTTCAAGCTACGAATTTGATGGTTGAGAATTTGTGGTGTGTTATGCCGATCAAACGTCACAAAGCTGATGCCATCGAATCGTGCCAACCCTTCTTTCGTTCCAATCCACAGATACCCGGCACGCGTTTGCAGGATTGCCTGCACTGTATTTTGCGGCAAGCCCTCATCTGTTTTCCAGGCTTCGTATTTGTATTGAGCAGGCGATTGTTGCGTTGGTGTGATTTGCGCGAGGATAGCAACAGGCACAAAGAGCGTGGCAACAAAGATAGTCAGAAATGAGAGTCGTAAAGACATGCGATTAGCCGGGGTTATGCAGATAAAACCCACTTGTAGTAAGGGCGTACTGCACACTTACTGCGTGCGTGTTTCTGCATTAGGAACAAATCACAACACATCCGCAAATGCTTTTTTGGTGCGCTCAAACCACCAGTAACCGAACACGAAAAATATAACGGCAACCATCAGTGTAAAACTTAATCCGCTCCAATCCGGCATTCGACCTTCCAATAAAATGCGCCGATAGCTGCGAATCAACGGAGCCATCGGATTACACTTAATCATCCATTGATATTGCGACGGGATGTTATTTTCAGGGAAGAAAATCGGCGTCAGATACATCCATGCCATCAACCACAATTGATTGATTTGCGGCATATCGCGGATGAAAACTCCGAGGCTTGCCATCAACCAGCTCAGGCCTAACGTAGCGATTAATTGAATGATGAGCAACAGCGGCAGAAACAAAATTGTGAGGTAAAATTTATGCTCAAGCGCCAGAAATGCCACAAGTAAGACTATCGTCCCAAGCAATTGTGTAATGATTCCAGCCAGCACTAAATTAACCGGCAGGGCTTCAACCGGAAAGACGACGCGCTTGATCAGATTGATGTTTTCAATCATCGCATTCGTCGAACGGTTGACGCCTTCGCTAAATGCAATCCACGGCAACAAACCGCAAAACAGATACACGGCAAAGCTAAGATGCCCGCCAGTATTGCCGAAGCGTGCGCCAAAGATACCAGAAAAAATAATCGTAAAAATCACGATCATCACTGCGGGGGAAATAATCGCCCACCCGATGCCCATCAATGAACCTTTGTAACGGCTGGACAATTCACGCTGCACCATAGAACGGATCAGGTCACGATGCTCGCCAAAAAGTTTCAGCAACGGTCGCCAGAGCGGGATTTTTTCGCTTGATTGATAATGAATGGTTTCCTGCACAAGATTAAGTATCCTTACAAATCACCCCGTCGCT
>JANMKB010000733.1:0-3492 GCA_031371805.1 Blastocatellia bacterium | reverse complement strand
AGCCCACGTGTGGGACGCGCAAATTGTCAGGAAACTTGATAACTTTTCCTTTGAGCAAACCCAGCCCCTGGTGAATTCCAAATTCGTGGCCCTCTTCAAATAACATCTGTAAGCCGACACATAAACCAAGAATCGGCTTGCCCGCATTTGCGGCTTCGATCACCAATTTATCAAAACCGAGATTACGCAACGATTGCATAGCATAGCCGAATGCGCCCACGCCTAATAAGACAAGCTTCTCGGCATTGCGCAAGATTTTTTCATCGCGGGTGACAACCGCATCAATGCCCTGTGCGGTGAAGGCTTTTTCCACGCTGCGTAAATTGCCGATGCCGTAATCAATGATTGCGATTGACATAATGAGTTAAATCAAATGGCAAATTGCAAAAGGCAAATATCAAAAATAAAGTGCCGCCCCTTTTTTATTTTTGATATTTGCCTTTTGCAATTTGATTTTCACAGTTTCCCCTTGGTAGACATCACTCCCTGAATACGATCATCCAACCTTACCGCCTGCGACAGAGCGCGTGTTGTCGCTTTGAAAACTGCCTCAATAATGTGATGCTGATTGCGTCCATATAACAGTTCAATGTGGAGATTGCATTTGCAATGCTCCGCAAATGAATGCCAGAAATGTTCGGCAAGTTCAACGGAAAATGTTCCGACTTGCGGTCGCGTATTTTCTACGTTATAGACTAAAAAATATCGTCCTGACAAATCAACTACAGTCCGCGCCAGAGTTTCATCCATCGGCACATAGCTTAAGCCATAGCGCACGATGCCTGCCTTGTCACCTAACGCTGTAGCAAAAGCCTGGCCTAAACAAATTGCAATATCTTCGACGGAGTGATGATCGTCAATCTGTAAATCACCCTTGCACGTGACCTCAAGGTCGAACAGCCCATGCCGTGCAAACAGGTCAAGCATGTGGTCGAGGAAGGGAATTCCCGTGTTGATTTTGCTCGCGCCTGTGCCGTCAAGGTTGAGGGCAACGCGAATGTCGGTTTCTTTGGTGGTGCGGTTGATTTCAGCTTGGCGAGACATAATTAAGGTGATGAAAAAATAGTTGAGTTGTGTACTAAGCAGCCAGTTCGACTACGGCAAAACTTTTCTGCTGTGCTTGTGGTTGCGAGGTGGTGCGAATGTGATCCAGCATTTTGGCAACCGCAAGAGAAAAGTAATCGTGTCCGCAATTGCGGCACGAAATTATGGGTACATTTTCAACGATCACCTGGTGCTCACCTTTGCCCACGATTTTGGTTCTGCGTACTTCGCGTGCGGTTGGTTGCCCACAGAGGCTACAGGTAATTTCAGTATTCATAAGCGATAGGTTGTAATGAAAACCAGGGTTTGGTTACGAACTATTTGAGTGACGACTGCGATGTCTTCTTCATCTGAACTTTTACCGTAAATAACATATTTCCAGTCCTGCAAACCAGCATCCCATTGCCGTTCAATTATAGTACCTGTGTAAACGCATTGCTCCAAGTCGAAAACAAAGAGGTCGTCGTCCTCCATTTCATCGTAAGCGTGATTTGTTAAGGCTGCCCGTCCTTCCTGCACGCATAGTTTCATAGCAAGCACGCACGAAGCTGCGCCGCCAGCCGCCCGTTCTTCCTGCACGCATAGTTTCATAGCTGCCAATACATCCACGTACATCGCCGTTTCTCAATGAAATATCTCATGCAACGCTGCCAGCAAACGATCATTTTCTTCCGGCGTTCCAACACTGATTCGCACATAATCGCTCAGCATCGGTGCGCTGCTCACATCCCGAATTAATAATCCAAATTCGACCAACGCGGCAACCAATTCAGCCGGAGGAATTTTCGTTCTGACGATGAAGAAATTCGCTGCCGAAGGCACAGGTCGGAGTCCATGAATCAATTGCAATTCATTGAATAAGCGGTCGCGCTCGGATTGAATTTTCTGAATGAGCGGATACAAAATTTCAGTATTTTCCAGCGCCACTTCTGCCGTCAGCAGCGAAAAGAAATTCAGGCTGTACGGCATCTTGCACTTCATGAATTCGCGGATTAATTCCGGTGCAGCCAGACAATACCCAACGCGCAAACCTCCCATCGCCATCGCTTTTGAAAAGGTTCTGAGAATCACCAGATTACTGAATTCATTGAGCAACGGCACAAAATCTTCGCCGCCAATTTCAAGGTACGCCTGATCTACTACGACGATGCCTTCGGAGTTGCGCAGAATCGTTTGCAGGTCACGATTACTGATAAGACTCCCTGTGGGATTATTCGGAGAGCAAATAATTGTCAGTGCAGGTTTCAGCGAAGCAACTCTGCTGGCGAGGCGCGGAATATTAAACGAAAAATCATCATTGAGCGGAACAGAAATAATCTCTCCGTTCATGACTTTGATGACCTGACTGTAGACGGAAAAAGTTGGTTCCGGCAAAACAACTTTCGTACCCGCTGCAACGATAGCGTTCACGACCGACTGAATCATTTCGTTGGAGCCGTTGCCCACCATCACGCCGTCTGCCCGCCATCCAGTATACGCCGCGAGTTTTTCCAATAACCGCGTCGGAACAAAATCAGGATACCGCGCCCAATCCCTCACGGACGCACGAAGCAAAACTTCGTCCTTAATCGCGGCAGGCATCCCAAACGGATTTTCGTTCTGATTAATTTTGATCGGCGTCTCAATCGGATCAAGCGTGTAGGCTTTGATGGCGCGAACGTTAGGTTTAATTTTATCTACAGCCATAGTGGTTTGGAATTCTCTCCCTAGACACTATAGTAAAGATTCCGAATGATGGCAAAACTACGATGCGCAGGAAGTTTTGCTGCCGTTGTCATTGATGGGAATAGTGATAAAATAATGGCGTGTTATGCAACAGTCGTATAACAACATCCTGAGCCTGTCGTCGAAAATCGAAAGATTGCTTGATTTGAGAAGAATTAGCCTGTCACAGGTTAGATTAAATCAGCGAAACGTCGTGAAGTTTGACGACTTTTCGGTCGTAGAATTACATGTTAGATGCCCTAATGTAACCAGTGGAAAAAGAGCAGGAAAAACTTTGGCAAGAATTGATGCGAAGCTGGGAAAATGATGGCCCAGCATGCTTACTTTGGCACACTCGGCGCTATACAGAAAACTATCCAAGTGATGGCTTTGGCTGGTTAATTTTGGGAGATACATTAGGTTCTTTAAGACGATACGACCAGGCATACGAAGCACTTCGCACCGCAATGAAGTACTCCGAAAAAGATGAATTACATTTGGTCTATTCTTACTTCGGGAGCTTCTATTTTAAACAAGGCCGCTATCGTCGGGCGGAAGGCTGGTACAGCCGAGCTGTTAAATCTAACCAGAATACTGAATATTTAATCTTTTTAGGTGGATGCCTTGCCCGACAGGGAAAATTCGAAAAGTCGCAACCCCTTCTCGAGCGAAGCCTGGCCATTCGTGAGAAGGCTTTCGGCCCGGACGCTCCCATCGTTGCCAATGCACTGAACAACCTTGCTC
>JANMKB010000722.1:0-19054 GCA_031371805.1 Blastocatellia bacterium | reverse complement strand
AAAATATCAAGCGGCTGCATTGAAACTTCAGCCGCCAAATCAGGCGTTTTACAGAGCGTTAGAAAATCTGTTTGTGCACGCACGGCACGATACTCAGGCAGATAGCGTCCGGCCTGCCGCATCATCCAAACTGGAGCGCGGTCCAGCGGCTGATGAAAAGCAGCCTTAATCAATCGGTCATTTTGAATTGTATTCGTCATAAATTGTTTATTGTCCCACGGGGAATTTTTAAATATTTGCAAATGAAAGTCTATCACATCAGGTCTTTCTGTCGCTGCAACACAAGTATCATAATTTCGATGAGGACAAAAACTGAAAGCGCCGCCTGATTCGCTCTTTGATAAAAGAGCTTTACACATACAATTGCACTGAAAGGATTTACTTATGGCATTCAGAGAACAATTAACTTCCTGCCCCCGTTGCCGCATGGTGATTTCCATTGAATCAATCATGATTGACGAAAAAGCGACGCTTCGCATTGTCGGCAAATGTACGAATCAAAACTGCCAAACGCAGGGCATCTGCCGCGACATTGACCCTTTACAGGTGGCGGCTTACGAGTCTTCCATTCTGAATGTCTCGCAATTGCAAAGACGTAGCGAACCGCAGATGAAAGGTTTAGGACATTAACGCCATAAAGCCCCGGCTCCCCGAAGATTATGCGGATGATCTATAGTTTTCTCATCCACGAAGCTACACGAAGGTTCACGAAGAAGAGCGAAACGGCGCAAGGGCGAAACGGCGCAAGAATAACCTGATCTCCTTGTCACTCCGTCGCCCACTCACCCCGTCGTATCTTCGTGCTACTTCGTGTAGCTTCGTGGATGAGAAAGGCTTGCCTGCTATATTCATCCGCGTAATCCTCCCGCAATTTTTCTTCTCCAAAATCTTCCTTACCGCCTCTTTGCTTTTGAATTGCCTGGCTCAAAACTATAAACTCTGCCACTTGAATTGCTAATTTATTTTCAAGTAAGGAATAGTCATGAGCCAACGCAAACATCTTTCAGGCAAGCGCATCGCGCCCAATCCCATCAATAAAAATACTACCATCGTGGAATTGATTGATTCTACCTTTCAAGCCTACAACGCCGCCCGTTTACGCGAAGGTGCGCAGCTTTTCACGGAACGAATGCTGGCAGAAAATGTCACGGTTGGAATTACCCTGACCGGAGCTTTAACTCCGGCTGGCATTGGCATTTCGACGTTGATTCCACTCATCGAAGCGGGCTTTATAGATTGGATTATTTCGACCGGAGCCAATCTTTATCACGATACACATTTTGGTTTAGGCCTGGCGATGCATCGTGGCAATCATCAGGCGAGTGATGTTGAATTGCGTGATGAAGGCGTCGTCCGCATCTACGACATCTTTTTTGATTATGAAGTTTTGCTTTCGACGGATTCATTTTTCCGCGAAATTATTCGTGCCGAAGAATTCCAGCGTGAAATGTCTACGGCGGAATTTCATTACCTGTGCGGCAAATATGTCGCCGCACGCGAACGCATTTTAGGGCTGGAAAATCAATCGCTGCTCGCCGCTTGTTATCGGCACGGAGTGCCTGTTTATACGTCTTCGCCTGGTGATAGCTCCATCGGAATGAACGTCGCCGCGATGGAATTACAAGGTGGAAAATTGCGTTTGAATCCTTCTGCTGACGTGAACGAAACTGCGGCGTTGGTGTTGACGGCAAAACGTGGTGGAGGAAAATCCGCAATTTTTATTTGCGGCGGTGGCAGCCCGAAAAACTTCGCACTGCAAACAGAACCGCAAATTCAGGAAGTCCTCGGCATCGAAGAAAAAGGACACGATTATTTTTTACAAATCACGGATGCTCGTCCTGACACCGGCGGACTTAGTGGCGCGACGGCAGGGGAGGCAGTGAGTTGGGGGAAAATTGATCCTGACCAATTGCCAGGAACAGTTATTTGTTATGCCGATACAACTATCGTGCTGCCGTTAATAACGGCTTATGCATTAGCAAAACATGAGCCGCGTCCGCTGAAGCGTTTGTACGACAGGCGCGAAGAAATGATGAATTTATTGAAGAGTGAATACGAAAAATCCGAGAGGAAATAGTTTACGTACAGCGGGCTGCCAGCCCGCGTCCGAAGCGTACATTACTTGAATTTTGCGTAAAAATCAGGCACTGCCAGTTTCAGCTTACGAGCTGGCAGCCCGTGCTACGAGTTGAATTATGAATCACCCCGCATCATCTTTCCGGGACGTGACAGTTGGCAACCTCCTCACCAAACTTGCTGCAACCATCCCCAACAATGAGGCGCTCGTTTACGCCGACCGCAATCTCCGCCTCACGTTTTCTGCACTCGAAGCCGAAGCGAAAATTGTTGCGCGTGGCTTGATGGCATTTGGCGTGGTACGTGGCGAACGGGTTGCGGTATGGGCTACGAATGTGCCGGAATGGATCGTCCTGCAATTTGCGCTCGCCAAAATCGGCGCGATCCTGGTGACAGTGAATACGGCGTTGCGAGCGCACGAAATTGATTATTTATTGCGTCAAAGCGAAACCGCGACACTCTTCACGATCCAGGGTTTTAGAGATGTAGATTACGTCAAAACACTTAATGAAATCGGAGCGTTTGATAATCGTTTGCCCAATCTCAAGCGCGTCTTTTTTCTCGGTGAAAATTATCCTGAAGGCATGACGCCATATAACGAATTGCGCATAAAATCTGACGAAATTTCTGAAGCACAATTGGCAGCGCGTGAAAGCGAAGTTGGCTTGGATGATGTCATCAATATGCAGTATACGTCGGGGACTACGGGTTTTCCAAAAGGCGTGATGCTGTCAAGTCGGAATCTTGTCAATAACGGGTATTGGATGGGGCAAGGTCTGGGCTACACACTGGAAGATCGGTTGTGTTTGTGCGTCCCGTTGTTTCATTGCTTCGGCTGCGTGATTGGCGTTTTGGGCGCGTACACCCACGGCGCTTGTTTGTGTCCCGTCGAATTTTTCGAAGCGCGGCGCGTCCTTGAAACTATCGAACACGAGAAATGTACGGCGCTTTACGGCGTCCCGACAATGTTTTTAGCGGAGATGGAAGACGCCCACTTTTCGCGCTTTGATTTGCGTACACTTAGAACCGGAGTGATGGCGGGAACCCTATGCCCGGAGCCTTTGATGCGTCGTGCGATCAGTGAAATGAATTTGAAAGAGATCACCATTATTTATGGCTTGACCGAAGCTTCGCCCGGAATTACACAGACTGCGCGAGACGATTCCATCGCCAATCGCACGCAAACCGTCGGTCGTGTCCTGCCGGAAATGGAAGTTAAAATTATTGATCCGGCGACGGGAAAAACTTTGGGAGTTCACGAACCCGGCGAATTGTGCGTGCGCGGCTACAATGTAATGAAAGGCTATTTTAATAATCCTGAAGCAACGGAAAAAGCGATTGATAAAGACGGATGGCTCAGCACCGGCGATCAGGCAACGCTGGACGAAGCAGGCTACGTGCGCATCACGGGACGCATCAAAGACATCATCATTCGCGGCGGCGAAAATATTTCTCCGAAAGAAATCGAAGACCTGTTGCGCCAACACGCAAGCGTCGCGGATGCCTATGTCTACGCAGTGAAAAGCGAATTCTTTGGTGAAGAAGTTGCGGTGTCTGTCCGCTTAAATGCCGGAGAAAATATCTCGGCGGAAGAGTTGCGCGAATTCTGCAAAGATAAAATCGCACGTTTCAAGATTCCAAAATTCTTCCGATTTGTCGAAGATTTTCCGATGACGGCTTCCGGCAAAATTCAAAAATATAAATTGCGCGAGTTACACGAGAGCGAACTTAATGCCTGATTCTATTCACCCAAATTTCCGACAGCCAGTTCAGACAGTTTATGGTGGAGCGCATCTTTTCAAGGCGGACACAATCAATAAACTTGGCGCAATCGCACGACGCACAAGCAATACTTATGCGCCAACTCCTGCAACACTCACACAGGTTTTCAATTTCAATAATTCGTTAGCTGAAAATATTCACTCGCTCGTTGCGCATAAACTCACCGACGAACCGGTCGAAGATTTCCGGCTTGATTTTGAAGATGGCTACGGCTATCGCTCGGACACAGAAGAAGATTCTCACGCGCTGGCGGCGGCGGAACAAACGGCGCTGGCGCTGACTGAAAACTCATTACCTGCGTTTTTTGGAATCAGAATCAAGCCTTTGAATTTAGAGCTAAAAACACGCGCTATCCGCACACTCAATATTTTTGTCACGAGTCTGTTGAATCTCAGCAACGGAATTTTGCCGCGTAATTTTGTTATCACGTTGCCCAAAGTTGATCGCCCTGAACAGGTGGTGCTGCTGACAGAGTTATGTGCTGCGCTCGAAAAGCAACATAATTTATCACCCGGCGCTTTAAAAATTGAGTTAATGATTGAAACGCCACGGGCCATTATCAACGAACGCGGTCAATGCCCCATTCCTGAATTTATCAGCGCCGCAAATGGGCGCTGTGTTGCACTTCATTTTGGCGCTTTCGATTACACCGCCAGTTGTGGAATTTCAGCCGCCTACCAGAACCTTCGTCATCCTGCCTGTGATTTTGCGCGGCAGGTAATGCTGACCGCTTTGGCCGGAACTGACATTCGTTTAGCCGATGGCGTCACAACGACTTTGCCGCTGGAAATTCATCGCGGAAATATTGAGTCAGGCGAACAACAACAAGCAGAAAATCGTGCGGCAATTCATCAGGCCTGGAAAATCCATTACGACAATATACGTCATTCTTTTGCCAATGGATTCTATCAAAGCTGGGATTTGCATCCGGCGCAATTTCCGGCGCGTTACATCGCCGTCTATGCCTTCTTTTTGGAAAACCTGGGCGCGTCATCAGAACGTTTGAAAAACTTTATTACCAGGGCGGCGCAGGCGACAACGGTGGGGATGATTTTTGACGATGCGGCATCCGGTCAGGGATTGCTGAATTTCTTTTTACGTGCCATAAACTGTGGCGCTCTCAAAGCCGATGAAGTAGAACCATTAACCGGATTATCTTTGGACGAAATCAGGTCAGGCTCCTTTGCAAAAATCTGTCGTGACCGCCGACAGTAGCGGTTAGATCGAAGTAGAAATTTATGCCCAAAGCTAAAGCCGAACAGTCCGCAGACAAAAAAGAATTGATGAAACAAATCATCAAACTATTGCGCAAAGCTTATCCTGATGCGCATTGTGCGCTTCATCATGCCAATCCGGTGGAGTTATTAATTGCAACAATTCTTTCGGCGCAATGCACAGATGTGCGCGTCAATATTGTAACGGCTACGTTGTTCAGAAAATATCGCAGCGCACAAGATTTCATCAACGTAGCTGTCAGCGAGCTTGAAAAAGATATTCAATCAACCGGTTTTTTTCGCAACAAAGCCAAAAATATTCAAGGTGCGTGTAAAATTATTGTGGAGAAATACAACGGTCGCGTCCCGGAAACAATGGAAGAATTGTTGGAATTGCCAGGCGTAGCGCGCAAGACTGCGAACGTCGTAATGGGCAACGCGTTCGGCGTGTCTTCAGGCATCGTCGTGGATACGCACGTGACGCGGCTCGCAAATTTGCTGGGCTTAACCCAAACTGAAAATGCGGTAAAAATTGAGCAGGATTTAATTCCGCTCACCCCGAAAAAGGATTGGATCATGCTCCCGCATTTATTGATCTTTCATGGACGCGCCGTTTGTATCGCACGCAGGCCACGTTGCAGCGAATGTGTGCTGGAAAAACTTTGCCCTTCATCATTGCTTAAGAAGTAATGATGAAGGACAAAGAAGCCTTAGAAAGGTAATCCGGCTCAACGAATAAAATGCACAGGATAATTTACCCTGCGCATAAGTGACGGGGCGATTGTTTCTCTGTTGACAATTAATAACGGATCCGAGAACTACAATGTTTATGCTATGTCTTACTTCGCAGGACGTTTTCAAGCTGGCCTAAATCCGCAGTAATTTTCATCAGCAAAGCCGGGTTTGATCCGGCCTGATCATAAGCCAGTTGCAATAAATTCCTGGCATATTCGTATTCGTTTAGCTGTGAGCGCAACGATGCCGCACTAACAAAGACCTGCGCCGTAAAATTTTCTCCGGGATAAGCCCGCGCAATTTTTTCATACTCGCCAGCCGCTTCTTTGAGGAGGCCTTTCGATAAAATAAAATCGCACAGGCTCAGCCAGTCTTTAGGCGGCAGGCGATGCAGTGTTTCGGTTGGCTGATACGAATCCAGCATTACGGAATACGCATTCAGCGCTTCATTAAATTTTTTCTGCTGGAGGCAAAGATGAATCAGCCGATGAGACGTGGCGATTTCTGCGCCGCGCTGCTGCAACTGATGATACGCGATTGCCAATGTAGTGCAAGCTTCTATATCCATTGGCACGGCTTCTAAGCGCTGTTTCAATTTGCGGAGCGCCTCATCAGGTTCCCCGTCTCGCAAATGAGATTTGGCCTCAATCACTGCGTTTCCGGTTCCGAAGCTCACTGCCTTTTGGCTACTTTTGGGGGCAAGCAATTTTTCAAACCCGCTGTAATAAACCAGGGCGCTGATGACTGCCCCAAAAAAGAAACCGCCGATATGCGCCCAAAAAGCTACGCCGCCGGATTCACTGGTGTTACTGGTAAAAGTGTCTTTCAACTCCAGCGCAATCCACAGCGGCAACATCACAAAAGCTGGAGCCTTGAAGGTTCCAGCCCGCACGATGACAAAATAAAACAATTTGATCCGCGTCCTGAAATAGCGCACCATAAACGCACCCATTAATCCGGCGATGGCCCCGGAAGCGCCAACCAGATAGATTTTACTATCGGGTGCAGTGTAAATATGCGTGGCTGCTGCAACAAATCCGGCGAGCAAGTAAAACCCCAGATAAAAGGTTTTCCCCCAGGCATCTTCCATGGCAATTCCGGCTAAAAACAAAAAAAGCATGTTGCCTAAAATATGCATAAAACCGCCATGCAAAAACATGCTGGTGAAATAATTCAACCATGAATATTTTTGATACGCTGGCGTCAGGCCATATTGATAGCCCCAGAATTCATCATACGCGGCGACAAAATCTTCACAGGTACGTTTTTTTAGCTGCTCAATGACACTGGCTTCGCGCAGCAAATTCTTATTTACTGCCGCCGCTTTCCCCCGTTGCTTTTGGCGTTCAGAGGCGAGGTATTTTTTTATCCCTGCGATTTCCACTTCAGCCACCCGATACAAACGATCATGCGCTTCCGGGGTAATTTCGACGCCGGGATATTCATCCATGAATTTAACCAGAGCTTCGAGCGCATAATCTTTCCGGGCTTCCTGCTGACCGCCAATCGTTGCCGTCAAAATAAAAATGATGACATTGAAAGTAATCAATGAAATCGTGATGAGCGGAAATTGTCGGGTCACCTGCCTGTCGTGACCGATAGGAATGAGCAGCATATTTTCTGCGGATTGATGGTGGGTTGCGGGCGCTGGGTCAGCAAGGCAAAACCCAGCTTATAAATATTATTGGATTTGAGCAAGCATTATTTTGAACATCATTTCATCATACTTTAAGTAATTGACAGCCGCTGCCACGCAATTTAGTATCGCACCGTTGGCAGGCCCGCAACCACTTCCTAACTTCATCGCCAAATTTCATCCCGAACACCTAACAACTAAATATTGGTCAGGAGTATTCATGCCGAAATGTCTGTACTGCTTAAAAAATAACGAGGAACAGGGCGACGAATGCAAGTTTTGTTTTAAGCCGATGCGTGCCGGAACAGCGCCGCTCGCCAAACGCCCGAATCAGCCTGCAAAGCCACAAGCCGCGACCTCACTTAACGCAGCAGTGATTCCAAACTCAGGGCAGCAGGCGGCTTCCAATTGTTGCCCTTTGTGCCAGCGCAGTGACAAAAAATGGGAGAAGGCAAAACCTCTTTACGACGTTCCAGTGTGTAAAAAATGTAGTGATGATTTTGCTAACCTAAGAACTTTGGCGCATGTCATTGATAAGGTGGTCTGGATGTTTGGGCCAGTTATGGCAATGACTTTTTTTATGCCTCTGCTGCCTGGTATTCTGGCCTTGCTCTTTGCCATCCTGATGCTCTTAATGATGACTATAGGATTTACCCTCAAGGATGGTTTTAATGGCAAATCAATTGGCAAAAGAGTGCTTGGGTTGCAGGTGGTAGACCAAAATTCTGGCGCTCCGATTGGGTTATGGCAATCATTCCGTCGGAATATTATTTTTTATATTCCCATCCTCCCGCTCATCGCGCTCTTGACGTTAAGTAAAGGCAAAAGGTTTGGCGATGATCTGGCTAATTCAATGGTGGTCTGGGATAAACATTTGGGGAAAGGGCCGTTTTGGAATCTTGGCGCGACCATGCAGGAAACGGGATCAGTGCCTGTCTATTCGGCTAAGCTGGGGAAAGTTTAATTTAGTTTTTTTCCGAACCCTCCACCGCCCGGAGTTTCAATTTTGATTTTCACTCCTTGCTCTGCGGCAAGCGTAAATTTAGCAGGCAGCTTTTTACGCTTGCCATTTTTTTCTCTCAACTCGGCACTACCTTTTTTCCCCTCGGCTCCACCATTCAATCCATAGGGAGCGATTTTCCGGCGATCCGACAACATCGAAACCTGCGCATCAGACAACAATTCGATTTCTCGAATAACGCCATCACCGCCGCGAAATAAACCGTCGCCACCGGAATTTCTCCGAATGGAATATTGCCGGATGCGCAATGGATACGCATACTCCAGCGCCTCTACCGGAGTATTCAGCGAATTGGTCATGTGCGTATGAACGGCGCTCAATCCATCGGCATTTGGTCGCGCTCCCATGCCACCCGCGACCGTTTCGTAATACGCGAATTCCCGGTTACGTTTTTCATCCCAGCCGCCAATCGTCAAATTATTCATCGTGCCCTGCGATGCGGCGGGAATAATTTTGGGCGCTGCCTGGGCCAAAGCTTTGAGCAGCACATCAACAATTCGTTGTGAGGTTTCGACGTTACCACCGGCCACCGGAGCCGGAGCCACGGCATTCACAATTGTGCCTTTGGGAACAATGATTTTGATTGGTTCCAGCACGCCTGCGCTCGCCGGGACATCGCTGGTAATCAAACAGCGAAAAACATAATAGACGCCGGAAACAGTGATCGCCTCGACCGCATTGACTGGCCCGCGCACCTGCGGATCGCTGCCCGTGAAATCAACTTCGGCCTGCTCGCCTTTGATTTTGATAGTGACAGCGATGCGCACGGGTTTGTCCACTTCTCCATCGTCATCCAGAAAATCTTCGGCCCTGTAAATTCCATCGGGAAGCTGCGCTATCGTCGCTCGCATCAGCCTGGCGGTGTAAGTAATCAAATGTTGTGCATATTGATCGCACTCTTTAAATCCATAGCGTGTAACGATTTCCTGCAATCTGTCGCTGCCAACTTTTAAGGCTCCTAACTGCGCCGTCAGATCACCTTTGCGCTCTTCGTTGACGCGAACATTGGCAAGAAAAAGATTGAGAATTTCCTGATTCAATTTGCCGTTATTGACCAAATGAAGCGGCGGGATGCGCAGGCCTTCCTGATAAATTTCAGTCGCCTTGCCCATGGAGCCGGGCGTAGAACCGCCGATATCAGCGTGATGCGCTCGATTCGCCACATAAAACATCAATTGCGATTTTTCATAAACGGGAGCGACCAGCGTTACATCCGGCAAATGCGTACCACCCGCATAAGGATCATTGAGCATAATCACATCGCCGGGATTAAGTTCGCATTGTTCGATTGCCACCCTGACGGACATCGGCATTGAGCCGAGATGCACAGGCATATGATCGCCCTGCGCAATGATCTGACCACGACGGTCAAAGACTGCACAGGAATAATCGCGTCGTTCCTTGATGTTGGGAGAAAATGCCGTGCGGCGCAGACTCGCGCCCATTTCTTCGGCAACGGAGGTATAAAGAGATTTGAAAATTTCGAGCGTGATCGCGTCCATAGATTCGGGAACAATGAAGTCAGAAGTCGGAAGAATGAGTAAGAAGTTACCTGATTCATCCTTCATCATTCATACTTCCGCCCTCATCGTTTCCATTCATTACTTCCCATCATTTTCTTTTCCAAGTTTAGCTAAAGCTTCTTTCGCAACTTTATTCAAATTATTATCACTGTCAATGGTTGCAAGTTTCAGTTGGTCGCGTCCCTTTTCAATTTTTAATTCGCCAATCCAGTACGCGGCTTTGGCTCGGAAGGAGGGATTTCTTGATTGCTTCATCGTGCCAATTAGCTCAAACGGAAAATTGCGCGTCTCCTTAAAAAAATACATGGACTGCAACGCTACTTTTTTGACGGCTTCATTCGGACTATCAAGGATTCCGAACATGAACATCAATGATTTCCGCGAGAAATTGACATCTTTGAGCTGGTTCACCGCGATCATTGCTGAACATCTGACCTTCGCTTCATTTTCGTTGTTCAGTTCAATCGTCGTGGATTCACCGATGTAATTGAGCGCCGCATAACTGGCTTTCCATTTCTGAAACGCACAGAGCGCAGGCCCCAAAACAAAGCGCACGTGCCAATCCTGCTCGTTTTGCAATTCAATCAGCGGATCAATCGCGGCTTCGTCACCCAATTGCGCCAGCGCTTCGATTGCCGCAATGCGAATCATCGGGTCTTTGTCCGACAGCAAACCAATCAGGGTCGGCGTACTTTTCTTGTTGCACGATTTGCCTAATTGTTCCACCAGACGAATTTTGGTCGGCACATCAGCTTTGGCAATTTCTGTCAGGGCGCTCGCAATTGCCGGATCATCGGCCTCTTTCAATTCGCCACATTGCTGCATTAACGGTTTGAATTTCAGCGCAAATTTATCTTCACCTGAAGCTTTGTCCTGTGCCAATACGTTCACCAGGCAAAGCGCGAGCATCAACATTGAGAGGAAAATTGATTTTGTATTTTTCATAATGACCATTTTGGTTAAATTGATTTCGGATTCTTATCCGGGTTTTCCGGGGTCAATAATTTCAACGCCCGCGAAGCATGTCCCAGTCCAATTACCACTTCGCCAACCGGTTTTGGCTCGAAGTTTTTCAAGCCTTCCAGATTTAACGCCCGCATCTGCACAATGGATGCAATTAATTTTTGCTCGCCTGTTTGCAGATATTTTTGCTGCTCTGGCGTCGGGCTAAAAATCTTATTGAGTTTGGCGAAATTCACCGCTTCCAAAATATGCCCGGTCAATTTAATGATGGCACGCAGTTTGACCATCTCAAATGTTTCATCAATGGAAACGCCCGCACCCGCCAATTTCTTATTCATTTGCGCAATCTGCGGCGAAGTATCGGCCTTCACAGTGGCGAGTTCTTCGGCGTATTCACGTTCGATATTATCTGTTTGTTTGGCCAGCCGATAAATCGTTAGATTCAGCAGCGCGGGAATCCGTTCTTTCAAGCCGCGATCCGTGTAGCCATTTTTCAGGCACGACAGAAAACCATACACCGCATGATTGCCGTAACAGGCATACGGTTTGATTGCTTTATGGAATCCGTCAGAAATCTCTTCGTGTTTATCGAGCGAAGTTTTGACCGACTGGCAAACGCCTTCAAATTCAGCCAGCGATTTATCAATCACGTCAAGCAACTCAATTTTTTCGCCATAAGCATTGACCCAGCTTCCCTTCCCGCCCGGCAACAAATTTGAAAATGCGATTAAGCCCCAGGGCAAATGCTCCTGCGTGTAATCCTTCTCAAATTTCGTTAGATTATTTGGATCAAGGCGGAACAGACTTTTGGCATGCTCGCCCAAATCTTTCAATGTATATTTTTTGCCATTCACCGTGATGGCCTGGTCGGGGCTGACGCCGGCTTCAAGAAAAGTTTTGAGGAAACTGTTTTCATGCACTTCGACATTGGAGCGCGTGAACCTGACAAAATTTGTGCCATTGACATTTTTTTCTTCGGCAAACCGTGCGCTCAAATAATCAATTGCGCTGGAACCATCCGCGCGTTTGAAATTTTTCCCGTAACCGCGCACCGCGTGAATCAGAGCCGATGGCGTATCAAACGATTTTGCAAAGTGGTTGACGATTTCGTCCGACGCCATGACCGCATTTTTATACGTCGCCGGATATGTTTTGGCCTGATACGGCGGCATTGGCGGCAGCGGGTTGTCTGGCGTAGCCACAGGAGTTGCGCCGGGCGTAGGAGATGACACTGGATTGACCCGCACTACCTGTGGCTCAGTGCAACTGGTCAGCCCGACCGCACCGGCGGCAAGTGCGCCAACCATAAACGATCTGCGGCCTGCGATAAATTTCTCGTGAGAATGATTCGTTTTCAACATTAAAAATAGCCTGTCTGATTGATTGTTTGATAAGGCTTTGACCTGCGTGGGGCGGGTGCGAGGAGGAAGCCGGAAATTCTATGGGGTCGTTAACAGCGAAGAACTTAATTCATGGCAGGATTTAATGTCAAGAAAGTTATTTGCGGATGAAACTGAAAAAACTTTAGCGATAGGTTGCAAGCAAATGTTTTTCCACGAAGTCACACGAAGCAGCACGAAGTTTTTTCGACAGGATTGACAAGATTGACTATTTTTTTGCGCAAATAAATCCTGTTCATCATGTCAATCCTGCCTAATTTCTTCTTCGTGTGGCTTCGTGGATGAGAAAATTATTTCAGACGCCTGCGAAAGTAAAACTACCTTGTGTTGATGATTAAAGCTTCAAGCAAAAGATCAATTTCGGCGCGGGTATTATAAAAATGGGGCGAGATTCTCAGCCGTCCCAGACGTGGCGTCGTGATGATTTTTTGCCGCTCTAATTCTGCATACAAAAATTCGGCAGTATATTTTTCGTGTGTGCAACAAACGACGGCGGAGGCTTCGCCGAGACGACGGGAACTAAAAATTTCAAAGCCGCTTTTCGTCAATCGCTCACACAAATAATCTGTCAACTCAAGCAGGTAATTTTCAATTTCCTGCGTCCCAATTTTCAACATCATTTCAATCGAAGCGCCCAACCCGACAATCCCCGCCGTATTCATCGCACCCGCCTCAAAGCGTTTGGCTCCCGCCGCAAATTCTTTTTCGCCACTCGTAAAATTAAACGGATTTTTGACAGTCATCCAGCCCGTCACTGTCGGCTGTACCTGTTGCAACATTCGTTCTGAAAGATAAAACAGCGCGACGCCATCAACTCCCAGCAACCATTTGTGAGCATCCGCCGCCAGCGCATCAATACAGCATTGCTCGACATCAAGCCGCAAAGCCCCCAAGCCCTGAATCGCGTCTACTACAAAAATCACCTCGCGCGCACGACAATATTTTCCGATAGTTTCCAGATCATTGCGAAAGCCGCTGGCGAATTCGACAAAGCTCAGCGCGACAACACGAGTGCGGTCATCAATCAGGCTCAATATTTCTTCTGTCTCCAGCCTGCCAGCGCGTTCTTTTGCCGGCCGCACTTCAACGCCAAAGGCCTTACGCAACCGTAACCAGGGCTGGAGATTCGACGGGAATTCGCAATCTGCCGTGACGACATTATCGCCCGCACGCCAGTCAATTCCGTTGGCGATGAAGCTCAGTCCCGTAGAAGTGTTCGCCGCAAACGCAATTTCATTTGGTTTTGCATGGATCAGCCGCGCCGCCAAACCACGCACCTTTTCGACTTCCTGCCCCCACTCGCGCCAATGCACCAGGCCGTGCTGCAACAAATCCTGCGTATATCTTTGCATCGCCTCGTAAGCAGGAATCGAGATTGGCGCAACGGCGGCGTGATTGAGGTAGATGAAATTATTTGTAACGGGAAATAGTTGGCGGAGATTTGTATTCATTGCTCAAAAGGGAATCGGCATATCCTCTGGATATTTTGCATCTCGCCAGGCCTTAATCCCGCCTGCCATCGAAAGCACATTCGTGTATCCCATCTTTTGCAAATTATCGCCTGCCAATGCTGAACGATAGCCGCCGCCGCAATACAAAATAATTTCAGCGGCTTTGTCAGGGATAAGACCTTCGATGTCGCGTTCGATGATGCCACGTCCCAAGTGTGTAGCTCCGTCGGCATGACCTTTGTTCCATTCGTTGTCTTCGCGGACATCAATGAAATGAAATTGTTCGCTGGCGTCGAGTTTGGCTTTGACTTCGTGAACGGTGATTTCTTTGACGCGTGATTTGGCGTCCTGACAAATTGCTTCAAAGGCTTCAGTATGTTGCATAATTTCTCGCAAAGAAATCGGAAGTCAGCCGGACTTCTGACTCCCGATTTCCGACTTCCTTAAATACCCTCATCCAAACTTTGCTGACGCTGGTTTTTGACCCCACACTCGCCTGCTGCGCGCTTTGGGTATGGCGCGTCTCGGTTAAATTTAGTTGCGAACAACTCCGGCAGGGCTTACACCTAAGAACAGCCATGCTCATCGCTGCTTGTGGTTCGTCGCCTTTCGGCTCCCACCCGCAATGACTTACGTGGGCCCCTTTGACCTGTTCTGCCCTGGGCTAAGGCTGAAAAATTCAGCCCGCAACCACAGACCAAAGTCGGGATGAGTAAAGATTTGTAGCATCTGAGGATTCGATTATCAAATAAATCGAGAGGATTAAAGAGATAGATGCTCAGTGATTTCCAAGTCAAAACCAACCAGCGCCTGCAAGCGCGGTGGGTGATTCGTGAGCAGTCGTAATTTGCGAACGCCAAGTTCATGCAGGATTTGTGCGCCAGTGCCGTAATCACGGACAGCCTTCATTTTTTCCTGCGGCGTCAGAACGCGTTTTTCGCCGGGGTTGCGCGAATATTCTTCCAACTGATCGGCAAGCCCCAGCCCCTGCATTTCCTGCTTCAAATAAAGCACGATACCTGTGCCATTGTTGGCGATAAGCTGCAAAGCCTTTTGGAGTTGATTGCCGTGATCATCGCGCAGGCTGCCAAACACATCGCTCAAAACCGATTGCGTGTGAACTCGCACGAGGGTTGGAACTTCGCCCTTGATTTCGCCTAAGACCATCGCCAAATGCGTTTCGTGGTTGAGCGCATTTTCAAACGCAATCGCCTTGAATTCACCGTATTTTGTTGGCACAACCGCCGAGCCAAGCCGTCGCACCATCACTTCGTTTTCCAACCGATAGCTGACCAGATCGGCGACGGAAATAATTTTCAAAGCGTGGCGCGTGGCGAAATCTGACAACTCTGACAATCGCGCCATCGTCCCGTCATCATTCATCACTTCGCAAATTACCGCCGCCGGAGTCAAACCCGAAATACGCGCCAAATCAACTGACGCCTCGGTTTGGCCAGGCCGCATTAACACACCACCTTTACGCGCTCGCAACGGGAACACGTGACCAGGACGCGCCAAATCTCTGGCGGTACAATCAAGGCTCGCGGCGGTACGAATTGTATGGGCACGATCAGCGGCGGAAATCCCGGTTGTGACTCCCTGTTTGGCTTCGATGGTGACAGTGAACGCGGTGCCGAAGCTGGAAGAATTTTCGCGTTCAGAAACCTGGAGCGGTAATTCAAGTTCGTCGCAACGCTCTTCGGTGAGCGGCATGCAAATCAATCCGCGCCCTTCCCGCGCCATAAAATTGATAATTTCTGGCGTGACTAATTCTGCCGCGCAAACGAGATCGCCTTCATTTTCGCGGTCTTCGTCATCCACGATGATGACCATTTTGCCAGCGCGAAAATCTGCAATTGCTTCTTTGATCGTTGATAGCATAATTATTTTAAAAGCAGTTCGCGGTTCGCAGTTCACAGTTCGTAGTTAGGAAAAATTTCCTAACTGCGAACGGAACACTGTGGCCTCTCTTCCTGCGAACCGCGAACTCTTTTCCGGCCACCAATCTCAATATCCAAGTTCCTTCAATTTATTCATCGTCAATGAATTTTGCTGAGCCTGCTGATGCGGCAGTAACATTCGCTCGACATATTTGGCGATAATATCCACTTCCAGATTCACGGCCTCACCACGATTTAGTGACGAAAGATTGGTCACTTGCCAAGTGTGCGGAATAACCGCGATTTCAAACCAGGTTTCCGTCAGTGCAGCGACCGTCAGGCTGATGCCATCAACGGTGATGGAGCCTTTTTCGACGATATATTTTCCGAGTTCAACCGGAAAGCCAATCTGCACATTCCAGCTTTCGCCTTCGGTTTTGGCTTGGAGAAATTCGCCCATTCCGTCTACGTGACCCTGCACAATATGCCCGCCAAAGCGTGAATTTGGCATCAGTGGACGCTCCAGATTGACGCGGCTGCCGGCTTTAATTTGTTTCAGACTGGTGCGGCGCAAAGTCTCTCCCGAAACATCCGCTGTAAAAGAATTTTTTGTCATCGTGACAACAGTCAGGCACACGCCATTCACCGCGATGCTGTCGCCAATTTTCGCATCGGATAAAATCGTCGGAGCAGTAACTTCAATTCGCGCACCCTCGGTGACGGAAGTTAAGTTTTTGATCGTGCCTAATTCTTCGATAATTCCAGTGAACATTTCAAGCCGCCTCTTCGCCCCGAATCTCACGCATAATTTTGCTAATTTCGTCTTCAGACTTGAGGTGTTTTGACAAAACTTTTTGGGTAGTTTCCAAAACGCGATCTGAAAATAATCGTGCTAAATCCTGGCGAAGCCCCTGCCCCAGATAAAATTTCATCAACGACTGCTCGGACATTTCTTTGCTTTCAGCTACTTTTTTCAAAGCAACTAAAGTATCAGAAGGAATATGGATTGAAACTTCTTCCGTTTCTCGTTTGCGAACTGAGATGATTTGTTCACGCTTCTTCATATAATTTTCTTTCGTGATTTGTCGCTAAGCGAGCAGAAATTATCCGTGTCCTATTACTACGCTCAGTGTAGACAACCAATAATATTCGCTGCAATGTAGAAAACCCAAGTACAAAGTCGCGTCGTTCTCCATCAATCGAAGCTTCACCACTTTGATAAAATGGGTCGAAGAAAACCTCGGCAGCTTCTTCAAATGAAATGCCATGTTTGGTGAAATTAACATGCGCCTTTTGTATATCCCATTCAAATTCGACATCTTGAATTCGATGCACCGTATCCATTCAGCCCCTTGCCTCGACAATTTCCAAAACCTTTAAAATTACTTCGTCAATCGTGAAGGCCGATGAATCAATATACACAGCATCTTCAGCTTTCACGAGGGGAGAATCGGCGCGATTGCTGTCGCGTTCATCTCGTTCAATAATTGCCGCTTTTGTTTCATCAAGCGAGGAGGCAGCGCCTTTTGCCACATCTTCAACATGCCGCCGCTCTGCCCGTGCATCCGCCGAAGCATCCAAAAATATTTTCACTTCCGCGTCAGGAAAAACAACTGTGCCAATGTCGCGGCCTTCCATCACGCAATTAATATTTTTGCCCATTGCCTGTTGTTGCGCGACTAACGCTTTGCGTACTGCGGGAAGCGCCGAAACTATCGAAGCCGCATTGGAAATTTCCGGCGTGCGAATTTCGCCAGTGATATTTTTGTCATCCAGCATGACTTGAATATTATCTACGTCGCCGCGCAATTCAATTTTAGCAGTTGCGGCTATCGCGCCAATGTCTTCAACGCTGGCAAAATTAATTTTGCTCGTGACGACTTTCCATGCAATCGCCCGATACATCGCTCCGGTGTCAATGTAGAGATAATTCAATTTGCGCGCTAACGATTTAGCGACTGTGCTTTTGCCTGCTCCGGCAGGGCCGTCAATTGCGATAATCATAGATCGGTGGTCGGTGATTGGTGGTCGGCTACGCTCAAAAACCAATTTCAAATTACAGACGAAATTATTGTCAAAGCTTGCTCAATATCTTCACGATTTACGTCATAATGTGTCACCATTCGCATTTCGCGTTCGTTGATGCCGCTTGCCAGAACACCGTTTTCTTTCAGCGCCTGCGCAATTTGGATTGGCGTTTTTCCAGTCCCGGTGATGTCAAAGACCACGATGTTCGTAGCGACTTTTTCAGGATCAATATTGATGCCATGAAGATTAGCTAAGCCCTCAGCCAGGCGTTTCGCGTTTGCATGATCTGCGGGCAAAACCCCGGGTGATTCTTCCAGCGCCAGCAATCCGGCAGCGGCTAAAATCCCGACCTGGCGCATTCCTCCGCCTAATCGTTTGCGCCAGACAAATGCTTCTTTGATGAAATCGCGGCTTCCCACAATCATTGACCCGACTGGAGCGCCAAGCCCTTTCGACAAACAAAACATCACAGAGTCAAACGGCCTGGCGATATCCGCGACAGAGCAATTCATCGCTGTTGCCGCATTGAAAATTCTTGCGCCGTCTAAATGCACAGGCAACCCAAGCGCGTGCGCTCCATCACAAATCGCCTGCGCGTTCGCCAATGGCAACAGAGTTCCGCCCGCCATGTTGTGAGAATTTTCGAGCGTAATTAACGACGTAGGCGAATCGTAATACGGCCCCGCGTGATGAATCGCCGACCTGACAGTTTCCCAATTCAGTACGCCGTCTTCGCCGCGCACGGTGCGAAATGTCACGCCGGACAAAACCGCCGAACTGCCAAGTTCATAATTGAAAATGTGGCAGCGTTCTTCCAGCACAACTTCGGTGCCAGGGCGCGTATGCAACTTGACGCAAATCTGATTGCCCATACAACCGCTGGGGACAAACAGCGCCGCCTCTTTGCCTAAAATTTCGGCAGCGCATTCCTGCAAACGATTAACGGTTGGGTCTTCGCTGTACACGTCATCGCCGACTTCAGCTTCAGCCATTGCGCGACGCATTGCGGCGGTGGGTTTGGTTACTGTGTCACTTCTTAGGTCAATCATACTAATCATTACTACAAATAAGAGTTATTTTGAAGTTTGCTTTTTTAATTTTATTAATTCCAGCTTTATACCTTTTAAGTCAAGTATCGCGTGTTCACTTGCTTTAGAAAATGGCGAACTATCCCCTTCATAGCTATATGGAACACTAAGATTAGGGCGTTTTTGAAGTACGCTAGTCGAAACATTAAAGAGTACAAATTCTCCTGATTTTAATAATGAAGTATATACAAGACAGCCATTAAGATTATTTAACTGAAAGCCTCGCGCGTGGCGTGACCGCTGCGGTGTTCCACCTT
>JANMKB010000687.1:0-31674 GCA_031371805.1 Blastocatellia bacterium | reverse complement strand
GTTGGGGAAATCAGTCGGTAGATCCCGCCACTGACAACCGTTTTTCAGTTGATACAAAATCGCATTGACGATTTCGTGTCGTGAAATCTTGCTGTTGCGAGTCCGGCTCTGTGGCAGCTCTTGTTCTAACAACTCAAATTGTGCTACGGTCAGATCTGTTGTGTATGCCATTCCCCTACTAAAAACCCTTCCTTTCTAAACTGCAAACAGGTTCTATAGAAAATGTGCCTATTCCTTCGTGATCGCCTCATCTAAATTCAACAACACCCGTGCCACCGCCGTCCACGCGCCGAGCTGATCCATAGTCGCTCCTTTTGGCAATACATTCGGTTTATCAGGATCGTTCGTAGCGAAATTCCAGGGGTTTAGTTCGCCGGAAATGAACCGCTCTTTTTGCTTATTCATCAGCGCCAATAATTCTGTTGCCTCCTGCAAAGTTGGTTTGCGCGAGAGAACGCGGCGGAAGGCGTACTCGATTTTGGTGGCGTCGGTCGCTCCGCCTTCTCTAATTGTTTTCATCGCCAGAGCGCGCGCGGCTTCCAGAAATGTAGTTTCGTTCAGCGTCGTTAAGGCTTGCAAAGGCGTATTGGATTTGGCGCGGCGGACGCAGGCGATGTCTCCGTTCGGTACATCAAATGTTTGCAGCATCGGGTAGGGAACTGAGCGATAGCGGAACGTGTACAGTCCGCGCCGATAACGATTTTCGCCTTTGTCTTCGGGCCAGTTTTTCGGACCGTAGCTGGCAGGTGGCAAATATAAAAACTCCGGCGAAGGTGGAAAGACGCTCGCTCCTCCGACTTTTGGGTTTAGCAAGCCGCTGGCAGTCAACGCGATGTCACGCACAATTTCTCCCTCTACGCGGAAGCGCGGGCCACGTGAAAGCAACCTGTTGTATGGGTCATCTGTGTTCGAAATAGTTTTAGAAGATTGACGATATGTAGCAGAGGTTACGATTAGTTTGTGAATATTTTTCAAAGACCAGGTGGCCGGACGAATCGCCCCATCGCCCTGTCGCCCCATCGCCCCGTCCATAAATTCAGTTGCCAGCCAATCCAGCAACTCAGGATGCGATGGCATTTCACTTTGTTTGCCTAAATCTTCGGAAGTCGCCACGATGCCGGTTCCGAAATAGGATTGCCAAAGGCGATTGATTTGCGTTCGTGCCGTCGTAGGTGATTCGCGTGAGACTAACCATTTCGCAAATGTCAGGCGATTGACGGGAGCGTTTTCAGGCAATTGATTCAGGAACGCGGGGACGCCGGGCGTGACTTCACGGTCAGGCCGTAGGAAGTCTCCGCGTTTTAAAATGTTAGTTGCCCGATGGTCGTTGCGTTCACTCAGCACAAGCTGTGAAGTGCCTGCGGGATGCTGTTTCCATAGTTCGGAAATTTGCTGATTGTAAGTTGAAAATTCTGGCATCGTAGACCGCCAGTAACTGAACACCGTTTCGATTTGCGCTTTGGAACGTTGCTCGCGGGGAGTTTTGAAAATTTCGCGGACGTTCGCGGGCAGCGGATCGGCTAGGGCATTTGGCGCAGTTGTGACGGACAGGCGGAAGCGTCCGAGATTGTTATTCATGTTGTCGTCGCTGTTCCATCCGCCGTGATTTTGTTTGAGGTAAAAAATCAGTGTCGAGCCACCTTCATTGACGATTGGCTTTTCAAAATTGAAAACGGCTTTGCGCGGCACGTTGCGCAATCCTGCGCCGACATCAATGCCCCACGCAGTTTCGTCTTTGTCGTCAATCGCGAATGAAATTGGGCCTTCGACGCGACGGCGAGTGCTCTTGTCGAAATACATTGCTTCCAATTCTTTTTCCGGCGGGTTCACGTCAGCAGAGGCTTTGACAATTTTTATTTTTTCGATTTTTTTGGCGTCACTTGATGGTGCGGCTTCGACATAAACATCAGTTAAGCCAAACGTACCTTTCGGCGAACGTCCTGGCCCAAGCATCGGTAAATTCGGATCGTTGAGAACTTCCAATCTGAACGCCGAAATATTTTGGACTTCAGTTTTGATCGTCATTTTTACTTTGTGCTTCGTTGGCGCGTAGCCTTGCGCGAGGAATGATCCATCGGGTAACGGGAAGTATTTTTGTCCACCGTTCGAGATCGCGTCTACTTCGGGCTGAATGACTTTCCATTCGGGCTGATTATTTTTCACCGCATCTTCCCACGCATTCATGTTTGTCAGCCAGTCGGATTTGATTTCCTGTAATTTGGCTTCGATTTCGCGTGTGCCGGAAAGAATGTTAGCGCGTTTCATTTGCTCTTCAGGCGTGTAGGCGACGACGCTGCCTTCGTCGGAATTATTGATGAAGGCGAACAGGCGATAATATTCTTCCTGTTTGATCGGATCGAATTTGTGATTGTGGCATTGTGCGCATTGAATGGTGACGCCGAGGACGCCTTTGCCGATGGCGTCCATACGGTCGAACATCGCTTCCATGCGGAATTGTTCAGGCTCGACGCCACCTTCTTCGTTAATCATCGAATTGCGCAAAAATCCGGTGGCAATTAATGAATCCTGCGAACGATTCGGCAGTAAATCTCCGGCGATTTGTTCGATAACAAATTTATCGAAAGGCTTGTCATGATTGAAAGAATTGATGACCCAATCCCGATAAAACCAGACGTTGCGCATCTTGTCTTTTTCAAATCCATCAGAGTCCGCATAACGCGCCGCGTCCAGCCATTGCCGCGCCCATTTCTCGCCGTAATGCGGTGAAGCCAACAAACGATCTACCTGTTTTTCATAAGCCTTTGGCGAAGCATCTTTCAGGAAAATATCTACTTCTTCAGGTGTCGGCGGCAACCCGATTAAGTCTAAACTCAAGCGCCGAAGCAACGTGATTTTATCGGCTTCGGGCGAAGGTGTAAGGCCTTCTTTTTCAAGTTTTGCCAAAACAAAATTATCAATCGGATTGCGCACCCACCCTTTGTTTTTGACGGCTGGAATTGCCGGACGAACTGGCGCTACGAAAGCCCAATGTTTTTTAATTTCAGGTTTCGGGTTTTTGGCTTCATCCTTCATCCCTCCGCTTTCATCCTTCCAGACTGCGCCTTCGTCAATCCAGCGTGTGAGCAAGGCGATTTGATCTGCGCTGAGCGCTTCACGTCCAAGCGGCATGCGCTTTTCGCCATTCAATCCTAAAACGCGATGGAGCAGGCGGCTGTCTTTGCTGTTGCCGGGAAGGATAACCGGGCCGGAAATTCCACCTTTTAAGGCAAGTATTTTGTGATCCAGACGCAGCTCCGCTTTCGGGCTTTCGCTCGTGTGACAGGGCGCACACGAAGTCTGGAAAATGGGTTGAATGTCGCGGACGAAATCTATTTTGGCTTGCGCTTCGACGGTGAATGATGACCTGTACAGGCTGGTGGCGAAGGCAAGAAACGCAACGAAGATGGTGTAAGAAAAAGTTTTGTTTCGCATACGAGATGGATTTGAAAAAGTCTCTGGAAATTGTTTTGGTCTAACCAGGATAACGGTAACGCAACGCGATTCTATCTGGCAAGGGGAATAGCGGTAGGAGTTAGGATTTAGGAGTTGGGAGTTAGTGGTTTTGGCTCCGGGTACTGTACTGGTGGTCGTCGCAAATTCTTAACTCTCAACTCCTTCAACAAAAAAGCCGTCACCCAAAACATCAGTTTTGAATGACGGCGGATTAGTTTATGAGCTACCAGAAAATCGGCTAGTTTCCCAGCCTGGAATCTGAGATATGGGCAGCAAAGTGATGGGTAAAGAAAACTTCGCCCACGTCAACTTCAATGCCGAGATGACGCAAATCCACCAGGAAACGCCGCACGGTAGTCAGGGCGTAATTCCTAAATTCTGCTTTGGAGTCGAAATGGGAACGCTGCTTTAACAGGCATTCCATCAATTCTCCGTAATCGGCGAAAATGTGGTTGTCGCGGTTTGCCATGGGTTTTTACACTAAAAATAACATCTCACGATATTTCGGCAGCGGCCACAATGTATCGTCTACGACAGTTTCCAGTTTGTCGCAAACCTCACGGACAGCCAGCAATGCCTCGGAAACTGAGTAAGCAAAAGCCGCAGCCTTCTTCTCAAGATTGTCAGTCTCTGCTTTTTCGACCACATGATCAAGGGCGACGATTGCGTTTTTCAAATCAGCAATCATTTGCGCAATGCTGCCAACTTCTGCGACTTGTGAAGAAACTGCCGCAGTCTCGCCGAGAATTGCGCTCAGGTCTTTGACTGCGCTCACCAGCGCCGCCTGATGTTTGAAGGCCGCCGGCAACACCTGAGTCAGGGCAATATCCTTGAGCGCTGCGACTTCGATTTCGAGGTCTTTGATATAACGCTCCAGTTCAAGGTGATAGCGCGATTCCAGTTCGTCAGCCTTGTAAACACCTGATTTGGTGAATAACGCTTTCGTTTCTTTGGTTTTGAGTTGCGCCAAGGCTTCCGGTGTTTTGGCCAGATTGAGCAGGCCGCGTTTGGCGGCTTCATCGCGCCATTCATCGGAATAGTTGTTGCCCTCAAACCGAATTGCTTTGGTTTCCGTGACGTATTCGGCGATGACCTCAATCACGGCTTTGTCGAAATCTTTGACTTTCTTCACGCGGGCCGCGAGGCGGTCGGCAATTTCACTGAGCGATTCACCAACTGCGGCATTGAGCGTTGCCATCGGGGTTGCGGTTGAGACGCTGGAGGCCACGGCGCGGAATTCAAATTTGTTGCCTGTGAACGCAAACGGGGAAGTGCGGTTGCGATCCGTATTGTCTTTGGCAATTTCCGGCAGCATCGAAACGCCGAGGTTGATGACTTTTTTCTCGGAGGTGTTGCCTTTTAATTTACCTGCTTCAAGGCTGTTCAGGATATTCGTCAACGCTTCGCCGAGGAACGCTGAAATGATGGCCGGCGGCGCTTCATTCGCACCTAACCGATGATCGTTGCCTGATCCCGCAATGGCTGCGCGTAACGCACCCTGATGTTTGAGAACACCTTTCAGGGTTGCCACGAGGCAGACAAGAAATTGCAGATTTTTTTCCGGCGTCGCGCCTGGCTCCAACAAATTCTCGCCTTCGTCCGTCGCCATTGACCAGTTATTGTGTTTGCCGCTGCCATTGATGCCGGCAAATGGTTTTTCGTGAATCAGAAAAGCCAGATCATGCCGTTTGGCCACGAGCTTGAAAATTTCCATCACCAATTGATTGTGATCGGTGGCGACACTGACGCTTTCAAACACCGGAGCCATTTCATACTGACTCGGAGCGACTTCGTTATGGCGTGTCTTGACGGGCACGCCAAGCTTGAATAACTCGTACTCAGCCTCCTGCATGAAAGCTAAAATACGATGTTTGATCGCGCCAAAATATTGATCTTCCAATTCCTGGCCTTTGGGCGGTTTGGCTCCCAGCAGGGTGCGACCAGAAGCGATGAGGTCAGGACGCAGCGCATAAAATGCCTCGTCAATTAGAAAATATTCCTGTTCGGGGCCAAGCGTTGAATAAACGCGTGTCGCTTTGTTGCCGAACAGCTTCAGGACTTTCATCGCGTTTTCGTTCAGATATTCATCGGAACGGAGCAGCGGCGCTTTCTTGTCCAGGGATTGCCCGAAGTAGGAAATAAACACTGAAGGAATGCACAGCGTTTTGCCATTCGTGGACTCCATAATGAAAATCGGAGTTGACGGATCCCAGGCCGTATAACCACGCGCTTCAAATGTGGCGCGTAAACCGCCTGACGGAAAGCTGGAGGCGTCCGGCTCGCTCTGGATCAATTGCGAGGCGTCAAATCTTTCGATGGGTTCACCGTTATCGCCAAAGGTCAAAAATGTATCGTGCTTTTCGGCGGTAATTCCGGTGTTGGGCTGGAACCAGTGCGAGTAGTGTGTCGCGCCTTTTTCCAGTGCCCATTCCTTGACAGCGTGCGCAACGGCGGCGGCGATACTCTGATCCAGCTTGTGTCCACCTTTGGCAGTTTTGATCAGCGAGCGATAGACCTGCTTGGGCAATCTTTCTACCATCGCTTTCTGGTTGAAAGTATTACAGCCGAAATATTCCGAGGCTTTGCCGCCGGTTTCGACCACGCGCGGCGTGCGCCTGGTGACTTCGTTGATCGCCCACAAGCGCCCTTGATTTCCTGATGTGCTCATATTTGTATTTTGTCTCCAATAAGTTTTGTTGTCGGTAAAGTTCACGCTTTCAGTTAATCGTACCGAAAGCGCATTACGTTAGATTTATTTTTTTAATGAAAACTTTTGAGGGGAAATAACGATGTGCCTGCCTCAAAGTTTTTTAGGTTGCAAAACTCTTGCCAAACAATGATAGTGCTGAAAAAGAAAAAGTTAAGTGCTTGAAAATAAACCTGAAATTAGTTTTAGCTCAGTTTTTGACTATTGATTGGTTCCTACATGTTTGTGGCTTAATGATTGCCGATAAACAAAAATGTATGAACGATACAAGTCGTTATAGCTATCGGAAGCGCTTACAGTCAACCTCGTATTTCTGGACTTTATAACCCAGAATGCGCTCGGTTGTGTCCAGCATCCGCGCTGCCCGCGCCCGATTTCCCCGCGTAGTTTTCAGCGCATCCATGATCAATTCTTTTTCATAGGACTCGACCGCTTTATCCAGACTCATGTGAGTCTGAGTGCCGGAGCCTTCAGCGGTTTGCAATGTCGGCGGCAAATGATAACCATGAATCACATTGCCTTCGCATACGAGCGTCGCCCGTTCGATCACATTTTCCAGTTCGCGCACATTGCCCGGCCAGTGATAACTGGTCAGCATATCAATCGCCGGCGTCGAAATCCGCTTGATGCTGCGACTGTTCTGACGACTATATTTTTCCAGAAAATGATCTGCCAGCAATAGAATATCAGCGCGGCGCTCACGCAGAGGCGGCATGTAAATCGAAAAAACATTTAAGCGATAATACAGGTCGGAGCGAAATGTTGCACCCTGCACAGCCTGCTCCAAATCTACATTGGTGGCGGCAATCATCCGCACATTGACCTTGACCGTTTCGACGCCGCCAACGCGCTCGAATTCACGTTCCTGTAAAACGCGCAATAGTTTTACCTGCATCGCCGGTGAAAGATCGCCGATTTCATCCAGAAATAAAGTGCCGCCTTCGGCTAATTCAAAGCGTCCTCGTTTACGCGCCATCGCTCCGGTAAAGCTGCCTTTTTCGTGTCCAAATAATTCGGACTCAATCAGCGATTCAGGCAATGCTGCACAGTTGACTTTGACAAAAGGTTTTCCGGCACGGGGACTGTTGTAATGAATTGCGTGCGCCACCAATTCTTTTCCCGTGCCCGATTCGCCGCGAATTAAAACCGTCGTGTTTGTGTGGGCGACCTGGGCGACTTGTTCATAAACGCCGCGCATTTCCTGACTGGTTCCGATGATATTGCGGAAATCGTATTTGTCCTGCAATTCACGTTTGAGAATGTTGTTTTCTTCGGTCAACTGGGCTTTTTCCTGTTCGACCAGATTTGACAGGCGCAAGCTTTGCGCAATCATCGAAGCCACGATGGACAACAATTTAATGGAGTCATCAAAGCTGCGTCCGGGCTTATACGGATAGCCAATCGAAATCGTCCCGACAGTTTTACGACGATCTTTGATCGGCACACAGAGAAATGATTCTTCCTGATTCGCGGAGCGTTTGCGGGTGCGGAAAAGGAACAGCGGTTCTTTGCTAACCTGTGGCACGATGATCGATTTGCCGGTGGCCGCGACTTTGCCGGTAATGCCTTCATCGAGGCGATAGCGTCCGCGTCGGATTTCGGTTTCGCTCAGGCCGTGCGCAAATTGGATCGAAAGCGCACTGGTTTTTTCCTCAAGCAGCGAAATGGCGCCGCGCTTCATTCCCAGTTCGCGGTCAAGTGTTTCCAGTACCTTCTCAAAAGCTATTTTATAATCCAGCGTTGAACCGAGTGCCTGACTGACCTCCAGCAAAGCAGAGAGGCGCCGAATTTGAATTGCCGATTCTTCCATAATTAATTTTCAGGTGAATACAAATTTGTACCCTTGAGCCGGAAAGATAACATTTTTGTAGATAGTCGTAAAGAGCCGGAAGCGAGGAATGGTTGTCTTTTGTAACTTGTAGCATAGAATGTCCGTTTTAATAATTGATGGCGAGAACCAGATTGGCGCACGGTGCAGTACCCGGAGCGGCAGCGACGGGGTGACGCGTGGAATTTGCTGCGAACTGCGAACTGTGAACCGCGAACTATTTTTGAGGAGATCAAACCGCTTGTATCAAAAATTTATGCATGCCTGGGAAAGGCGCTGCCACGACAAGGACAACAATCGGGTTGTCCGCCCGTTTGAATGGGGACTGGAATTTCTCAGCCCTAACCCTGTCATTCATCACGGTGAAGCCAATGGCGCGGCCCAGGCCGTGGCTCCACTCAACCAAATCGAACAATTTAACGAACGGGTTATTCCCAACAGTCACGAATTTTATTTACCGGCTCCATCGCAGCCGGGAGATTTTGACTTCGATGGATTTATGCTGCGCTTTCCCAGCAGCATCACAACGATTTCAGAAACCAATAACACGGTCTATGCCAGATTTTATCCGGCGCAAAAAAATGGCAAAGAGTCGGATCGCGCCGTGATTGTGATGCCGCAATGGAATGGCGACGTGAACGCGCATGTCGCCATTTGCCAGGCGCTGAATAAATTTGGGATTTCGGCGTTGCGACTTAGCTTGCCTTACCACGACTGGCGCAAACCACCAGAATTGGAACGTGCGGATTATATGGTCAGCGCAAATCTGGGCCGTACAATTCAATCCGTCCAGCAGGCCGTGCATGATATTCGCCGCTCTGCCGACTGGCTGCAATTGCATGGAATTAGAAGCATTGGCGTGATGGGAACCAGCGTCGGTTCCTGCGTCGGATTTTTAGCGCAGATTCACGATGAAAGATTGGCGGTCGGAGTTTTCAACCACGTCTCCTGTTATTTCGGTGATGTCGTTTGGCAGGGAATTACGACGCATCATATTCGCCAAAGCCTGGCCGAAAATTTAACGCTTGAAGAGGCGCGTAAGGCGTGGCTTTCGATCAGCCCCAGCGCCTATATCCCAAAATTGCAGGGGCTGAAACGGAAAGTCAAAATGATCGCCGGTCGTTATGATCTGACGTTTCCCTTTGACCTGACTCAGATTGTTTTTGATGATTGTGAACGACATGACGTGGCGTTTGAAAAAGTGATTTTACCTTGTGGACATTACACGAGCGGGAAAGCTCCCTTTAAATTTCTGGATGGTTATCATATTGTCAGTTATTTCGTGAAGGAGTTGAAATGAGACGCTGCCTGATTTATTTGTTTCTGCTTCTGGCGCTGCAAACCGGGGCTTTAGCGCAGGCGGCATCCGCTCCAATTAGTGATGAGCAGTACTGGCCTGACCTGTCAGTCAGCTATAAAGTAACTGCTAAAGTGTCGTTAGGGTTTTTTAGCACTGTGCGTTTAGGGCGTAACGAAGGTGCACTGGTGAATGAGCAAATCGGTGGTGGTGTAACGTTGCGGCTGCATAAATATTTGACTGTGGCGCAAGGCTATAGATTTATTGCGGCGCAGCCTGCGCCCACAAATCACACGAAAGAAAATCGCTGGTTCTTTGACTTGATGCCACGTTTGCCATTGCCTGGCGGCTTCGTGTTTAGTGATCGGAATCGCTATGAGTTGCGCTTTATTTCTGGCGTGAAGACGTGGCGGTATCGCAATCGCTACCAGATCGAAAGGGCGATTAAATTTCATGATCATCAGATCACGCCCTATATTGCGGATGAACTTTACTACGATTCTAAATATCAGGCCTGGACGCGGTCGCAGTTTTTTGTGGGGATGAAGTTGCCGCTGACCAAACATTTCACACTGGACAGTTATTACCTGAAACAAAACGATGGACGGGCGCATCCTGGATATTTACAAGTTTGGGGGACAAGTTTTCGGCTGGATTATTGAGCAGCATAAGCTTTCCAGTTTGTGCTGTGTATTAAGCTGTCTACTTCCGAGAAAAGCTGTGCTTACTTTTGGAAGTATTTCTTTAGAAAGACGCAAACTGGAAAGTTTGCGCTACGTTATACCTTGTTATTTAACCACGCTATTAAATCGCTCATCACTTCGTGACGATTCGTTTCATTCAACATTTCGTGGCGACCTTCAGGATAGATTTTACACGTCACGCGTTGCAATCCCGCTTGTCTGTATTCTGCGGCTAACTCCTCAGCGCCACGTCCCTGCTCACAAACCGGGTCTTTGTCGCCAGCCAGAATGTGAATCGGGAAATCTTTTGGAATCCGCGTTTTATGTGCGGGTTTGCTGAGTTCGGAAATCCCGTCCATAAAATCTATCCATAATTGCGTCGTCGCGATAAAGCCGCATTTTGAATCGTTGAAATAAAGCTTTACTTCTGTCGTATCGCGGGTGAGCCAGTCAAACGGAGTTTCAGCCTTGGCAAATTGTTGATTGAATTTTCCGAAGGTCAAAGAATTAATGAACTGGCTTCTGCCGCGTTTGCCTAACCGCAGTCGCTCCGCCCTGGCGATGCCGCGTCCGGCTTTTGCTAACAGGCTGGGCTTCCCATTTGGGGCCGAGAGAATTGCCGCCGTGAGCAGCGTCGGGCGTTCATAAATAATTTGTTGCGCCAGATACGATCCCATGCTGTGACCGAGCAAAATCAACGGAGCCGTGGGGAATTCTGTGCGCGAGAATTCCATGATCTCCTGCACATCCAGCGCCACGCGATTCCACCCATTTTCTTCTGCCAAAAATCCCAGTTCCTCCTGATTGCGTGCGGTGTTTCCGTGGCCGCGTAAATCGGCGGCATAAACTGCATAACCGTGCGCGTTCAATGATTTTGCCGTGCGGGTGTAACGTCCCGCGTGATCGGCTAAGCCATGCGCAATATGGACGATGCCTTTGATGTCCGTAGGGGGAAGCCATTTATAAACAAAAATTGGCGTGTTGTCGGAAGCAGTGAACGTAAAATCAGCCATAAGAAATATTCATGGGGCGTAAATTTGAATGCGTCGCAGTGTAATGAAATTGGCGGGAAAGGGAAATGAAAAATGTGGGAATGAAGATAAGCCAGCTTTATATTTTAGACGGTGAAAACAGACTTTAAGCTAGCTTCTTATTTTTGATTTTGTCTGACGAACAACGAGTTCTGTTTTTTTTGCGAAGTTAGACGACTACTTTTCCAGAGTTGATTAATTTGGGCAAGCGCAATCATCATAAACGCCAGGCACATCACAAAGTACCCATAATGAATGGAGAAATTCTTATAGGCGCTGAGTCCTGTGGGACACGCTAATACTGTTATCACAGCTATCAAGTAGCTCACAACTCGTCTTTTAGCGATAAATTGCCATAACGTAATTGGAGCCAAAAATGTTGTCAGGTTACAAACACCCCAAAAAAGCCAAACCACGTTTTCGGAAATGCTTTCGGTACCAGACCAAAATGATTTTTCAAAGAAAAAGCTGAAAACGCCTGTAAAAGAAAACAACACCCCCAAAAAACCGGGGTCTGGCCCTTTTGGATTAAGCGATCCTTTGGGCGAACCATTGACTGGTAAAAACATTGCGGCAATGAAGAGCAACCAGCAAATAATTGTAAGCCAAAATTTCATCCTGTTTCACTTTAAGACTGAACTATAATCATAGCGCCTAACTTCAGTTGACCGGAACTATTTATTTTTGGAAAGATTTAAGTTGAGGAAGTAATCACCAGATCGTTATCCGAGGCTTTCCTGCTCTCTGGCAAGGCTGGATGATCGCCAAATCCAGCGAGAATCGTTTCCAAAAATGGCAGCAGGTGCGTAACTCGTTTCGCGCGAATCGCCCAATCCCACAAAGGCTCAAATTTCTTCCACCCGCCGGCATATCCGACGTGGCGTAATTTTTCCCGTAGATGATTTTTGGTCATTGCTCCTTTGCAAATAGAACTCCAACGATAAAAATCCTTGTACGCCTGCCAGTAGCCTGCCTCCAAAACTTCCGCTGACATTTTTGCCGGTTTGTAGACAACATGACGAGTATCAAACAAATCCCAATTATCGCTGGTCATCCGTCCCTGCGACTTCATCCTTTGATATAAGCCCGTGCCAGGATAAGGCGTGAGAATATGATAGGTTGACGTTTGAATTCCCTGTTCAATCGCCCATTCGACAGTCCGCGCAAAAACTGTCTCATCATCCTCATCCATCCCAAAAACAAAGCTGCCGTTAATCATTACTCCCTGCTCGTGCAGGCGACGAATTGCTGCGGTGTAATCGCGGTTGAGGTTTTGATACTTGTCATGTTCACGCAAATTGGTCTGATTTAATGTCTCAAACCCGACGAATAAACTGCGCAAACCACTTGCGACAGCTTTCTCTAACAGCTTTGGTTCAAGCACAGATTTGACCGTGCCCGCCGCCTGCCAGAGCCTTCCCATACCTTTCATGCCATCGAACAAGGCCGCCGCAAAACGCGGATTGCCGAATAAATGATCGTCCAGAAAATACAGATGCCTGCCGGGTAATCGTTCAATTTCTGCCAACGCATCATCAACCGTTTGCGTATAAAAAGTTCTGCCACCCGCGAAGAAAGCTTCTTTGTAGCAGAAGTCGCAGGTATGCGGACAGCCGCGCGAAACGACGATTGAATTCGGAACCAGATACAGATGCCGTTTGATCAGATCGCCCCTGATTTTGGGCATCCCCAGCAAGGTGCGGATCTTTGATTCATAAAGTTTTTTGGGCTGCCCCGTGCGAAAATCATCCAGAAATTTGGGCCAGATGTCTTCGCCAGGGCCGAGAAAAATCGTGTCAGCATGGTGTGCAGCCTCTGCCGGAAGCGATGTCACATGCAAGCCGCCCAATGCAATGTAAGCGCCCTTACGGCGATAATGATCGGCCAGCGCATAAGCCCGATACGCGGAAGTGATATAAACCTGAATGACCACCAAATCAGGCTCATCATCCAAATCAAGCGCCTCAACGTGTTCATCCTGGAGCGTAATTTCGTCGTCGTCATGTAAATAACCAGCCAGGGTTGCCAAACCAAGCGGCGGGAAAAGCGAATATTTTATGGGACGCCAAAAAGGGCTTTTGGCTTCCGTTAGCGCAGGCAAAATCATTTTTACTTTCATTATTTTCTTTCTGAGGCAGATACGATTTTAGTGATTGATAATTTTACTGCAACACCCAATTCTTAGTTCAATGCCTTATGCCTGACCTTGTCTGCATTCGCGACCAGTTCCACGCCCGCCAATCGCCGAAATTATAATTTGCCCATCGCTCATCAAGTTGTGCTTTGAGTAACACCTGATCTTCGGCTTTGAGCTTTGGCAATCCGGCTGTAATGGCAGGCAACGCGTCTGCGCTTAAGCTTCCTGTGTAATGTGCATCGAAGTTTTTTCCCTCTCCTGCACGGGCTAAATTGACGCGGGCAATCAAGGCATCAGGGTTCAGGAAATGCAAGGCCGCAATCATTGCCAGGCCTGTCATTACTGCACCAAACGCAAAGCGTTCACGTTGCCCGCGCAAGACCGTCGCCGCGAACCACACAAACACAATTGCCAGCCAGCCCATAAAAGCCATTGTGTAAACGCGCAATTCAGTCAGGCCGCATTCGCTTTGATACAGGCGCATGCGCTGGACTGCCGAAATCATAATCACGAATAACAGCGCCAGTTTTATTCCCGCTAAGACGCGAAATATTTTCTCGTAGCGCGGGGTTTCTTTGCGCAGCAGCCAGTGCGCTCCGAGCAATAACGGCAGTACTAAAACTGACACCCAGACCAGTTCAAAAAATCCACTCCGCGCATATTCGGCAAACTCGATGCCTCTGCCAGTAGGAATATTGGCGCGACCGCCAAAAAAATAACGGAACTGGACAACCACAAAAGAAAGAAACAAAAGATCAAGCAGGCTGAGGACGGTAGCGGTTTCAACAATGCCGAGCGATAAAAATTCCGGGCGACTCATGGTTTGAAATGATGTTTCAGAACGCAAAAATAGCAGGCGTAAAAAACCAGCACTCAGCCACGCGAAAACTCCGGTCAAAAAAATGTGAAGCGCCACCGCACCCGCATCTAGATTGAATGTTTTAGCGATGATGTTTTCGTAAACAGCATCCGCCGCCGCAAATAATCCGCCAAAAATTAATAATAACGGGGCGGCAAGCGCCAGGCCGCGTCCAATCGCGATTAATTGTTTTGACCAGCCGTCACGCGGCAACTCGCTCCATTTTGTGTCGCTTAACACCAGAAAAAATGGCCCGAAAATTGTGAAGATCGCGCCCAGAATTAATGTCTGCGCATAATCGAAAACTCCGGCCCTGGTTAATTTTTCTTCGCGTGCGCGTAGCGCAACGATTCCCGCGAGCAACACCAGCGCCAATAAAGACAGGGCATTCAGCGTCGTCGAATCGCGCCAGGCAAAAGTAGAACCGAAAAATATGACCGGAAGTGCCAGCCAGTTTCCGCCACTTAACAAGTGCGGTTTGCGCCAGCGAATCAGACCTGAAATTGCCGCCACGACGATGGAAACCCAGATGCTAACATTGATGCCCCAGGGAATTGCGCGCAGCAATAAATTGCCGGAGACACCTGCAATCAGGGCGGCACCAAGTAAGCTGATACCTAGCTTTGTCTGCTCACTGACCATCGTTGGCAAAATTTCCGCCTGCGCATTTGCTTCTATTGTCTGCTGAAAATCATACGGCAATTCATCCGGCACAATGGAAGAGCGCCAGGCTTCCTCGTGCTCTGATGATTTTTCTTCGTGTGGTTTGCGGTCAGGGTTTTCCATAAATTCTCCCGATAATAAATGTGCTGCAAATTAAATTTTCTTCGCCTGAAAAAATTAATCTGTCAGCCAGCATAGGCAGACGCGAATCAAAAAACCTGCGCCGGCTGACAAATTATTTACGCTTACCGTAATTGACCGATGGTGGTTGTCCTGCCAAGGCCCCCGCCACTCTGGTCTGCCGGAATTACGGTACGCGCCTTCACCCCGCTGCCGTTTCACGGATACAGCCAAAGCGGCGGTCACGGGCGTGAAATTCATTGACTGCTGTCGTCAAATCCTGAAGCCCAAAATCGGGCCATAAAACTTTGGTAAAATACAATTCAGCATAGGCAGATTCCCACAACAGGAAATCGCTCAAACGCTGCTCTCCACTGGTGCGAATTAATAAATCTACATCTGGCGCAATTGCCGCCTCGCTCAGCAATGCGGCAAAATTTTCACATGCAATATTTTTGCTTTGCAGCTTGCGCGCAGCATTTAAAATTGCCTCACGCGAGGAATAATCCACGGCTACACGCAAATGTAGATTGTCTCCATTGCGCGTAAGAGTTTCCGCTGCCTCAATCGCCATGCGCACGGCTCCGGGCAGACGATCTTTACGCCCGATGACGCTGAACCGAACGCCATTGTTCAGGCAATTGCGTGTTTCTTTGAGCAAATACAACCGAAACAATTTCATCAGGGCGCTGACTTCGGGTTGCGGGCGCTGCCAGTTATCGGCAGAAAAGGCGAACAGCGTCAGCGTGCTGATACCGCAGTTTGGTGCGGCTTCGATAGTGCGTCGCACGGCTTCGGCGCCGGCACGATGCCCAGTCGTCCGTGGCAATCCGCGCCTTATCGCCCAACGCCCATTGCCATCCATAATAATTGCCACGTGTAAGCCAGAATTGTGAGGAATTATATTCATTGTTTGCAAACTACTTTATGCTGTAAAGTTAAAGGGTAAAATTTTTTCCGCTGTTATGTTAGCGTTTCCGGGTCGCGTGAATGAGCGCCTCCATGTGACTTAAATAACGTTCCAGGGCGCGGCGTCCGGCTTTCGTTAACTGATATTCTGTTTTTGGAATCCGGCCATCAAACGATTTAGTACAAATGATATATTCCGCTTCTTCCAGCTTGCGCGCATGAACACTCAGATTACCATCAGTCGTATTCAGCAAAGCCTTCATTTCATTGAAAGTCAGCGCTTCATTAACCGCCAGCGCACTGATAATCGCCAGGCGGGTGCGTTCGTGAATCAGGCGATCAAGGTCAGCGGTTTGCGCGGCATTGGCCGAAGTATTTGGCGCTTCCGGCGCTGTGGCTACCAGCTTGCGCGAGCGGTTATTTTCCTCCGATTTGTCTTTCCGCAGGGCGTTAATTTTAGCCACCGTGTTTCCTCGCAATAATGATTCCAAAAATAATGTGCATCACACCAAAACCAAGCGCCATTAAATAATTTCCCCAGGCAAACGGACTGAATAACGTAATCGCGCCGAAGACCATAAAACAAATTCCCATCACCGGAATTATTTTGACTGAGAAGGCTCCGCCTGTGACGACGCCCGTGCCGTAAAGCAATAACCATAAGCCGGGCAATAAATCAGGTCTTTTCACCTGCCAGATCACGATGGTGAGTAACGCCCCCGCAAATAATGGTGGCGCTAAACTCAGGACAAATTTTTTCGCCGGGGTTGAGAACAGCGACGAATCCGCCGCCTTTGCTTTGCGATACATCGCAATAAATGAAATCAGGACGGAAGCCAGCGCCAGTCCCAGCCAACTGAACAACCAGCTTTTCTGAAAAATCACCTGGGTGGTGATTTGCGCATTCAGCATCGCCAGCATTCCAATGACCACCATGCCCCAGCCTGGCACCGCCGTAAAAGCCGAAGCCCGTTCCATCGTTTCGCGGATGAAGCGCAAATTATCCATTGCGCGATCATGCAACGCGGGCGGTTCAGGCAACGGTCGAATTGGCTGTACATTGCTCATAACTTCGGAGGATAGTCGCTGGCTCTGTGATTGTCAAGTACTTTGTGTTGTAAAGTAAAAGTGGATTTGGTTCCTGTGAAGATCCGCACATTTCTGCGGATCTTCACAGGAACCAAAGAACTCGCTACGGCTCGCAGTACTGTTCCGTTGTGCAGGGCTGAATTTACCCGCAGTAACACAAATCACGGCACTCCAAATGCTCCGCTCAATTGCCCGTGCCTTAACTGTCTGAGTAAGGTAAAATAAAACCCGTTTTTTATTTCCACTTAATATTTTTCGCTAAGGACGATTGTCGAATGAAGCTTAAATTTACCTGCCTGCTCGCATTGATTCTAATTGTTAGCTCGCCTTTGAATCTTTTATGTCTGGCGCAACAGCGCGAACAAAAAGTAGTTGTCGGGACGAATGAGGTTCAACTTGATGTGGTCGTCAAAGATAAAAAGGGCCGCCCCGTCAAAGATTTAAAGCCTGGCGACTTTGAGGTTTTTGAGGACGGAGTAAAACAGCCAATCGAATCCTTTCGCCTTGTGAATCGTGGCAGCGCGGCAGAAACCGTAAAGCCTGCGGAGTCAAAGACTGAACCCGCTCCTGCCACCAGTGTCGTCAAAAAGGCCGAACCCGCAACTGTGACGCGTGACATCGAAACAAAAGTCAGCGCCATTGCCTTAGTTTATGACCGCCTTGCACCCGAAGCTCGTAAGCGTGCTCATGATGCGGCGCTGAGTTATGTTGGCGAAGGAGCGATTCAGGAAAGTTATGCTGGCGTCTTTGTCATTAATCTGGGGCTGACGACGCTTCAAAATTACACCAACGATACAGCGCTGTTGCGGCGGGCAATTGATCGGGCTGGAATGACTGCTTCTTCAACTTTTGAATCAAACGGTGCCTCGCAATCAGGCAGCACGACACAAAAAATTACCCAGGCGAGCGCTACTGTCTCCGGGGCCGGAGGCGGAGCTGGTGCGGCAGCCGCAGGCGCAGCCGCCGGAGCTGCTGGCGTTGATGCAATGTTCGCACAAATGGAAGAGCGTTCCAAAGAAACGTTTGAGGTACTTCAACGCGACCAGCAGGGCTTCTCTACTTCTAACGGATTGCTCGCTGTCGTTAATTCGATGAAGCGATTACCAGGCCGCAAAGCAATTATTTTCTTCTCTGAAGGCCTGGCGCTTCCCCCTAATGTCCGGCGACATTTTGACTCGGTCATTAATAACGCGAATCTGGCGAATGTTAGTTTTTACGCGATTGATACCGCCGGACTCAGAGCCGAAAGCCCTGACGCGGCTTCGCGCGATGCTATTAATTCTCGCGTTTTTCGGCGCATGGAAAGTAGTGGCCGTCCTGACCTGTCCGGGCCAATGACCCGAAACCTGGAACGCAACGAAGATATTTTGAATCTCAATCCACAAAATGGATTAATGCAATTAGCTGCCGAAACAGGTGGTCAGTTCATCGGCGACACCAACAACATTGCGCCGAAGCTCAAGCAGATTGATGAAGACTTAAATACTTATTACATGCTGAACTATGCGCCTACGAATCAGAATTATGATGGGAAGTTCCGCAATGTGAGTGTGAAAGTAAATCGCTCTGGCATAGACGTGCAATCGCGGAAAGGTTATTTCGCCGTTAACTCAACCGGCTCGTCACCTGTCTTATTTTACGAAGCTCCGGCGCTGGCGCTTTTGAATAGCGCAACGCCTCCTAATGCTTTTCCTCTGCAAGCTGCCTGTTTGAATTTTCCCGAAGCTGCCAAGCCTGGCAGGACAAGTATTTCGGTGCAGGCTCCGGCAAGTGCGTTCACTTTTCTGGAAGGCAAAGACGATAAGGAAAAGAAAAGTTTTACGACAAATTTCAGCATCGTAGTCCTCGTCAAAGATCAGGCCAAACAAGTGGTCGGTAAGCTCAGTCAAAATTATGTGCTGGCAGGATCAATGGATAAGGTCAATGCAGTGAAAAATCAAAATATTTTGTTCTATCGTGAGACTGAACTGCCGCCGGGAAAATACGATGTCGAAGTCATCGCCTACGATACGCCATCAACGAAAGCCAGCTTACGAAAAACTACCATTGAAGTTTCTGACGCCGATGAAACCTTACTCAGGTTAAGTAGTGTCAGCCTCATCAATCGGATTGAGAAGATCAAGGAAAAACTTGACAGCCCTTTCCAATTAGAAGAAGTCATGGTGTACCCGAACCTCGGCGATCCCATCAAAAAATCTGCACAAAAGCTGGGATTTTTCTTTACCGTTTATCCAGCCAAAGGCAAAGCGGACGTTACGAAGCTGAATCTGGAATTAACGGGTGGGGGTAAATCTTTTGCGAATTTTCCGCTGAAATTAACTGCGCCGGATGTGACAGGGAGAATCCAGTTCGCCAGCGCGTTGCCGCTCGACAGTTTAAATCCCGGCGTCTATGAATTAAAAATAACTGTCAAAGATGGTGTGACCACCATGACGCGTTCGACTTCGTTTACTCTGCAACCTTAATGATGGCTCGCAACTTCTTTGGGAAAATATTCTGGCTCTTTTTTCTAATGGCCCTGGCAAAGATTTATGTCTGCGCACAGAACAAACCTCCGAATGATCAAACCTGGAATGTCAGACCAAACGGTGTCGGCGATTATCAAATTGTCCTCGAAGTTTCAGGACGCGTAGAAATCACTCGTGCCTTAATTCGACCTGACCCGCTTGATTTGAAAGGCATTTGCGCCGCCAAACAAACAGCCGAATCCACGGCGCTGAATTCAGCCGAAAGCTACGTCACTTCGCTTGAAAAAGCCACCGATAAAAAACGCTATCGCCTGGAAATTGCGCGGCTTCATCAGGAAGTTGGGCAGCTTTACGCCTATCGTGGAGACATGCCGAAAGCTATTGAGCATTTTGAAGCCGCGTATCAAAGCCTGTTATTAAGCCTTCCCGATCATCCAGAATATTCTGCCGATAAAGCCTACCTCGAAGAAATTCTAGGCATTGCACAGTTGCGGCGCGGAGAACTTGATAACTGCGTCCATCATCACAATGCGGAGATGTGCCTGTTTCCGCTTTCAATCAACGCACAACATCAAGTCACGAAAGGCTCGTCTTCGGCGATTGAGTATTTCACCAAACATCTCGCCTCAAAGCCTGACAATCTTGAAGTCAGATGGTTATTGAATTTGGCGTACCAAACACTGGGGAAAATTCCTCCGAAAAATTTAGCGATTCCAATTCCGCCGATTACACTGACCAATAAAATCGCCAAGATGCCTGATATTTCCAACCGCGCTGGAGTGAGCGTCATCAGCGGCGCAGGCGGTTCTATCATTGACGATTTTGATAACGATGGTTTCAACGACATTATTTTTTCCAGCGTAGATTCGTGCGAATCCATTCGCTATTTTCACAACAAAGGCAACGGAACTTTTGAAGACTGGACGGCGAAAGCAAAACTCAGCGATCAACTCGGCGGCATCAATTGTACGCAGACTGACTACAATAATGACGGCTGGCTGGACATTTTTGTGATGCGTGGTGGATGGGAATTTCCGATGCGAAATTCGCTGCTGAAAAATAACGGCGATGGAACTTTTACGGATGTCACCGTCGCCAGCGGATTACTCAGCGGCGATCATCGCACGCATTCTGCGGCGTGGGCAGATTACGATAACGATGGCTGGCTGGATGTTTTTGTGGGTCACGAAGAATCTCCGAGCCAGCTCTTCCACAATAATAAAGACGGTACGTTCAGCGATGTTTCGATCAAAGCCGGAGTCAAAAAAACTGCCTTCACCAAAGGCTCGACCTGGGGCGATTACGACAATGATGGCTTCGCAGATTTGTACGTTTCTAACTATGGCAGCGAAAATTTTTTGTATCACAACAACGGCAACGGAACTTTTACCAACGTAGCGAAATCGCTCAAAGTCGAAAAGCCAATTATGAGTTTTCCCACGTGGTTTTGTGATTACGACAATGACGGGTTCCTTGATCTTTTTGTGGCGAGCTTTGTGCCATCCGTTACCGAAGTCGCACGCGGCTACCTCGGATTACCTGCGCAGGCGGAAACGATGAAGCTCTATCACAACAATGGTCACGGCGGCTTTGATGATATTACTGCCCAGGTAAAATTGAATCGCGTCGTCCCGACGATGGGCGCGAATTTCGGCGATGTAGACAATGACGGCTTCCTGGATTTTTATCTCGGCACGGGCGCTCCGTCGTATACGGCGTTGATGCCTAATTTTTTCTTTCGCAACGTGAACGGAAAATCTTTTGTAGATGTCACTGCGTCATCGGGCACAGGACACCTGCAAAAAGGGCACGGCGTAGCGTTCGGCGATCTTGACAACGACGGCGATCAGGATTTATTCGTCAACGTCGGCGGCTTCATTCCCGGCGATAAATACAACAAAGCTTTGTTCGAGAACCCGAACCAGAACAACGGCAATCATTGGATCGCGCTGAAATTAGTGGGAGAAAAATCCAATCGAGCTGCGATTGGTGCAAAGATAAAAGTGAATTTGATTGATGTGAAAGGTCAGAAATCTTTGCGTTATCGTGAAGTCAGCAGCGGTGGATCGTTTGGCGCCTCTTCGCTGACGCAGATCATCGGGCTTGGGAAAAATAATAAACTTGATTCCATTGAAATCACGTGGTCAAGCGGGGTCAGGCAAACATTGAATGACGTAAAAGCGGATCAGAAAATTATCATTAAGGAGACGAAATGAATTTGACTGGAGCGCAAGCGTAGCATCATACAGATCTGAAAAATCTGCTTCCAGGCGTAAGTCTTTCACGCCGCTCCCGTGACGTTTGCAAGCGGGGACGCTTGCGCTCCAGTCATGGCTTAGGCTTTTCCTCACTCTCTTCAATCGCCGTCGCACGCCCCTGTCCATTCGCTGTCGCTGCTTCCGCGACGGCATTCAATCTCGTAAAATTCTGGCGTGCCTGATCCGCGTCGGCTTTGCGTCCGGCTTTGGCGTAGGCGCGAGCCAGTGCGAAATAAATCTTAGCTTCGTCGGGAGCCATGCGTTGCGCGATTTCCAACTCATCAATGGCACGTGGGTTCTCTCCTGTTTCAAGATACGAGCGGCCTAAAATGTAATGTCCAAGCAATAAGCGCGGATTGAGCTTGACGCCTTCTTCGGCGAGTTTTACCCCGTCTTGTGGTTCTTTATTTTTGATTTTGATATAGGCGATTTGCAACCGCGCCAGGGCGTGACGGGGAGAATTTTCAATCTCTTTTTGAAAAGCTGGAATTGCCGCCTCATCATTACGAAGCTGGTACAGCAGGTAACGACCATAGGCATAAAAAATTCCTGGAGCCTTCGCAAAATCCGCTGCCAGACGATCATATTCACGCTGTCCATCGCTGGCATTTAACTGCGCTACTAAATGCTGAGCGTATCCGGCGCGACGAATCATTTGATAATCAGGATGCTTCAAATCAATCTGAGTTGGCAGGTTCGGAATGCGTAAAATTGATAATCCAGTGGCAATGAAAAGCTGTTCTGTATTGACGTTGTCGTAACTAAGCCCGTCAAAAACTTTTTGCGCCATTTCAAATTCGCTCTTGAGCAAAAGGAGCATTCCTTCGTGAAAGCGCAAAACTTTTTTCAATTCAGGATTATCACCAATGCCAATTGTACGCCCTTGAATCAAGTGCGCCAGCGCATTGTCGTAATCGCCTAAGCGAAATTCGCACAAAGCCATCATTGAAATTGGCGCTCCGGTTTTTGGATTCAAGGCGGCGGCATTATTGAAGGCTTTGACTGCTTCGGGATACTGATCTTTTTCATAGAGCAACGTCGCCAGATACCACCAGCCTTCACTCCATTTTGGCGAATAGGAAATAGCCTTTTTGTAAAGCACAATTGCCTCATCAAGATTGCCAGCTTCACGTGCCTGGTTGGCTTTGGCGGAGGCTTGCTCGAATTGTTGCGAAGTTGCGACGGCTGGACGCTGCGCAGTCGGAGTACGTTTTTTTTGTGCCAGCGCAGGTAAGGCGATGAGCAACACACAAAGAAGAATTTTGATGGAGTGTGATTTCGTTATCATTGCAGATTTGGGTTTTCGGAGTCCATTAAATTTTAGGTTGCTGTTACTCTCAGCAATTGTGTCTCGCCTGCGAAGCTTCAACAAACTAAAGTTTATTGGACATTTCAGTTTGGATACGGTTCTCCAGCTTTCACAATCCGAATGCGATGATCGGTAAATGTGGAGTGCGAACCTGATAATTCAATTTTGGGCATGTGACACGAAGCGCAGTCTTTTGTTCCAACCTTACAAATTTTGCTCGTAGCAGGTTCTGTCTTTGTATGACAAGCAGCGCATTTTGCATCGTAAACTTTTGCATCCTGTTGCAGCGGTTCGTGGACGTTGTGACACGCGACACAACTGATTCTTTTATCATCGCTGTAACATTTACTATTAAAAATTCGATAGGGTTGAAAGCGGACATTATTAACTCCACCCTGACGCGGGAAAGCCATCAGGTCTTCAGCGCCGCGATGACAGGAAGCACAAAAATCCTGCGTCAGATCATCAGGACTCATTTTACCGGGATTGAAAATTTTACTAACGCTCGGTTCTCCAGCTTTACTCGCTTTAATGTGCTCGGTTCCGGGGCCGTGACAGGCTTCACAGGTAAGACCCGGTTCAAGTTTATCCAGATGCAATTTTTTGCCACTGACAGCACCCGTGGAATGACACGCAAAACATTGCATTGTTTCATCGCCGGAAATTGGTCGCCCCAGTCCAGCCTTTAATGAATCAGGAACTGTCCGCGGCAAACCAATCGTGAAATCAAGCCCTTTCGCTTGGTTGTAATAACTCAGCAGGCTTTCGTAAAACTCGCCCTGATATTCAAGGATGTATGTTTGCCCCGCTTTCCCTTGTCCAAAAGCATAACGGATCGGGACAGAAAGCGTTTCCTGTCCTTTCGTCACAGTATAAAAACTTTGCTTATCTTTACGCACGATTTCGATTGAGTATGGCCCACTTTTGAAAGCCAGGCTGGGGTATTTACTGAGAATTTCGGAATCGCTGACATATTCCAAAGCGCGTCCCATAGAATTCAAAAGCTGAGTTTTATTTTTATCGGCGTGACATTCAATACACGCTTGTCGTCCGGCAAAATTTGTTCCGGCTGGAACTTTCGTGGGACGCCAAACTGTCTTTGGATTTTGGCTTTTGCTTACCAGCCCAAGCCCGCAAACAAAAAATCCAACTACTAAAATCAATTTTACTATCAGGTTACTTCTCATTTGATTTCGGGAGCGGATTCTTGAGGCTGCGATCATTTGGATCCGCCTGTTTTTGTGATTCTGCGGTCGGTTGATTTTTTTGTTGTTCCGCTGTTAATCGAGCAATGATTGCCTGTTCGCGTTTCGCATCTTCATTGCGTTTTAGTTTGAAATAGATTCGGGCTAACAAAACGTGCGCCTGATTGTAATTCGGAAGCTGGGCGACGACGGCTTCAAGATATTTCGCGGCTTCTTCGGGTTTTCCCTGCGCGTTCACCAGTTGCGCCAATTGAAACATCGGAGCAGGATCGTTAGGCCTCAATTCGAGTGAACGCTTGAGGAGTTTTTCTCCTTCATCCAGCCGATTGTCTTCACGATACAACCATCCGAGCCGCGTATTCGCTACGAAATCATTGGGGCTGATTGCCAATTCATCCTGAAAGGCTTTGATTGCCAAATCACGGTTTCCAGTCATTAGATAGACTACGCCAAGCTGTGAATGTGCGGTTGGCAATTTCGGATTCATCTCTACTGCCTGCCTGAGTTCTTCAGCCGCTGGCTGTAATTCTTTCCGCGCTAAATTGAATGAACCGATGATCAGATGAGCTTCCGCCGAGTTTAAGTTTTTAAAAACTTTGTCTACGAGTATCTGACCTTTATCAATTTGCTGGTTCTGAATGTAAGCATTCGCCAGCGCATACGACACCGAAATATTTTCACTTTGCGCAGCGTAAACTTTCTCAAGTTCAGAAATTGCCGGATTGAATTTTCCAGCATAAAAAAGGCACATTCCATTCAAAAAGCGTGCCTGGAAATTTTCAGGTTGAACCGTTACAACTTTCTGAAATTCTATCTGCGCCTCGGTGTAATGTTCGGTTTGATAGAAAGCGATGCCCAGATTGAGGCGCGTAATATTTTCGGCGGGATCAACTTCCAGCGCAGCTTTATAACTGTTGATGGCTTTTTCGTACTGCCCTAATTTAGCATAAATAATGCCGAGATTTGAAAGCGCATCGGAACGGCGTGGGATCAATTTCAAGGCGGCTTCATAAGCTTCGCGTGCACCTTGTAAATCCCCTTTTTGCTGCAGCTCAACCGCACGCGAAAAATGCGCTTCAGATTGACGCATTGTTTGCGCGTCCTGAGGCATCGCCAAAAAAATGAACAAAACAAGAATCAGCATCTTACTACCCTGCCGATAATTCCTTGATCCGCGAGACAAGTGTTTCAGCGTTATCTACTTGCGGCACTTCTTCACAAATTTGTCCCAAAATATTCAGGTCAGAAATTCTTTCAAGTTCCGAACTGATGTTCAGACCGGAGAAGCGTTGTGTAGTCAGATGCTGAATCACTTGTACCAAAAGTGCCGCTGCTTCCTGACGACCCTCCTGCCTACCTTCCTGCCGTCCCTCTTGGCGACCTTCCTGTAGTCCTTCGCCAAAAATTCTTTGGTATGCTGGTGAATCCGATAATTGATGTAGTGAAATCATAGTAGTTCTCCCGATCAAATCAAACATATCAAGTTTATTGTAGCGCAGTGATGCCAGCACAATAAAGTGCATCGCTAAATCAAGCCTGTATCGTTCGTCTGTGACTGTCTGCAAAACCTGCGCGCTTTCGTCCAAAATCAATTCGTCCCCGCGCATCAAAGGAATAAATGGAATTAAGCTTGACCGGTTTTGCGCCAATGCCTCTTCAGCGGAAAGTTCCCACAAACGCACGATTTCAAAATGCGTTGTAATTTGTGTGTACCCGGCATCAATTTTATTGAGTGGTATGACTTTGCGAGGAAATCGTTTCTGGCTCAAGACCAGAACATAGCCCATCACCGGAAGATGATATTTCAACCAAAGTAACAATGCATATTCCGACATTCGCTGCGGGATGGCTGAATCCCAATAGGTCTGCGCTTCAATGTGAACGATATATTTTTCATCCGGTGTTGTCACCAGATAAAGTTGATCGGGGATGAGCGTCGTCGAACTTAATTCAGGTGGGAGCGATTCAATTGAAGTGATATTTTCAGGTAACGCACCCACTAAAAATAATATAGCCTCCGCGTCCTGCTCTGCTAAAAATTTAAATGTCTGGTCGAATGGCTTACGGGGGATTTCTTGCATGTTATTTTGATATTCGGTCAGAGTGCAAACCCCAGCGAAGCGCAGCGGCTGGCCTACTAAAGTTTGTACTCTGAATGTCTCAATCGCTTATTTTTCAAAAGCAATATTATCGGTAATCACGATGCCTTTGGAGGGTGCTTGCGTCACGCTAATTTGAATCCCGGTGAGCTTTTTCAAAACTTGTTCCGTTGTCACTTTTTTTGTGACCCAGTCACCCGTCGGCTGCTTAAAATCCGCCAAGGCAATTTTATAATTTTGAAGTGATGAAGTAACTGTAACAATTTTTTCAGGATGCGCCCCCCCGGCATCTACGCCGTTTCCTTCGCTAATTACGCGCAATCGAAGTTGCGTGACGCCGGCGGCTCCAAGATCAAGTGAAAGATTTTTATATCCGGTGACATCTTCACTTTTGACGAGCAAAGTCTTAGCCCAATCATCCAACCTACCTTTGTCTTTCATCCCAATTACTTTCATTGAAGCCTCAGCCCAGGGGTTTTGGGGAATGTCGAATTCAAATCCCAGCCGCTGTGTGAGCGGAGCTTGCGCACCAAACATGCGAGGATTTATTTTTGGCTTACTGGCAGGATTCGGAGCGTTTGAATCAAAAACGATTTGTCCGTCGCGATTGCTGATCGGGCGATTTTCCCTACTGAGCTTTTCAAAGTCGGCGTAAAGGAGACGCGCTGAAGAATCCTGCGCAATCGTGAAACAAGCAATCAATAATAATGCCACCGCTAATAAGTAGTATTTCATGGGGAGACCTCCAAATAAATTTGGTGCGAGAGAGTTGTTTTCGCATCTCCCCCGCACCAATAGTTGTAACACCAATTAAGTCAGGGCTTAGAAGGTGAACTTGAGCGCCAATTCGACTACACGATTGCCGCGCTTGGTTGTGATTTTTCCAAAGTTCTTCTTAGTGTCATCAGTGAGACTAAATCCTTTGGAAATATCGCAAAGATCTTGAGCCGTACCACCATTGCCATTAGCAACGGTTTGATTGTACGTCTGCTCGACCCCTTTACTATCAAGATACTTAAAGTTAGTAATAGTTTTGACGTTACAGACCGTCTGCAATGTCAAATTAATGTCGCTTGCGCCGGCATCACCGGTATTGATGTTCCTCGCAAACGCCTGATTGAAGACATTAAAGAAGCCTGCACGGAATTGCAGGGTCTTTGTTTCTTTAATCTTAATGTTCTTGAAGAGACTGACGTCCCAATTGGATTTATTTGGAGACCGAACGTACAACGGTGAAACCGATGGACCTGAGGTTCCAGCAGCTGGGAAGCCAACGCCATTGACATCAATAAGTGTATCACCAACTTTAGTTCCACCTTTACGTGGATCACCAGTGAATACTGGTGAAACAGCGCCAGAAGCGTTGTTGCCAGTAATAAAGGCATCCGAACCAAAATAAGCAATAGCAGTCCGTGAGCCGACGACATCGCCATTAAATCGAAGACGAATCGGAGTACCACTACTTAACGTGGTGATACCAGATAATTGCCAGCCATTAAGTAAGCCACCGGTGAACTTGTTCTTTAAGCCACCCCGTGCCAACTCAGGAATATTATAGTTGTACGAGAGGTTAAAGACGTGAGTTCGGTCATAGTTCAGAACGCCATAGGTACGCCCACGAGCATCCAACGGATCAACGTCTTCACCGTCACCAGCCAGGGTTCCTAATACTTTCGAGAAAGTGTAGGTTCCGTAGAACTGGAGGTTTTTGCCTAACTGACGGCTGAGGGTTGCCTGCAGCGAATGATAGTTGGAGGTTCCCGTATATTCCTGATAACGAAGTGTATTCAAATCAGGGAATGTTCTGAATTTGTTGATAGCTGCTCCATCAAGTGCTTCACGGACGAGGATGTTCGTTAAATCAGCCTTGACTCCGGTCGTTACAGTCGGATTACAACTACCTGCAACCGCTGGGTTACATTTCGTCGTATCTAAAAATGTAACGGTACTGCCAGGATCACCAGGAACCGCCCCCTTTAACAACGCTCCAAGTGGTACATAGTTAATGTTGCGACGATTACCAAGATGGCGAGCCAGCGTACTGACATACGCAACTTCAAGTACTGATTGAAATGGGAGTCGTTTGGCGACACTCAAACTCATTGAGTACGTGGTTGGGAATTTTTTGGAATCAGGGTTTGGTGAAAGAATATCACCACCACCACTTGCCAGTTTGAGAGGATTTGGCAAAGACAGATTGTCAAATGTTAATCCACCAATCTGGTCAAAAGTCTTGCCGTCGGCTGACGTGCCTGACCCTTGAATCGTAGTACCTGAACCAAAGCTGGTGCTAATATTTCCGTTCGTTGCTGAACGAAGGGTTGCATCGTATTGAGCGTTACCCTGGACACGGTTGTAAAAGATTCCAGCCCCGCCACGAACGACCAGGCTACCGTTTTTCTTAACATCCCATGCGAGATTAATACGGGGCGCCCATTCAACTGGCGGTGGCTCAACAGCACCCTTTGGAATTTGTCCACGAGAAGCTGCGATAATACCGTTCGGGCTGAATGGATCACCGTTGATGTAGTATCCAGCGCCAAGTTTGTAAGCTTTAGGATCGAATAAAACATCGAATCCTTTGCGCTCTTTATTGATCGTCATGTGGCTCGCACGCATCCCGTACTCAAAAGTAAGGTTGGAGCGAATCTTCCATGAATCCTGTGCATAGCCTTCGTAGTTGTAGAAACGATAGTTACCTGGTTTGATTTTTACGCTATGACCAATACTTCCGAGTTGGCCAACCAGTAAATTTCCAAAGTCATTGTTCGTACCGTTGCTATTCCACTGATTGAATTCAATCTGACCTTCAGAAGTATCCTGGAAGTTCTGCTTCTTGTTACCCTGTTCGACGACAGCGCCGAATTTCAAGGAATGGCTGCCAACAATTTTGGTTAAGTTGTCAGTCACCGAGAAGCTGTCATTATAAGCAAAAATCGGATTCGTTCCCGGTGACCAGAGTGAACCCATGGCCCAACTGATTAATGATAAAGGAGCGTTATCGCTCTGACGACCAAATTGCTTGTCAAAAGGAAGCTTTAGGTTATTAAGTCCCAAAGTACTTAATTTGACTTTACTCGCGTCAGCGTAGTTGTTATCAAGTTTGAGCTTGCTACCGCTGATAACGATTTCATTCGTCATGGTCGGATTCAGCACGCTGGTAATACCAACTGCCACTGAGCGTCCAAGATTGGCACTTTGGTTATGAGTCGGCAATTCGTAGCTTGACGGCCCCCACCAAATACCATACGCGCCATCCTGCAACTCTGTCTCATGCGTAAGCCGAACATACATGTTCGATTTCTCGTTGAGCTTATAATCGAAACGCATTTTAAGGTCTTTGCGGTTTAAGAATTGAGTGGGGTTAGCGACATAATTATAACGTCCAGTCGGATCGTTAAAATTTGGAGCCGGATAAAGATTAATTAGCGCTTGCCCATAAGGGTGAATATAAGGTTTTAAGTTACCATTGGGAATCGCCGTTCCTGTACCAGCAAATCCGCCTGGAATCCTGATTTCACCAGCCTGATTCAAAATGCTCTTACCAATGACTTCACTGAAATCACCAGTGCGCTGTTTTAGAGTTGGAACAACGGCTGTCTTGGGATCAGCTCCAAAGCTTTGCTTTTGATCTTCATAACCAACCCAGAAAAATAATTTGTCTCGGCTTTCGTTGAATCCACCTAATGGCCCGAAGACCTTTTTAGGTAAGTAAAGAGGGCCACCGATATTTCCACCGGTATAGTAGAAACGACCGATTGGCTGAGCGCCTGCTAGTGACTTCGGATCAGCCCCTTTGAGGTAATTACGGAAACGGTCATTTGCCGCTAAGGCATCATGGCGAGTGTAGTTGTAAACAGAACCATGAAAATCACGTCCGCCACCTTTGGTGACTGCACTGATCTGAACACCACTGTTGCCGTGTTCAGCCGCGAAGTTACTGGACTGAACCGTGACTTCCTGCACCATATCGTTGTTCATTGAAACGATACTGCCGCAGTTACAACCGATGTCAATAACACGTGAACCGTCTACGGAGACGTTGTTATTATTGCCGCGCTGTCCGTTGACTGCGTAATCAGCAGCGTTACCAAAACTGGTAACGGCTCCGGCCTGGTCAGGAGCGACAACGCCGGGAAGGACGCGCAGGAGTTCCAGACTACTTCGACCAATGATTGAAAGGTTTTCAATCTGTGAAGCTTTGATGGTGTTGGAGCGTTCACCGGTTTCGGTTTTGATTTCTTCAATCGCGCTGCCAACAATGTTGACGGTTTCGTTCATACCACCAGCTTGTAGGGCAATATCTATACCTTTTGTTTCGCTGGGGCTAAGGGTAACTCCGGTTTGGACACTTTTCTTAAAGTTGCCGGCTTCGACCGTAATGGTGTAAGTGCCGGGGTCAAGCGCGGGGAAACTAAAGCCTCCATCGCTGTTTGATTTGCCTTTGCGTTCTGAGCCGGTGCGTTCAGATTTGGCTGTCACGTCCGCACCGGGGACGACTGCACCAGCCTGATCTCTCACGACTCCGCGTATGGTGCCGCTTGCCGAGACCTGAGCAAATGCCGCAGGTTGGAGCAAGAGCATGAACATTAGAGCAAATGTCGCCGTTACTACCGGTGTCAAAAGACGACCGCGTAGGGCGAGAGCGCTCAAATGTGATGTAGAAGTTTGTGTACTTCTATGCATTAGGAATTCCTCCGAAAAGTTAGCACTTTTACCTTGGTTAATTAGCAGATGATTGCTGTTTGATAGAATGGAATCAGCAACCACGGAAAATTTATTGGCGGATTCAAATCAAGCAACAATAATAAAAAAATATCAGTTAATATCTTTTAAAATCAGGGGAATTGAATTGAAAATAATCATCGAACAGCAAAGCTTTTTTATTTTGTAATATGTTTGTAGGAACAAACTAAGTCAATGGCAGAGAATCTACAACTTTTGGTTGAGCAAGTCAAGGAATCTGCAACTTTTGGTTGAGCAAAAAAGACAGGCTGATTTCCTATCTCTTCGAGAAACTTTGATTGAGGGCGGCAACATTTTTGCTCACTTCCGGGTCATTGCTATTGAGCGCTGCTACCACCTCGGAATATTGAAATTGTAATTCACGTTCGAGGTCGCTGGTGGGGAATAACCGGACGTTGAGTTGGACTTTATTCATCGCAATCGTCAGGCCAGTTGTGGATGGTTTGAGCGGTGATAATTTGAAATACATTGTCCCGACATACCCGCGTGCGCCAGTGGATTCAGTAGTGGGCAAACCCGGCGTTGTACTTACCGGACGCACCTGGATTTTCGCCGGAACTGCACCAATCCCGCCCTGCGTTGCCGCGAGTGTGGCGGTGATATTTGGAATTTTGTGCGCTCCGAGGCTGAACGTCCCAACCAATTCAAGCCTGCCCTGATTAATTTTGGCAACCTGAGGCGTGAAGGTAAAAGCGTGACTGGCTTTGGCAGTCGCAAATTCGCCCTTGAACTCCCGGCCATTTTGCAGGGCAAAGATGGAATAGAGTTTGACCGATGGTTTCGGGCCGGAGGCAGTTTTGGCGGATGGTGTAT